>NZ_JAMYOI010000027.1:0-96427 GCF_040319775.1 Mesorhizobium sp. M0870
TTATTGGTGTTGGTGTTCGCGGCGGTTTTGGCGGTGGGGACGCCCCGGGGCCATTTAAATGGTTTTCGTGTGTGTTCTCTCGGGGTTGTGCTCAAGCCGACGCCAACCGCATAGGCGCCCTCCGAGTTGAGCGAAAGCGGGATGGTGGGCGGCCCGACGCGGCCGCGCTGCGCCTCGCCTTGCGAGACCAGGCCTTCCTGCTCGAGCGAGCGGACGATAACCGATGCCGTCTGCGCCGAGAGGCCGGTTTTTTCGCCGATTTCCATCCGCGAAATGCCTTCGTTCTGAAGCAGCAGCGACAGCACCAGCCGCTCATTGTAGCTGCGGACGCTCAACGCATTCAGCCCGCTCGCGCGATCGGCGATGCGCAATGGATTGGGTGGTGCGAACCTCATGTCAGGCAAGGGTCGCCCCGTCGGTTGGAGCTCGTTGCCCGGTGGCTTTAGTGTTGCTCATGTCGAGCGGCTCCAGCCGATGGCATCGACCGCGCGGGCAAGTGCGGTGCCCAGCAATCTGTGCGCCTCGGCATCGATGTGAAAGCCGTCCGCTTCGCTGCACGACACCACCGAGCCGGCATCGAAAAAGTGGAGTTCGAGCGAGTCCGCCAGAACCTCGAACTCGAGCGCGAGCAGGCGCGATTTCTCCGGCGCACCGGCGAAGATGGACTTCCATTCCTTGACGTCGTCCTGCATCGGCGGCGGCGCCACGATCATGATCTCGGGCGTCGAGCCGCCTGGCCCAGGCGCCAGCTCCTTGATGTCATAGACGAGGCAGCCGATCCCCATCGCCACTTCCGACGGCGGCTTGTTGAAGCGGATCTTCAGGTCGTTGGTGCCGAGCATGATGATGACGAGGTCGAGCGTCGCATGGCTCTGCAGGCAGGGGCGAAGATAGGTTCTGCCGTTTTTGTGGGCGCCCTCGATCGGGTCGTCGTGGACGGTGGTGCGGCCGCTCAATCCTTCCTCGATGACATACCAGTCGGGGCCTAGCTGAGAACGCAATATTCCCGGCCAGCGTTCACCCGGCCCATAGCGCTCGAGCGGCCCCCTGCCGGGGATCTGGCCGTGCGTGTTGGAGTCGCCGTAGCACAAGACTGATCGCATGTTTTTCCCGCCGGGACTGACAGCGCGCCGAAGCCGGCGAGCGCCATTCATGATGGATAGCGGAGCGGTGAAAGGCAAGCAAGGGAATAGTCATTCAACATGACTAACTATTGACAGGGCGAATCCGCTGTGCTTCTAAAGTGCCGGAGGAGTTCTCAACCGTCACCATCGTCCAGCCCGGGTTGGGCCTCGACACGCATGTGTTCGGGGACGGGAGAATCGCGTGCATCGGTCGGTTTGCGACGACGAGCATGCATCGGGAGAGCGTCTCGCGGCAGTACACATTCGTACGGCCGGCCATACGAATTCGTAGGCCGGGACAACCACAAGGAGGAGAGTTGAATGTTAGGATTGCTGAAAACCGTCGGCCTGGGGATGCTAGTTGCGTCCACGCTTGCCGTGACGTCCCTGGCGCATGCGGAAGACATCAAGCTGATGGACGGCGTCGCGCCGCGCCCCGACGACACGCGCATGACCGCGGCCGGTGCGTTCAAGAAGGACCCGCCCTGGGTCATCGGAATGAGCGACTTCGGCGTCAACGCAAACACGTGGACGGTACAGGTGGCGCATGAGGCGGAGAATGCCGCGGCCAAGGACAAGCGCATCTCGAAATTCATCCTGCTCGATGCCGGCTTCGACCAGAAGAAGCAGGTGGCGGATATCGAGGACCTGATTGCGCAGCATGTCGACGCGATCATCGTGCAGCCGGTGACCAGCACATCGGCGAATGCCAGCATCGCCAAGGCGGTCGCCGCCGGCATTCCCGTCATTCTCCACACCGGTCGCATCGATTCCGACGCCTACACCACCGAAATCCAGGGCGGCGCCGAGCATTTCGGCAAGGTGATGGGCGACTGGCTGGTCAAGACCGTCGGCGACAACGGCAAGATCTGGGTCCTGCGTGGCCTGGCCGGACATCCGGAAGACACCAACCGCTACAACGGACTCCTGGAGTCGCTCAAGGGCACGCATGTGCAGATCATCGCCGAGGAGCATGGTGACTGGCAGTACGACAAGGCCAAGAAGCTGTGCGAGACGCTTTATCTGAACAACCCACAGGTTGACGGCATCTGGTCGTCCGGCGCTGACATGACGCGCGCCTGCGTCGATGTCTTCAAGCAGTTCGGCACGCCCGTTCCGCCGATTTCGGGCGAGGGCAACAATGGCTATTTCGGCCAGTGGATCACGGACGGGTTCAAGTCGATCTCGCCGGAATACAGCCCCGCCCAAGGTGCGGCCGGCGTGCGCGCCGCTGTTGCCCTTCTGGAAGGCAAGCAGCTCTACAAACGCTATGTCTATAATCCCGACGGATGGGACCAGGACAAGGCCAAAAAATACTATCGCGACGACCTGACCGCCAATGTCTGGTGGCCGAGCGAACTGCCCGAGGACAAGCTCAAGGAATATTACGGCAAGAAGTGACGGCGCCGTGGCTGGCGGGGAGTGGACAAGCATTCCCCGCAGGCCGTTCCATGTGTTGAATTTGGTTCGTTCGAGGGTTTCGTGACCAATCTTATCGAGATGTCCCACATTTCGAAGGCATTCGGAGGGAGCAAGGCGCTCCATTCCGTTTCCCTCGATCTCAAGGCGGGCAGCGTCCACGCCCTGATGGGCGAGAACGGCGCCGGCAAATCGACGTTGATGAAGATCCTGGCGGGCGTGCATCAGCCCGATTCCGGCGAGATCTTCATGAACGGGGAGAAGCTCGATCTGAAATCGCCGCGCGCCGCACTCGATGCCGGCATTTCGACCGTTTTCCAGGAGCATTCGCTGCTGCCCAATCTGTCGATCGCCGAAAACATGTTTCTGGGCCGGGAGCCGACGACCCGGTTCGGCTCGATCGATTATCGGGCGATGAAAAGCCAGACCGCCAAGGCGCTTGGCGAACTCGGCCTCACGCTCGACCCGTCGCAACTCGTTTCCAACCTGACCATAGCCGAGCGGCAATTCGTCGAGATCGCGCATTGCATCCAGGCGGACGCCAGCGTGCTTATCCTCGACGAGCCGACGGCTGCTCTCAACGCGGCCGATGTCGATGTGCTCAACCGCAACATCCGCCGGCTGCGCGATAAGGGAAAAGCCATCGTCTACATCTCGCATCGCATGGAGGAGATCTTCGAGCTGTGCGACACGGTGACGGTGCTGAAGGACGGCGCACTGGTCGGCACCAGGATGGTGTCCGAGATCACCACCGACGACCTCATCGCCATGATGGTCGGACGCGAACTCCAGGACCTTTTTCCCGATCGCACGGGCGATAAGGGTGATGAGATCCTGCGAGTCGAGAACCTCAGAATCACCGACACATCGCGGCCGCTGTCGCTGTCTTTGCACAAGGGTGAGATCGTAGCCCTGGCCGGACTGGAGGGGCAGGGCCAGCAGCGCTTCCTGAGATCGCTGATCGGCCGCTATCATCCCTCCGCCGGGACGATTTCCGTCAACGGCAAAGCGCTGAAAATGCCGCTCCCGGCATCATCAGGCGTTCGCCATTTGCAGCAGCTGAGGGTCGGCTTCGTTCCCGAGGACCGCAAGGAGGAGGGGCTCTTCCTCGCTTTGCCGATCGCCCACAACATCGCCATCGGATTGCATTCGAGGCGATTCGAACTCGCGCCGGCGCAGCCGTATCGAAACGTCATCGCCCGCATGATGGAGGTCATGAACATAAAGGCGGCAGGGCCGTCCGCGCCGGTCGGCTCCCTGTCGGGCGGCAACCAGCAAAAGGTTCTCCTCGGCCGCTACCTGGCCGCCGATCTCGATCTTCTGCTGGTCGAGGAGCCGACCCGCGGCGTCGACATCGGCGCCAAGTCCGAGATCTACCACCTGCTGCGCGACTTTACCGCCAAGGGCGGCGCCGTGCTGGTGCTGTCGCGCGAGACGATCGAGTTGATCGGGCTCTGCGATCGCATCTACGTCGTCCACGACGACACCATCGTTGCCGAAATGCCGGCGGCGCAGGCGACGGAACACAAGATCCTCGACGCGGCCCTGACGGGCGGCTCCGCGCGCCAGCACTAGGGGGGCTGCCATGGTTCGCTCGCTGTTCAACATCCTGAGTGGCCGGAACACGCGGCAAGGCCTGTGGGGCCTGCCACTGCTGGTCGCCTTGTTCATTTCGCTGTGGCTGACCGTCGAGACGACACAATTTGCCACGGCCGAAAACCTCTTCAACCTGGTGGCCCAGGCAATGCCGCTGATCATCGCGGCCATCGGACAGTTGGTGGTCGTGCTCATCGGCGGGCTCGATCTGTCGGTCGGCTCCGTCATCAGCTTCACCACGGCGGTGCTGGCGCTCGATCAGCCGGCTGTCGTGCTGATCCCGGCGGTCTTCGTGCTGGCGGCACTCATCGGGCTGATCAACGGCCTGGCGATCACCCGTTTCAACGTCCATCCGATCATCGCGACGCTGTCGACGCAGTACATCGTGCTCGGCATCACGCGCATCCTGCGTCCTGTGTCCGGCGGTACGGTGCCGGAGATCGTCATCGATGCCGTCTCAGGCAGTTTCCTCGGCGTTCCCTATCCGGTTTTCTGGGGCATCGTCGTGATCCTGGCAGCGTGGAAACTGCTCTACGGATCGCGATACGGGCTGCATCTGTTTGCGATTGGCGGCGGCATTGCTTCGGGCGCTGAAAGTGCTGCCCGCAATTTCGGCGTCTCCGACCGTCGCAACATCATCCTCGCCTATGTGGTCTGTTCCTGTTTCGCGGCCGTTGCCGGTGTCTTCCTGGCCGGGCGCATCGTGTCGGGCGATCCGAATGTCGGGCTGCTTTTCGAACTCGACACCGTCACCGCCGTCGCCCTTGGAGGCACCCAGCTCTCCGGCAGCATAGGCAGCCTGCACGGCACGGTGATCGGCGCGCTGGTCATGGCGCTGCTGGCCAATGGCATGAACCTCGCCAACGTCTCCCCCTTTGTCCAGACCGCGATCAAGGGCGGCATCCTGCTGGCGGTGGTCGGGCTGCAATCCCGCAAGAAGATGGGGCTCTAAAAGATGGCTGCCGTTCTCGCAAATCCGATCGCCCGGCGCCTGCTGCGCATACCGCCGTCCTATTTTGTCTTTCTCGTGCTGCTGGCGACGCTGTGGATCGCGCGACCGAACATGCTCAACCTCAACATCATGGGTATCTTCGTCAGGCAGATCGTCCCGCTCGGCATCCTGGTGCTGGGGCAGCTCGTCGTCATGCGGGTGAAGTCGATCGACCTCTCCGGCGGCGGCATCATCCTGCTCATCAACTATTTCATCTCGTCGGGCACTTTCCCCGGCGCGTCGATGCCTTTCTTCGTCGTGCTGGCGCTCGCCACCGGCCTCGTCATCGGCCTGTTCAACGGCTTCATGATAGGGAGCCGGCGGGTGTCGGCTGTCATCGTCACGCTGGCGGTCAGCATCATCCTGGTAGGGCTGGTGCAGTTCCTGTCGAGCGGCAATCCGCCCGGCGATGTGCCGAAGCTGTTCAACGACCTCTACAACACGAAATTCCTGTCGGTTCCGACGCCGGTGCTGTTCTGGGTCCTGCTGACCGCTTCGGTGTGGCTGCTTCTGTCGCGGACCGTCTTTGGCCGCTACGTCGCCTCGGTCGGGGAGAATGCCGAAGCCGCGCATTTTTCCGGCGTGCCGGTCCAGCGCACGGTCATCCTGGCGCATACGCTCGCCGGCCTGATCGCGGCGATCGCGGCCCTGGTGCAGACCGGTTCGATCGCCGTCGGCAGCGTCCGTGTCGGCCTCGACCTGCCGATCCTGGCGGTCGCGGCAACGATCCTCGGCGGCGTCGTCTTCGGTCGTGGCGACGGCGGCGTCTGGGGGCCCTTCTTCGGGGCGCTGTGCTTTGCGCTGCTGTTCGTGGTGATGACGGTGCTCGGCATCGACGAGCCCGGCAAGCTCATCGCGCAGGGCGTCATCATCCTCGGCGCGGCGATCTTCTACGGAGTGCGCGTGCGAAACCCCTGACTTAAGACGGCGAAAAGCAAGTGCGCCGGCGTTCAGACAATTGCAAACAGATGGAGAAACATGGATGTCCCCGCCAAAAAACATCATGTGCTACGGCGACTCGCTGACCTGGGGCTGGGTTCCGGTCAAGGAGGGGTCGCCGACCTACCGCTACCCCTATGACCAGCGCTGGACCGGTGTGATGTCGGCGGCGCTGGGGGCGGGCTACCATATCATCGAAGAAGGCCTGAGCGCGCGCACCACCTGTCTCGACGACCCCAACGATCCGCGCCTGAACGGGGCCAATTATCTGCCCTCGGCCATCGCCAGCCATCTGCCGCTGGACCTGGTCATTGTCATGCTCGGCACCAACGACACCAAGTCTTATTTCCGCCGGACGCCTTATGAGATCGCCAATGGAATGGCGAAACTGGTCGGGCAGATCCTGACCAGTGCCGGCGGCATCGGCACGCCTTATCCGGCGCCGAAGGCGCTGGTCATTGCGCCGCCGCCGCTGACCCCGATGCCCGATCCGTGGTTCGAGGGCATGTTCGGCGGCGGGCACGAAAAATCCAGGGATCTGGCCAGGCAGTACAAGGCGATGGCGGATTTCATGAAGATCGACTTCCTCAATGCCGGCGATTACCTCACCACGGACGGTGTCGACGGAATTCATTTCACCGCCGCAAACAACGCCGATCTGGGACGCGCGGTGGCCGGCAAGGTCAAGTCGATCCTCGAGCCGGGCCAGGTCAGCACCGCCGCTTGAAGCCGCCACGCCCGTCGGCTTGCGGCACACAGGCCCACGGCGCAGGTGTATCGCAGGTTCCTCCGGCGATGCACATCGATGCGGGGCCGAACGATGCGTTTGGCCCCGTATTGATATGGCGCCCTGCGCCGGCAGATGTGCGTCGATCTAGGGGCTTGGCCTCGGAGCTACGTCATCGGCGGACGCTTTGGTTTGGCGGTCGAAAACGACCGCCAGACCGTTCTTCACGGCAAGCGAGGCGACCATGTCGTCGAGTTCGCGGTCGGGAATGACGGGTTTGAGGACCTGCCGGATGGCCCGATAGGCCTGCTCGGTCGACACATAGCCGTATCGTTTTTTGCGCGCTTCCACATATTGCTCGATGAGAATGCCCAATCGGCGGGCGGCGATGTCATCTGGTTGCTGCAAGGGAGCCTCCTCAAGCGTCGATCGTTTGCAGACCCCAGAGATGTAAAAACCCACGCCGCGAAAGTTAAGGCCTGCTGTCGGCCTGAAGCTCAAAAAAATCTGCTGCCTCATTCGACGAATTGCGCCGCAGCGTGACATCGTGCCCGAACTGGTACCTCGCTGCCGCAAGGAGCAGGTCAATTTGGCTGGTCCGTTCCGAATCCCGATCAAAGCGTGTATTCACAACAGCTCCGACAGAACGGCCATGAAGTGGTCGTTCTCCGCAGCCGAGCCGATGCTGACGCGCACATAGGTGTCAAAACCCTGCTGCTTCCACGGCTTGACGATGACGCCTTGCCGCAACAGGCTTTCGACGAACACGGAAGCATCTCGCCGGCAGTTGAAGAACAGGAAGTTGCCCCTGGAGGCGGCGACGTCGAGGCCCTTGCTCGCCAGAAAAGTCTCGACGCGTTTTCTCTCCGCCCTGGCCAGCGCGACGACCCTGGCGAGGTGTTCGTCGTCGGCCAGCGCCGCGAGTGCGGCGGCTTGGGCCATGCCGTTGGCGTTGAAAGGCGTGCGGACGCGGTCGAGCAGCGCGCGCAGCTCCGGGTCACCGACGATGCCGAAGCCGATCCGCAATCCGGCCAGACCGAACGCCTTGGAAAAGGTCCGCAGCACGATCCAGGGCCGGTCCAGCTTTTCGAGATAGGGCAGGGACGACGCATAGTCGTCGCCCTCGGCATATTCGGCATAGGCTTCGTCGATGACGATCAGCGTCTCGTCGCTCGTCGCATCCAGAACCCTCGACAGATCGCCGCCGGAGAGCCAGCTGCCGACCGGGTTCATGGGGTTCGAGAACAGCAGCATGCGCGGCCGCTCGCGCGCCGCCTCGACCAGCGCATCGACATTAATGGTCAGATCGTCGTTGACGACAACGCGCTTGACGGTAGCGCCCATCAACGTCGCGTAGTCCTCATGCAGCGGAAACGACGGATAGAGCGTGACGACCGCGTCGCCCGGCCGCAACACGGCACGGCTGATGACGGAGAGAAGGTCTTCGGAACCGTTGCCGAGGATAATCTGGTCCTCGGTGACGGCATATTTGTCGCCGATCGCCTGGCGCAGCTTGCGCCCGGCAGGGTCCGGATAGAGGCGGAACATCTCGGAGCCGGCATGCATCGTCGTGGCGAGGGTCGGGCTGGGCCCGAGCGGGTTTTCGTTCGAGCACAGTTTGGCGATTCTGGCCGGTGCGTATCGCTCCATGACCTCGTCAATTGTCAGCCCGGAATTGTAGGGCGACAGGCGGTTGACTTCGGTACGGACCATATCCGAGGCTTTCGACAAGGGCGGGCTCCTCTGCGGTGGATTTCGTCATCCGTACCGTAGCCCAAACAGTTTGTATATGCTTGTATATGCAACTTGATCTGATAGTCTCGACGCTGAAGCGGAAACCGACACCGATCAGGAGGATCACATGCGCAACGCTTCTCTCTTCGATCTCTCCGGCAGGAAGGCGCTTGTCACCGGTGCAAGCCGGGGCATCGGGCGCAGCATCGCCGAGGCGCTGAGTGCTGCCGGCGCAGACGTCGCGGTCACGGCGCGCAGCCTGGCCTCGCTGGAGGCCACCACGGCAGCCATCCGCGCCGCCGGCGGAGTGGCGCACGCCATCGCTCTCGACGTCACCGATGTCGGCCGCTGCCGGGCAGCAACCGCAGAGGCTGCCAGCCTGCTTGGCGGTCTCGACATTCTCGTCAACAATGCCGGCGTGGAGGAGGTGCGGCCCTCGCTCGATGTCGACGAGGCGCTGTGGGACAGGATCGTCGACACGAATCTCAAGGGAGCGTTCTTCTGCGCCCAGGCCGCCGCGCGGCAGATGCGCGACGCCGGACGCCCTGGTGCCATCATCAATCTGTGCTCGCTGACATCCGAAGTCGGAATCCCCACCGCGGTGCCGTATGGCTCGTCGAAGTCGGGCCTGCTCGGCATGACCCGCGCCCTTGCGGCGGAGTGGGCGGAGCTTGGCATAAGGGTCAACGCCATCGCGCCGGGCTATTTCAGGACGGCGATGACCGACGTTTTTTACAGCGACGAGGCATGGCAGCACTCCATGCTGGCCAAGATCCCGCAGCGGCGTTTCGGTGATCTCCACGACTTGCACGGCATCGCCGTGTTCCTCGCTTCGGATGCGGCTGCCTACATAACCGGCCAGTCCATTCCGGTCGATGGCGGCTTTCTCGCCTCGATCTGATGAGGCAGGTTTGCCTCCGCAGTTTCGACGGGAAGGATGATGGAAAAATTGCTGGCGACCATCATACATACATGTATATACTTTTGCCTGAGTGAAGCCTCTCGACGGCTTTGATCCTTGCCCCGGTCGGCTTGTCGACCCGCAGAACTATGGCCATCCACGGGCCAACCGTCATTGCGTTCCAAGAGTTCCAGGAGACGAGCAATCATGTCCGACATCAGCTTCCACGATCTGTCATCCATCGATGCCGACCAGCGCGCCAGTCTGCTGAAGCGCGCCGAGGCCGATCTGACGGTCTTCGTTGAGAAGGTCCGGCCGATCATCCAGGCCGTCAAGGACGAAGGCGACGCCGCCTTGATCCGCTTCGCCGGGGAACTCGACAAGGCCAATGTCGCCGAGGGCGAACTGCAGGTGTCGGAAGCCGAGTTCGATGCGGCGTTCGACAAGGTGGAAAGGGACGTCGTCGAGAGCATCCAGTTCGGCATCGACAACATCAGGCGCTTCCATGAGGAGCAGAAGCCGGAGACGATGTGGCTCAAGGAAGTCCGGCCGGGCGCCTATGCCGGGGACAGGTACACGCCCATCGCATCCGTTGCGCTCTACGTGCCGCGCGGCAAGGGCGCTTTCCCGTCGGTGACGATGATGACGTCGGTGCCGGCGGTGATTGCCGGCGTGCCGCAGATTGCCATCGTGACGCCGCCGACATCGGATGGTTCGGTGGACGCGGCAACGCTCGTCGCCGCGCGTCTCGCCGGCGTGGGCACGGTCTACAAATGCGGCGGCGCCCAGGCAGTTGCCGCCGTCGCTTACGGCACCGAGACGGTGAAGCCCGCACTCAAGATCGTCGGTCCCGGCAGCCCGTGGGTGGTGGCGGCCAAGAGCGTGCTGTCATCGGTCATCAACACAGGCCTTCCGGCGGGCCCGTCGGAAGCGATTATCTTTGCCGATGACAGCGTCGACGGCGGGCTTGCCGCGCTCGACCTGTTGATCGAAGCCGAGCACGGGCCAGATTCCTCGGCCTATCTGGTGACGCACAGCCGCAAGATCGCAGAAGCAGCACTCGCCGCACTTCCCGAGCACTGGTCGCGGATGACCGAGCAGCGTGTGGAGTTTTCGCGCGCGGTGCTGACCGGCAAGCGCGGCGGCATCGTGCTGACCGCATCGCTGGAAGACAGCTACCGCTTCATCAACGACTATGCGCCCGAACATCTCGAGATCCTGTCGACGGAGCCGTTCGCCCATCTCGGACGCATCACCGAGGCGGCCGAAATCCTCATGGGACCGCATACGCCGGTGACCCTTGCCAACTTCGTCCTTGGACCCAATGCAGTGCTGCCGACCAGCCGGTGGGCGCGGACCTACGGCCCGCTTTCGGTGACGGATTTCGTCAAGCGCTCGTCGGTCGGCTATGTCACCTCGGCGGCCTATCCGGAACTCGCTCTGCATGCCCGCAGGCTTGCCCGCTATGAGGGCTTCAGTTCGCACGAGAACGCGGTCTCGGAAATCCGCGACCGCTATCTCGCCGGCTGAGCGGAAACGATCGCGATGAGGGCTGCTCGACTTTATCAACCTGGTGACCTGCGTGTCGAGGACATCGCTCCGCCAGGCGCGCCGGATCCGGGCTGGGTGAAGCTGAGGGTCGATGCCGCCGGCATCTGTGGTTCTGATCTGCACAATTTCCGCACGGGGCAATGGATAAGCCGGTCGCCGTCGACGGCCGGCCATGAACTGGCCGGCACGGTGACCGCCATCGGCGCAGGCGTTGATAGCGTCGCCGTCGGTGACAGGGTGGTTGCCGATTCACGGTTCTGGTGCGGAGACTGCGCGCAATGTCATGCCGGCAGGCGGCATCTCTGTGCGTCGCTGGGCTTTGTGGGGGAGATCTGCGACGGTGGGTTTGCCGAACAGGCGGTGCTGCCCGCACGGCTCTTGCATATCATCGATGCCGGGCTCGACGAGCGGGTCGCGGCGATGGCCGAGCCGCTGGCGGTGGCGTTGCATGCGGTGTGGCGGCTGCCGAAAACGGCAGGCGCGGTGCTGGTCGTCGGCTGCGGGCCCATCGGCGGTCTTGCCGCGCTGCTGCTGTCGCGGACCTTCGCCGGCATCGTGCTCGTCGCCGACCGCAACCAGAGCCGCTGCGCCCGGGTGGCGCGGGTGACGGGTGCCACGATGGTCGATCTGAACCGGGATGCCGTTGCCGCCGCAACCGCCAATGCCCCGCTGCTCGCGGCCATTGAGGCGACCGGCAGCGTCGCGGCGCTCAACCAGTTGCTTGGCGTTCTCGATCCCGGCGGCACGATCGCCATGGTGGGCATCTTTCACGGCCGCCTCAACATTGATCCCAATACGCTGGTCGAACGCGAAATCGGGTTGCTGGGATGCCACGCCTTTGCCGATGAGCTGCCCGAGGCCGTGCGGATGCTAGGTGAGCTCAGCGAACCGCTGTTGGCGCTGATCGACCAGGAGATTGGCCTGGATGACATTCCGGCTGCCTATGAGCGGCTGTTGGCGGGACACAGCGACGGCTTGAAAACAATCATCCGCATGCGGCAACCTGTCGAGCGGTCGTGATTTCCGATGAATCGCCGGAAAGGACTTTGGAAATGGTCACTTTGCCTGACACGGCCAGCCCTCTCTACGAGAAGGTGAAGGACTACATCCTGGCCAACATCGGAACGGGCCGGTGGGGCAAGGATCGCAAGCTGCCGTCCGAGAATGAGTTGGTGGCTTCACTCGGCGTGTCGCGGATGACGGTTCACCGGGCGCTCAGAGAGTTGACCTCGGCCGGGTTCCTGATCCGTCTGCAAGGTGTGGGAACTTTCATCGCGCCACCGCGGCCGCAATCGACACTGATCGAGATCAACAACATCGCAGCCGAGATCGTCGAGCGCGGCAACAGGCATCGTTCCGAAGTCCTCGTCCTCGAAACCATCATGCCGACAAAGGAGCTGGCGCTGTCGTTCGAGTTCGCAAAGCGCGTCCCGATCTATCATTCTGTCGTCGTCAATTTCGAGAATGATTTGCCGGTGCAACTGGAAGAGCGCTTCGTCAATCCGAGCCTCATCCCCGACTATGACAAGCAGGATTTTTCGAAGACGGCGACCTATGACTACCTCATGCAGAAAACCCCGGTGACCGAGGTCGAGCATATCATTTCCGCCATCCCGGCGGATGCCGAGACGGCGCGGCATCTGGGCATCGATGTCGGCGCCTGCTGCCTCTTCCTGCACCGCCGGACATGGACAGGCGCGGTGGTGGCGACGATCAGCAAGCTGACTTATGCCGGCAGCCGCTACTCGCTCGGCAGCCGCTATTCACCTTCAAAAAGCAGCTAACGGAAGCAGGTCGAATGCAAGTCGGAGCGGCCCCGCTGCCAATGTATATACATGTATCGATGAAAACGGTTTCGCCCTCGGCGAACGAACTGGCTGGAAGGAGCGACAGATGACGCCGGCACTGAGCCGCACGGCGCGGATCCGGGCACTCGCGCAGCATGATGTTGCCGAAGCACAAAGCGCGCTGGCGGCATTGCTGGGCGACCTGTTCGCGATGACCCCCCGCAATGTGCGCATCAACTTCGACAAGTACAGCCTCAATTCGTTGAACGGCTTCTTCGAGGACGATGGCAAGGCCTACTTCTTCAAGTTCCATCAGGAGGAGCGGGAAGAGGCGATGACGGGCGAGTATTACCGCGCCGAGATTCTGTCGCGCGCCGGCCTGCCGGTCGACCAACCCGTGCATATGTCTGCCCAACCAGGCGAGCAGATCCTTGTCTATCGCCGCCGCACGGATCCAAGATTTTCGGATGTGCTGTTCGCGCTGGATGGGCAGGACGATGCCTGCAAGCGGCAAGAAGCCGTTCTTGCCGAGCGCGACCTGTCGGCCAGGCTGCTCAAGGTCTATCTCGAGACGCTGCATCCCGTCACTGTCGAGGACGTGGCGGCGGAGCCGATCCACAGGCTGTTTCATGAGCGGCTGATCGATGCCGAGACACGCTTGTCACCAGGCGGAAGGCTGGCCGATTTCTATGTCGGCAAGCCGTTCGTCTTTCCCGGTGCCGAGCTGGATTGGGATCGGTTTTCCCGGCTGAAATTCGTCATCAACGACCAGCAGTACACCGACAGCATCGGTGAGCTTTTCGATGCCGCGGCTGTGCGCTTACGGCCCGACCGCCTTGCCGATGCCGGCGGCGTGGTCGCGCATGGCGACGCCCACAACGCCAATGTCTGGTACACGGCGAAGGCGGGGAGGGCGGAGCTGTCCTTCTTCGATCCCGCCTTTGCCGGCTCGCACATCCCGACGCTGCTGGCCGAGGTGAAGGCGACGTTCCACAACATCTTCGCCCACCCGTTCTGGCTCTATGATCCGGCGACCGCGACAGAGGCTTTTCGCGCCCAGGCGCGGCTGGACGGAAATCTGCTCCATGTCGACACGGACTGGGACCTGAGCCTCGTCCGCCGCGACCTGCTGGAGGTCAAGGCGACAGCGCTGTGGCGGCCATTGCTGCTGGAGCTCAAACGGCGCGGCATGCTGCCGGCCGATTGGCGCGCGGTGCTGCGAGCCGGTCTTTTCCTGTCGCCGACGCTGGTTATGAACCTGCGGGCTGGCGCGCGCAGCCACACGCCGGTCTCCTCCCTCATTGCCTTCTCAGTCGCGGTCATGGTCGGCAGCGAACCCGTTGCCGGAGCCGATCGGGTGACAGGTTTCCTCGACCGGATCGATCCGGCCAAGGTGGGAAATTGAGTCTTTCCAACTTGTATATGCATGTATGTATTTTAGCCTTGACATCCGCTCCCGCTGACGCTGAAATATCCTCGCACTTCACCATGAAGTGGCAGGTAAGACGCCGAGGCACAGTGCCGCAAGAGCAGAAACCCGCAGTCTCACCAGACCGGCTACCTCAGCTAGAAAAAGCGGTCTGATCATCAAGGGGAACAAAGATGATGCGTAACCTAACAGGACAGTTTCGCGCGCTCGTGATGGCCGCCGCCATCGGACTCGCCGCCGCCCCGGCAGCCTACGCGGCCGATGCGGCCATTCCCACCACGCCCGAGGCAGGAGCGTTCAAGATCGGCATCGAGCCCTGGCTCGGCTATGGCCAGTGGCATGTCGCCGAGGCCAAGGGTCTGTTCAAGACAAACGGGCTGAGCGACGTCCAGATCGTCAACTTCGCCGAGGACAAGGACATCAATGCAGCACTTGCAAGCGGCCAGCTCGACGCCGCCAACATCGCCACCCACACGGCGATGGGCATGGTTGCGGCCGGCCTGCCGGTGAAGATCGTGCTGCTGCTCGACGTCTCCATGACCGCCGACGCCATCATCGCCGGCAAGGACGTCACCTCCATCGCGGACCTTAAGGGCAAGCAGGTCGCCTTCGAGGAAGGCACGACGAGCGACATCCTGCTCAAATACGCGCTCGCCAGGAACGGCATGTCGATCGACGATGTGAAGCCGGTCCCGATGCCGGCGTCCGATGCCGGCAGCGCCTTGATCGCCGGTCAGGTGCCGGTCGCGGTGACTTATGAACCGTACCTCACCGTCGCCATGGCGCAGAACAAGGACCTCAAGCTTCTGTTCACCGCCGGCGAGGATCCCGGCCTGATCAGCGACGTGCTGGTGGTGCGTGACGAGGTGATCAAGTCGCGGCCCGGCCAGGTGCTGGCCATGATCAAGAGCTGGGACGCAGCGCTCAAGGACTACAATGCTGATACGCCCGGCGGCCGCGCCATCATCGCCAAGGCTGTCGGTTCGGACGTCAAGGACCTCAACACCGCCTTTGACGGCGTGCGCTACTACTCGCTGGCCGAAAACAAGACGGCGCTCACCGGCGACTTCACCACCAAGACCTTCGCCGATGTCGAAGCCGCCGCCAAGAACGCCAAGCTGCTGCAGGCCGATGTGACGCCGGAGCAGATGATCGACCCGTCCTTCGTCAAGGCGGCGGAATGATCAAGGCCGGATCGCGGTGGTGACACAGATGCCCGGGGAGCGACCGGCGCCAGGACCGATCGCGAAACAGGCGAGGCGCCGCCGATCCTCCGGGATCGGCGTGCCCATCGCCAGGTCGCGCTTTCTGATCATCGCGGTGGCCGTGTTCGTTGGGCTGGGCCTTGCCTGGTGGGCGGCGACCGGACTGGGGTTGGTAAAGCCGATCTTCCTGCCTTCGCCGGGCAGCGTCGCGACGCAGATCGCCAAGCTCGCTGCCGACGGCACGTTGTGGCTGGACCTCAAAGCCTCGATGTATCGCATCTCCATCGGCTTCCTCATCGCCTCGGTACTGTCGATACCGATCGGCGTTCTGATTGGCAGTTTCCGTTCTTGGGAAGCGGCCATCGAGCCGCTGGTTGATTTCATCCGCTACATGCCGGTCGTCGCTTTCGTGCCGCTCTCCATTCTTTGGGCCGGCACCGGAGATTCGCAGAAGTTCCTGATCATCTTCATCGGCACCTTCTTCCAGCAGGTCCTTATGATCATGGACAACGTCAAACGGGTTCCCACCGATTTCATCGGCCTTGGGCGCACACTCGGCCTGCCGGATCGCAAGATCCTGACGCGCATCGTCGTCCCCAGCGCCTTGCCGGGTATCTGGGATACGCTGCGCATCAGCCTGGGCTGGGCATGGACCTGGCTGGTGCTGGCCGAACTTGTCGCCGCGACTTCGGGGCTCGGCTATCGCATCACCGTGTCGCAGCGCTATTTCCAGACCAACACGATCATCGGCTACATCCTGCTGCTTGGCCTGCTTGGCCTCATCACCGACCAGGTGATGAAGGCGCTGGAGAAGGTGCTGTTCAAGCAAGAGGGCCGCTCGCAATGAGGTCCAGCCGATGAGTTTCCCCGAATTGCGGATCGCCGGCCTCCGCAAGAGCTTCGGCACGGGCGAACGGCGCACGGAAGTGCTGCGCGATATCAACCTCGATCTTGCCGACAACGAGTTTGTGTCCCTGGTCGGTACGTCGGGCTGCGGCAAGAGCACGCTGCTGTCGATCGTTGCCGGACTGCAGGACTTCGACGCGGGCGATCTCAGCATCGACGGCGCGCCGATCCTGCAGCCGGGTCTCGACCGTGGCGTCGTCTTCCAGTCCTACACGCTGCTTCCCTGGCTGACGGCGCGGCAGAACATCGAGTTTGCCCTCAAGGCCGCCGGCTACGATCGCCCGACCTGCCGCAGGATCGCGCTGGAGCATCTCGAACTCGTCAAGCTGTCCGACAGCGCCGACCGCTACCCGGCCGAACTCTCGGGCGGCATGAAACAGCGCGTCGCCATTGCGCGCGCGCTTTCCTACCGGCCCAAGATGCTGTTGATGGACGAGCCCTTCGGCGCGCTCGATGCCTTGACCCGGCACCAGATGCAGGAACTGCTCACCCAGATCTGGGAGGAACACAGGTTGACCGTCCTGTTTGTCACCCATGATGTGGAGGAGGCCGTCTATCTGTCGGACCGCATCGTCGTCATGGGCATCGGCCCGGGCCGCATCACCCAGACCTTCAACGTCGATATCGAGCGCCCGCGCCGCGAAGAGGTGATGGAAAGCCCTGCATTCATGGATCTGCAGCGCGGCGTGCAAAAGGCCATCCGCGAGGGTTCAAAACGCCCCGAAATGGCGTAGGCGCTTGTGGTAGGCCCAATCATGCCGGACGAGGCTAGCACCCGGCGATACGCAAACGACGGCCGGACAGCATGCAAGCCGCCTGTCCGGCCGGAACTCCAACTGCTACGCAGGTATCAGGACGGCGATACGATGCACGCCGACCTCTTTGCTTGTATTCGTCGCCTCGTCGGTCTTGCCCTTGGCGCAGGTGTACATGTCACCCGTCTTGAGCTTGAATTCCTTGTCTGCCTTCTTGATGGTGAACGCGCCTGAAGTGATGGTGCATACCATGTCGTTGTCCATCATCATCGCGGAAGCGTGCGCTCCGGGCTGAAACACCACATCGACGATCGCGATGCTCTTGTAAGCGGCGATGTCGGAGTCGCCGGTGCCGACCTCCACCACCCTTACACCGGGCGCAATCTCCTTGCCTTCCTTCGGGCCGTATTTCTTGACCTTCGCGGATGCCGCCAGGGTGAACAGAGGCGTAATCGCGGCGGCCGTCACACCGAGAGCAATTGCAGACCTGCGATTTATGGTTTTCATTGCATCCTCCCATTGGTTGGTCACGCACGAAGGTGCATGGCCATTGTATATTAGCACAAACTCATGTCCTTGTATGCGAAATGGCGCAAAAGCAGGACACGAGGCCGTGCGAAGGACCGGAACATCATGGCGAGCCAGGTTCGGGCAGGGCAATCCGACATATCGGCAGACATCGCGGTTGCCTTTCAGTCCGTCGCGTAGACGGTGGGCGCCTTGCCGTCCTTGGTGAAGGCGTAGACGATGAACGGGCCGGCCTTCTCGCCACCCATGCCGGGAGCGCCGGTCGGCATGCCGGCTAGCGTGATGCCGGTGATGGCGGGCCGCTCCGTCAGCAGTTTCTTGACGATATCGACCGGCACCAAGCCATCGACGACATAGCCGTCGACCATCAGCGTGTGGCAGCCTTCGAGGTCGGCCGGCACGCCGGCATCGCTGCTGATCTGGGACAGGTTGTTGACCGGCTTGATGTCGACCTTGAAGCCGTTGTGTTCCAGATAGTTGGCATAGGATTCGCAGCAGCTGCATTGCGGGTTCTTGTACATCACCGCGTTGATGGTCGCCGCGACAGCTGGCAGCGGCATGGCGATCGCGACCGCTAAGGCGGCGAGGGAGTAAGTCAGTTTCATCGCAGTTCTCCTTGTTGTCTTGACGTTGTTTGACGAGAAAATCAGGTCACTCGAAACACCGTCATGAGGCCGGCCATCTGGTGGTCGGCGACATGGCAGTGCAGCATCCAGTCGCCTGGATTGTCGGCGACGAAAGCGCATTCGATCGTGTCCTTGGGGGCGAGCAGCACCGTGTCCTGCCATTGCCGGTGCGTCACCGGCGAACCGTTGCGCGCAAGCACCAGCATGCTGAAGCCGTGGATGTGCATCGGGTGCCACCAGGCGGTTTCGTTGCGCATGGTGAGATGACAGGTTGCGCCGCGCGGCAAGGTGAACTGCGGCGCCATGCCGGCGTGGCCGTCACCGGTCATCGACATGCCGTTGATCGCCCAGGCCGCGCCACCCTTCATGCCGGGTGTCGCCATGCCCATCATGCCGCCGACGCCGGCGAGCTTGCCGCCACCCATCATGCCGCCCTGCAGGACGATCTCCTGACGTTCGGCGCTTGCGAGATCGGGTTGCTGCAACGGGTTGCGCGGCAGGCCAAGCGGCGTGTCGAGAGGATGGGTCCGAAGCGGCGATGCGCTGTCATAGGCAAGCGTGGTCAGCGTATAGGCGAGACCGTCATAGAAGTCGTCGATCACCGCGTAACGCTTGCCCGGGTCGCCCTGCGTGTCGATCATGACATCGATGCGCATGGCGGGTGCCAGAACAAGACGGCCGTCATCCGGTTCGTGCGGATCACAGGGCTGGCCGTCGATCGCCACGACGACCGGGCGGTGGCCTTCGAAGCGCAACGCCATGATGCGGGCGAGCGAGGCATTGGCCAGCCGCAGCCTGACGCGTTCGCCCGCCCTTGCGCTCTGGTCGGCCGGCGCCGTGCCGTTGATGGTGACGACGTTGCCGACGCGGCCGGACATCGCCGCGTCCATCGCGCTGCCGAAGCCGAGGGCCATCTGCCCGTCGTCGGCAAGCCGCCAGTCCTGCAGCAACCACAGGAGGTCGCGGTCGACGGCGACAGGTTCGGTCTCCTCGACAACGAGGACGCCGGCCAGCCCGCGGCCGAGCTGCACGAGGCTGTTGGCATGCGGATGGTACCAGAAGGTGCCGGCGTCGGGCGGCGTGAATTCATAGACGCAATCTGTCCCCGGCTTGATCGGCGGCTGTGTCAGGCCGGGCACGCCGTCCATGGCGTTTTGCAGGCGGATGCCATGCCAGTGGACTGTCGTGTCCTCGTTCAATCCGTTCTCGACGACGATACGGGCGGGCTGGCCTTGGCGTAAGCGCAGCACCGGGCCTGGGACCGTCCCATCATAGGTCCAGACAGGCGTAAGCGGACCGCTAGCGCCGGTGAACATGGCCTGGCCCGGCGCCATCCTTATGCGGCGCTCATCGACGGCGGATGCCATCGACGATACGGGGCGCACTACGGTGGCCGCCGCAACGCCCGCCGCCGCGAGGACAAACCTGCGGCGTGAAATGGAATGACTGAAATCGATACTCACTCTCAAGCCCTTTGCGATCTCGATCGACGGCGAGCCTCTCGACGTCGAGTTGCCGTGTGCTCGCCGGCGCAAAGCGCCAGCGGTAATCAAACGCCAGAAGTCAGCCGCGAGGCGGCTGAAACTGCGTCAGACGAGATCGGTGGATTTGGGAGGGAATGGGTCGGGCAAGGAACTTCGCCCATGAAGGAACGGGGTCGGCAGTGCCGACGGCAGCGATGCCCGGGTCAAAGTCATCGCCGCGAACTCGAGCGGCAACACCGCGAGCACCGGTGCGACGCAGGTCGGCGGACAATGCATCGATTTGCCACTGTCGGCGGCGCCCTTGAGGCACGCGCTACAATCGCCATTCATGGCGGTGTCGGCCATCCTGGCCATGCCGGTGCCGGCAGGCATGCCGCTGCCAGTCGTCATCATCATCTTCGCCGACATGACGCTCGCCTGAGCGGCAGACAGGCTGAACCCGGCGGTCAGGAATACCGCGAGCAGCATGACAAGAATATGTTTTGGCGACCGGCGTGCCATCATCCGTCTAGGCTGGCCTCAAAAGATGGCTTTTGCAAGCTGGATTCCAATGCTGCGACAATCCCGGCATCGCATCGCGCCTGCCGCTAAAACCGAGCTGCCGCGGGCCTTCGGGCTGCTGTTGAGCCGCTCAAAAACCCTGGCTGTGCCGCCAGCAGGCGATCCGGTGGCCGTGCGCGACCTCGTTAGCGGGCGACTCTGCCTTTCTGCAGTCGGGCAGGACCAGCGGGCAGCGGTCGGCGAAGGAGCATCCCGTGTTCGGGATGCCGGTGGCCTCTGTCTCGACCGAAGCGGAAAGCTTTGGCGCGGCCTCATCGGAAGATGCCGCCAGAAGCAGTGCGGTGTAGGGGTGGTTCGGGCCGCGAAAGATCTGGTCGGATGAGCCTGTCTCGACCAAGCGGCCGCGATAGAGCACGCCAATTCTGTCGGCCATGTAGCGCACCACCCTGAGGTCGTGGCTGATGAACAGATAGGTGGTGTCCTTGTCGCGCTGCAGGTCGTTGAGCAGGTTGAGCACTGTCGCCTGGACCGAGACGTCGAGTGCGGAGGTGGGTTCGTCGAGCACGACGACCTTCGGCACGCCGGCGAAGGCGCGCGCGATCGCCGCCCGTTGCCGTTGTCCGCCGGAAAGCGACCGCGATTTCTGCTCGGCCGTGGCGCCGGCGAGGCGGACCGATTGCAGCAGGTCGCTGACGCGCGCTCTCACCTCACTGCCGCGCAGCCCGGCGAGCCGCCGCAACGGGCGGCCAAGGATCCTGCCGATCCGCTGGCGCGGGTTGAGCGTGCGATCCGGCGACTGGAAGACCATCTGCACGTCGCGGCGTTCGGCAAGGTTTCTCTTCTCGACGCGCGGCGCGACCGTTCTGCCGAACAGCTCGACCGATCCGGCGCTGGGCGTCTGCAGGCCGGTGACGATGCGTGCCAGGGTCGACTTGCCGGAACCGGACTCGCCGATCAGCCCGAAGGTTTCGCCTTGGCCGATGTCGAGATCGATGCAGTGCAGCACTGGCTGGCTGCCGAAGGCATGACTGATGCCTTTGCAGGCGATCGCGATCCGGCGTTCTTTTGGCAAGCCGGCGTCTTCGCCTTGGGCTGTGGGGTGCGCTGGCATGCCGTCCGTCTCCGCCAGTCTTCCGTCCCGCTTGGTGTAGTTGAGCGCCGGGATCGAGGCGATGAGCGCCTTTGTGTAGGCATGAGAGGGGTTGTCGAATACATCGCCGACGGCGCCGCTCTCGACCACCGTGCCCTCCTGCATTACCGCCACACGGTCGCAGGAGCAGCGGATCATATGGATGTCGTGGCTGATCAGCAGGATGCTGGTTTTGTGATCCTTGCGAAGGTCATGCAGGATGGCGATGATCTCGGACTGGACGCTGGCATCGAGCGCCGTCGTTGGCTCGTCCAGCACCAGCAGCGACGGATCGAGCGCAATCGCAATGGCGATGTTGGCGCGCTGCTGCATGCCACCGGACAATTCGTGCGGATAGAGATCCAGCACACGCTCCGGATGGCTGACGCGGACCCGTCCGAGCAGTTCCGCGGCACGCTCGCGCGCCTCGTCGGGGCGAACCGGGCGGTGCCGCATGATCGTTTCGGTGATCTGCCGGCCGATCGTCATGCTCGGATTGAGGGCCGCGCCCGGATGCTGGTAGACGGCGGCGATGTGATTTCCCCGGAGCTGGCGCAGCTGCTCGGCGGAGAGGTCGCGGATTTCCCGGCCCTGGAATTCGAGCGCTGACACCGCCATGCGGGCATTCTTCGGCAGATAGCGCAGGATGGCGAGCGCCACCGAGCTTTTCCCAGATCCCGACTCGCCGACCAGGCCGAGCGCTTCGCCTTCGCCTATATGCAGCGACACGCCGCTGACGGCGGGATGCGATCCCTTGTGCCCGTCATAGGCGATGGACAGCTGGTCGACGTTCAGAACCGAGGAGGACATGGGGACTTGAAACCACTTTCTTCGCGGGCTGCGATCGAGGGCAATCGCTTCCGCTTTCGCAACGCATTATCTCTATAAAATTACTCGGATTAAGCCGGAGCGCAATCTACCTTTCTCGGATCAGCAGAGATTGTCGCCGCCTGCCGAAGCAGCGCGACGGTCTCCGGAGCAGATCTGGAAGGAGGCCGGCATGGCTCGAGACCACATGATCCTCAGCGCATTCTTCTTCAACCCGCAGGGCGATCATCGAATGTCGTGGCGCCATCCGCGGGCACCGGGCCGGGAAGTGCTGGACTTCGAGTTCTACCGCGATCTCGTGCAGGCGGCCGAGCGCGCCAGGATCGACACCATCTTCGTCGCCGACCACGTGTCGATCTGGGATTCGGTCAAGAGCGGCGTTGCCCACTATGCCAATGCCCGCCTCGAACCGCTGACGCTGTTGTCGGCGCTAGCCGGCGTGACCAAGCATATCGGCCTGATCACCACGGCGTCGAGCTCCTACAGCGAGCCCTACAATGTGGCGCGCATGTTCGCGTCGCTCGACCATATCAGCAAGGGCAGGGCGTCTTGGAACGTCGTCACCTCGGCTATGGACGAGGAGGCGCGCAATTTCGGCCGCGACGGCAATATCGAACATGCATTCCGCTATGAGCGCGCGGCCGAATTCCTCGATATCGTCAAAGCGCTGTGGGACAGTTGGGAAGACGAGGCGCTGCTGATCGACAAGGCGTCGGGCTATTTCGCCGATCCCGACAAGGTCCACCCCATCGACCATAAGGGCAAGCATTTCAAGGTGCGCGGGCCGCTCAACGTCTCGCGGCCGCCGCAAGGTCATCCGCTGATCGTCCAGGCCGGATCCTCCGAAGACGGCAAGAACTTCGCCACCGCCCAGGCCGATGCGCACTTCGCCATCTACAGCACCAAGGAGGATGGCATCAAATACCGTCAGGATATCAACGAGCGGCTGGCCCGCCACGGCAGGCGGCCGGAGAGCTTCAAGATCCTGCCCGGCATCCTGCCTGTTGTCGCCGCCTCCGAGGCGGAAGGCCGGGAAAAGCAGGAATATCTGCAGACCTTGCTTCCCGATCAGGTCGGCATCGACCTTCTGTCCAGCTGGAGCGGGTTGGACCTGTCGCTGTTCCCGCCGGACGGGCCATTGCCGCCTCTGCCGGACGAGAGCACGTTCAATGGCGGACGCACGTCGCTCAACCGGGTCAAGCAGTGGGCGAAGCAGAATCTCAGCCTGCGCGAGATCGCCCGCAAGCTTGCCAACAGCGGTTCGGTGCCGACCGTCGCCGGCACGCCGGTACAGATCGCCGACCAATTGCAGGACTGGTTCGTTTCGGGTGCCGCCGATGGCTTCAACCTGATGTTCCCGCTGCTGCCCGAGGACTGGGTGAATTTCGCCGAACAGGTGGTTCCGGAGCTGCAGCGGCGCGGCGTATTCCCCCTCGAATACGCGCCGGGAACGTTGCGCGACCGCTTCGGCCTGGCGCGACCAGCCAATCGCTTCGCCGAACAGCGCGACAATGCGCGCGCGGTGTCCTGACGTCAGGCCGGGAGAACGATCATGACCGTTGCACCAAGATTGCAGCCCCGCGAAGCCACCGCGCCGCAGCTCGTCAATGTCCTGCACAGCCCCAAGCGCGTGCGTGTCAAATTCGGCGGCCGCACCATCGCCGACAGCCGCAACGTGCTGGTGTTGCGCTCCAACCATTTCCTGCCGATCTATTTCTTCCCGCCGTCAGCGGTCGACCCGTCGGTGCTGAGACCCTCATTGCATCGCGAACCGCATCCGGTCGGTGGCGAGACAGCCTATTGGGATATTGATACCGGTGACAGGCGCAGCGCCAACGCGGCCTGGGCGTTCGTTTCGCCGCCGGATGAAAACCTGTCGCCGCTGGCTGGCCGCATCGCCTTCACCTGGAAGGCCGTCGACCAGTGGTTCGAGGAGGATGAAGAAGTCTTCGTCCACGCTCGAGACCCGTATGCGCGCATCGATGTGCTGCAGAGCTCCAGCCATGTGCAAATCTGGTTCGACGGCGAGCCAATCGCCGACAGCCACCGTCCGGTTCTGCTGTTCGAGACGCATCTGCCGACGCGTTTCTATCTGCCGGCGGAAGACATCCGGCTGGAGCGGCTGACGGCGTCCGTCACAACGACGCGATGTCCTTACAAGGGCATCGCCTCCTACTGGTCCGGCCTGCTGAGCGACGGAACGGTGCGCCCGGACATCGCCTGGAGCTACCGGGATCCGATAGAGGAAATGCCGAAGATCAAAGGGCTCATCGCCTTCTATCCGCAGGCCGTCGACCGCATCCATCTCGACGGCGAACCCGTCGCATAGCTTTTCAATCTTCATTTCAGAGCAGGGGTTTAACATGACCAAACGCAGAGATATCGACGCAGTTCGCAACCTGTCGGGGGACATCTGGAATGTCGCCGTCGACGAATATCAGGGCGGCTTTCTCAAGCGCCGCGATCTCCTGAAATACGCCGCACTGCTCGGCCTGACCGGCTTTGCCGCCTCGCAGGGGCTTGGAGGCGCACGCGCCGCGACTGCTGCCGGCGGCACGGTTCGCGTCGGGCTCGGCCAGCCGACCAAGGCGATCGATCCGGTTTCGGTGACCGATCCGGCCAGCATCGGGGTGATCAGCCAGGTCGGCGAGTATCTGATCCTCGACGATCCGAAGGATGGTCTGCAGCCGAAGCTCGCTCTGTCCTGGGAGGCAAACGAGACGGCCAGTCGCTGGACCTTCAAATTGCGGCCAGGGGTGAAATTCCACGATGGTCGCGCGGTCACCGCTAGGGATGTTGTGGCGAGCTTCGAGCGGCTGGTCGATCCGGCCAGCGGCTCGTCGGCCCTGTCGGCCTACAAGGGCATCCTGTCCAAGGGCGGCGCCAAGCTGGTCGACGACGAAACCGTCGCCTTCGATCTCGACGGCCCAAACAGCAACTTCCCCTTCTATGTCTCCTCAGACGTCTACAATGCCGTGATCCTGCCGGCCGACTATGCCGGCGATTTCGAGAAGAATTTCAACGGCACGGGTCCGTTCAAGCTGGAATCCTTCCGTCCCAAGCAAGGCGCCAGCTTCGTGCGCAATGAGGACTACTGGGGCGACAAGGCGCTGCCCGACCGGGTCGAGATCAAGTTTTTCGACGACGAGCAGGCGCAGGTGCTGGCGCTGCAGGCCGGCCAGCTCGACGTCATCCCGAGCACGACGCGCCTGGAACTCGCGATCGAAGGCAATCCCAACTTCAAGCTGCTCAGCGTGCAGGCAAGCTCGCATGACCAGGTGCATCTCAGAACCGACCAGGCTCCGTTCACCGACAAGCGGGTCCGCCGCGCGCTGGCGCTCACGCTCGATCGCGAGGCGATCGTCAAGGGCCTGCTGAAGGGCCGCGCCATCGTCGGCAACGACACCCCGTTCGCGCCGATCTTCCCATCGGCCGATCCATCGGTGCCGCAGCGCAAGCAAGACATTGCCGAGGCCAAGCGCCTGCTTGGCGAGGCGGGCGTGCCCAACGGCTTCGAGGTGACGCTGACCACCGAACGCGCCTATGACATTCCCGACTATGCGGTGATCATCCAGAACTTCGCCAGGAAGGCCGGCATCGACATCAAGCTCAATGTCCTGCCGCAGGACGCCTATTACGGCTCGGCGACCTTCGGCAGCTCACCATGGCTGGATTCGGTGCTCGGCATCACCGACTACGGCCATCGCGGCACTCCCGACATCTTCCTCAACGCCACGCTGAAGAGTTCGGGAGCCTGGAACGCGGCGCATTTCAACAACCCGGCCTATGATGCGCTGCTGCTCGATTACTCGAAGGCGCGTGATCTGCAGGCACAGCGCCTCGTTGCCGGCAAGATCCAGACCTTGCTGCTCGACGAAACGCCGGCGATCATCAGCTACTTCTCGCAATACAGCCGAATCGTCAGCTCCAAGGTCGAGGGCGTGCGCTTCACGGCGATCTCGCATCTGCTGCTCGACCGCGTTTCCTTCGTCCAGGCATGATCGAGACATGCTGACGGGCCGCACTTTGTCAACGCGTGTGGGCACACTTGTCCTCACGCTGTGGCTGGTCAGCATCCTGGTGTTCTTCGCCGGGCAGGTCCTGCCCGGCGATGTCGGCCGCGTGATGCTCGGTCCGTTTGCCGACGCGCAGGCGGTGGCGGAACTGAACAAGCGGCTCGGCGCCGACCAGCCGATTCTCGTCCAGTACTGGCTATGGTTCAGCAAGGCCGTGACCGGTGACTTCGGCACCTCGTTGTCTATGCGCGGGCCGGTGGCGCCGTTCGTGCTCGAAAGCCTCAAGCGCTCTGCTGCCCTTGCCGGCATTATTCTGATTTTTCTCGTGCCGCTTGGTGTAGGGGCCGGCGTCATCGCGGGTCTCAATGCCGGCCGCCTGATCGACCGGCTGATCGTGATGGCGGGCGTTTCCTTCGGCATCGTGCCTGATTTCGTTTCCGGGCTGATGCTCCTTATCCTCTTCGGCCTGTGGCTGAACTGGTTCCCGATCTCCGGCGTTGCGCCCGATGGCGCGGGCTTCTGGACGCATGGCTATTATCTGATCCTGCCGGCGCTGCCGCTGGTGCTGAACCTTGCCGGCTACATCGCCCGGATGACGCGGGCAGGGGTGATCGAGGCAATGGCCGCCGACTATACGCGCACCGCCGTCCTGAAAGGGCTGGAGCGGCGCGAGATCATCTTTCGGCACGTGCTGCGCAACGCGCTGACGCCGACCATCGCGGTGCTGGCGACGCAGACCGGCTACATGCTTGGCGGGCTGGTGGTGATCGAGGCGCTGTTCGGCATCCAGGGGCTTGGCAATCTGGTTCTGAATGCGGCCAAGGCACGCGATTTCCCGATGCTCGAGGCCGGCGTGCTGGTGATGGCGGCAATCTTCGTGCTGTCGGCGGCGGCCGGCGACCTCGTGCTGGCGCTGCTCGATCCGCGGCAACGCCGCCGGACCTCGCCATGACGGATCTGGCGGAGTTTCCCGCACCACGGCGCGCGGTGGCCGGCTTTCCGGCAGTGCGCAGGATCCGCAGTGTTTTCTCCGGACTGGCCCCGTCGGTCGTGGTCGGATCGCTGCTGCTTCTGTTCTGGGTCGTTTGCGCACTGTTCGGCAACCTCTTCGTTCCCTACGATCCCTATGCCGAGGATTTTCTGGCGATGCTGACGCCGCCCGATGCGCTGCACTGGTTCGGCACCGATCATCTCGGCCGCGACGTGCTGTCCCGCATAGTCGTCGGATCGCGCGATATCCTGCTGGTTGCGCCGCTGGCGACGCTGGCCGGCGTTGCCGCCGGCAGCATCATCGGTCTGGTGCTCGGCTATTTCGACGGCCTGGTCGATGCCATCGGCGCGCGGCTGCTCGATACGCTGATGGCGTTTCCGTTCATTGTTCTCGTCACCATGACGCTGGTGGCGATCGGCCCGTCGAACCTGACCGTCATCCTGGTGATCGGCATCGCCTACGCGCCGCTGGTGGCTCGCACCGTCCGCGCCGCCGTGCGCGAGCAGAAGGAGCGCGACTATGTCAGCGCTGCGCGGCTTGGCGGCGAGGGCCCGCTCGCCATCATGTTTCTGGAGATACTGCCCAACATCAGGGAAACGATCTTGATCGAGCTGGTCACAAGGCTGGGCTACGCGTTCTTTTCGATCGCGACGCTGAGCTTTCTCGGCCTCGGCATCCAGCCGCCATCGGCCGACTGGGGACTGGCCGTCGCCGACGGCTACGGCTTCCTGACCGGCGGCAAATGGTGGGTCGTCGTCTTCAATTCCGCGGCAATCGTCTCATTGGTCATGGCGACCAACCTTATCGCACAAGGCATCGGCGCCTTCGAAAACAGCGATGCATGAGCCTTGATCGGGTGCGTCGAAAAATCTCTTTGGCATTGAAGCCTGACGCGCATCCTTATATCGCATGGCTATGAAGAAAATCGGTTTCCTGTCGTTCGGGCACTGGACGCCCTCGTCGCAATCGCAAGTGCGCTCGGCATCGGACGCGCTTTTGCAATCCATCGACCTCGCCGTCGCCGCCGAACAGCTTGGCGCGGATGGGGCGTATTTCCGCGTGCATCATTTCGCCCGCCAACTCGCTTCGCCGTTCCCGCTGCTGGCCGCCGTTGGCGCCAAGACCAGCCGCATCGAGATTGGCACTGCAGTAATCGACATGCGCTATGAGAATCCGCTCTACATGGCGGAAGATGCCGGTGCCGCCGACATCATCGCCGGCGGCCGCCTGCAGCTTGGCATCAGCCGTGGCTCGCCCGAGCAGGTGATCGATGGCTGGCGCCATTTTGGCTACGCGCCACCGGAAGGCAAAAGCGACGCCGACATGGCGCGGCATCATGCCGAGGTATTCCTCGAGACGCTGCGGGGCGAGGGGTTCGCCCAGCCCAATCCGCGGCCGATGTTCCCCAATCTGCCCGGCCTCTTGCGCCTCGAGCCGCATTCGGAGGGTTTGCGCGAGCGGATCTGGTGGGGTGCGGCTACCAACGCCACGTCGGAATGGGCGGCCAAGCTCGGCATGAACCTGCAGAGCTCGACGCTCAAATTCGACGAGAGCGGCAAGCCGTTCCACATCCAGCAGGCCGAGCAGATCCGCATCTATCGCGAGGCCTGGAAGGCGGCCGGCCACAAGCGCGAGCCGCGCGTCTCGGTCAGCCGCAGCATCTTCGCGCTGGTCGACGATCACGACCGTGCCTATTTCGGCCGCGGCAACGAAAGCCGCGACCAGATCGGCTTCATCGAGGAGAACACCAAGGCGATCTTCGGGCGCAGCTATGCGGCTGAGCCGGATGTGCTGATCAAGGAATTGGCGCAGGACGAGGCGATCGCCGAGGCCGACACGCTGCTGCTCACCGTTCCGAACCAGCTCGGCGTCGACTATAATGCGCATGTCATCGAGGCGATCCTGACCCATGTCGCGCCGGCTCTGGGCTGGCGCTGACGCCGGATCGATCGAAGCGGAGTGCTCCAAGGGAGGTACACCATGCCAAAGAAGGCCTTGATCGCCTGGGGCGGCTGGGAGGGCCATACGCCGGAGCAGAGCGCGAAGATCGTTCGCACCTTGCTTGAGCGAAACGGCTTCGACGTCACGTTGGGCGAGGGCACGGCGATGTTCGCCGATCCGGAGCTGTCGTCATTCGATCTCATCGTGCCCGTCATCACCATGTCGACGATCGAGAAGACCGAACTGCAGAACCTGACGCATGCGGTTCTCGGGGGGAGCGGACTCGGCGGTTTCCACGGGACGATGGGCGACAGTTTCCGCAACGAGCCCGACTATCAGTTCATGACCGGCGGTCAATGGGTCGCGCATCCCGGCAACATCATCGACTATCACGTCGCCATCACCCGGCCGGACGATCCGATCACAAAAGGTATCAGCGATTTCGCCTACCGGTCGGAGCAATATTACATGCATGTCGACCCAAGCAACGAGGTGCTGGCGACCACCACCTTCACCGACGCGCATTTTCCGGGGATAGGCGGCGTCGTCATGCCGGTCGTCTGGAAACGGCGCTATGGGGCGGGGAAGGTTTTCTACAGTTCCCTTGGTCACACGGCGGATGAGTTCGCGGTGCCGGAAATGGCGCTGATGGTGGAGCGGGGTTTGCTTTGGGCGGCGCGGGGGTAGCAGCAGGCACGTTTTCGTGAAAACCTGGGTTGAATTCACAGGGCATCCATGGAGATATCAAATGAGTGATTTCGAGTGGTCCGGATCCGAAAAGAAGCTCGCGCGCCATGCCTTCGATACCGCTCTTGAGGCGGCGCTCGCAAAGACGATGGCCGACTTCAAAAGCAAGGCGAGTGCGGTGACGCAGCCCTCCGAGATGTGGGAGCTCGAAGGCTATTTGCGTGAACAGCGACGGGAAATCGATCGCACGTTCGACTATCGCTATTCGCAGCTTCTCTTCGTGTTCGCGCAGCTTATTCGAGCAGGATATCTCGATGAAAAGCTGCTTGGCGGTCTGTCGCAAGACAAGCGGGATGTCATTCAGCGGGACCTGGCCTATGTCGAGAGTCGCTTTGCAAGTGGATGACGAGGGGAACGGCGCTGCCAGAACTGCGAGAGGTTGGCGATCGTTGATTGACGACACTTTTGCGAACCCCACGCTTCGTCATCCTAGGGCGTAGCAGTCGCGAAGCGACGTGGCGAAGACCCTAGGATCCATGCCGCGACTTCCGTGCGGTGCGACGGTGGAGAACTTTCAGTCGCAATCGCTGCATCTGGAAAGAAAAGTTGACCTCAATTGCTCTGGACCGATGCATTCTTCGGTCACAGTCCTGGCATGGATCCTAGGGTCTGCGCCGCGTCGCTTCGCTCCTTGCTCCGCCCTAGGATGACGAATTCGGGGAGGCTTAAGGCACGAATTGCGCAACCTCACCCAATCCCGCCCGTAACCAGATAGGCGCCGGCGCTGCGCCCATCCTCCAGCCACACCACCGCTGTGACGATCGAACCGTAGGAGCCACGCCAGACGCTGTGGAAGCGCTGATGCTCGGCGGCCGGAATGAGCGCGTGCCCGCTGAAGCGCGCACCGCTTCGCTGCAGCGCGACGGCCTCTCCGTTGACATGTACCTTGAGGCAGGCCGTCCCAGACACCTCATTTGGCAGGTCGAGCGTGATGACGATCTCGTCCTGATCGCCGAAAGGCCGCGTCTCGGCGGCAAGCGTGATGGCGAACGCTGACGCCTTGCTGTCGTCGGCTCGGGCGGGGCGGCCTGAAAACACATCGGCGGCAAGTTCTGGCGTGCGCGGCGGGCGGGTGCGGCGCTGCGTGGAGCGTTCGAAATCGCCGGCCATGCGCAGCAGCCTTTCGTCGTCATAGGCCTTGCCGGCGAAAGTCAGGCCGACCGGCATACCGATATCGGCCATCGTACCCATCGGCACGGTGACGGTGGGGATGCCGAAATGGCGCCAGACCAGATTGCCGTTGGCGACCCAGGTGCCATTGCGCCAGGCAAAGGCGGCGGACGCCTCGTCGATGTCTGCATCGGCCGGCCCGACATCGGCAGCGGCGGGCAGCACCACGGCGTCGATGCCTTGCGCGTCCAGCCAGTCCTCGAAATCGATCCGCCTTGTCGCTTCCAGTCCCTTCAGTCCCTCTTCCAGCGTTGGAATGTCCACGAGGGGCGTGACGCCGGACCGTGCCCGCTCGACATATACCCTCAGGTCGAAGCCGCCTTCGTATCGGTCGGACAGCGTGCCGGGCGGTTGCGGGAAGATCTTTGGGCCATCGACCGAGACGAGATCGGGAAGCGCCGGATCGGCATTGGCGCGCAAAAAGTCGTCCCAGCCCCAGATGCAGAGGTCCCAGAGCTCGCGCTCGGCGAACTCTGGGGGCACCAGCCCGCGCTCGACCATGCTGCGCGCGCCGGGACGGTCGCGTTCATAGTTGGAGACGACGGGAAAATCGACCTCGATCACCTCGGCGCCAAGCCGCCTCAGATCGGCCGCCGCCTGCTCCCACAGGGCAAGTACCGAGGCGCGGGTTTCGATCGGCTTGTCGGCCTCGGTGTCGCGGCCGATATACATTCTGGGCACGCCAAGCCGCATGCCTTTCAACGACCCCGCCAGTGTGAGGTCGGTATAGCGCGGCGGCCGCACGTCGGAGCTTTTCGGCAGCTTGACCCAGGGCTGCGCGCGCCAGAAATCGCCGTGCGTCTCGGGGTCGTCGGCGACAATCACGTCGAGCAGTTCGAGCATGTCGGGGACGCTGCGCGTGTGCGGCGCGACGACATCCATGGTCGGGACCAGCGGCCAGTTGCCGCGCACCGAAATGACACCGCGCGACGGCGTATAGGCGACCAGCGCATTGTTGGTGGCCGGCGCGCGGCCGGACGACCAGGTTTCCTCGCCAAGCCCGAAGGCGCAGAAGCTGGCCGCTGTCGCTGTGCCGGAGCCATTGGATGAGCCCGATGCGAAGGCGGCGGTGAGATAGTCGCCATTGTACGGACTTTCGGCGCGGCCATAGACGCCGCGCTGCATGCCGCCATTGGCCATCGGCGGCATGTTGGTCAGCCCGATCAGCACCGCGCCGCCGGCCCGCAGCCGGGCGATGGTGAAGGCGTCCTCATTGGCAATGAGATGCTCGAAGGCCGGCGAGCCGGCGGCGACCGTCAGGCCTGATACCTTGTAGCTGTCCTTGGCGGTGTAGGGGATGCCGTCGAGTGGCCCGAGCACGGTGCCGTTGCGGCGGCGCTGGTCGGAGGCGGCAGCCTCCTCGAACATGCCAGGGTTGAGCAACGGGACGGCATTGAGGCTGATGCCGTGCCGGTCGAAATGCGCGATGCGCCTGAGATACGCCCCGACCAGTTCGACGCTGGTGACGGTGCCGTCATCGAGCGCGCGGCGCAATTGGTCGATCGTCGCTTCGACGAGATGAAAGCCGGCATCGGTCATCACGGGTCCCACATTTCCACGCACCATGGATGAGCGAGGCAGCTGGCTTCGGCAAGAGCCTATCGCGGTCATCTCCGGAACTTTTGTCCGGCTGGCGGTTTTGGATGTATGGTGTGATTCCGGAAATGGCCAGGAGGGTATTGGCGATGACCACGAAATTCGTTGCGATCCTAGCTCTCGCTGTCGCCATGGGCTCAAGCGTTTGCGCCCCGGCTTTCGCTGGCGACCGGTATCACGACCGCCGGGTCCACTCCGAACGCTACGTTCCCGCCGAAGGCGATCTCATCGACATCCTGTTCGGCGGCCCGCGCTACTACGATCAGCAGTTGGTCACGACAGCAGCCGGCGCGTGCTCCTATCATCGCGTCGGACCCGACGCGAATGCGTTGAACAAGATCAACGATCATCACTGTGGGAAGTAGGCGGCAGGCAGCGCCTCAGCGCCCGCCACTCTCCTTCATCCGCTCGATGATCTCGGCCATCAGCGCCAGGTCGCGGCGGGAATCGGCGAGGTCGGTCAGCGGCTTTGTGCCTTCGGTGATGTGGCGGTGGAAAGTCTCGAGTTCTTTCGAGAAAGCATCGCCGTAGAGAGGCCCGAGGGTTTTCGTCACCGGGCCGAACGGGCCGGCATCGGTGACCTCCAGCCGCGTCGGCAGGCTGCGGATGTAGGGCGTGTCGTAGATGATGCGCACCCGCCTGTTGTTCGAGCGCACCTCGATCATGGCGTCGAATAAGCCGAGATCGTCGACCACCGCGTCGTAGAGACAGGCGAAATGGCCGTAGTCGAAGGTGACTGATGTGTTGGCGCCGCCGTTGGTGCGGTGCGCGGCCAGCACGCGCGTCGGCTCGCCGATCAGCCCACGCATCGCCGAAATGTGGTGCGAGGAAAGTGCCGTCAGCCCGCGATAGGCGCGCACCACATCGGCCGGCGCGTCGGCGCCCACCACCTCGCGGATCAGCGCGTCGCGTTCGCTTGCGCCACGCGCCAGCAGGGCAGGGTCGATGTCCTGGGGGTAAAGGACGTTCTGGCTCTTCTTGAGGAAATGCCGGCCCTCCGAGATCAGGTCGAAGATGCGGACATGGGTGATGTCGGCGAAGGCGGGCAGCTCGTCCCTGGCGGCCAGATAGGCGGGCGCATAGCGGCGCATATAGCCGACGAACAGGGTCTTGTCGTAGCCCGGCATCAGCGCCAGCAGATCGTCGATTTCGCGCACCGTGAGGCAAGCGGGCTTTTCCAGCAGGATATGTTTGTTGGCAGCAATCGCCGCCCGCACGAAGCGGCTGTGGGTATCGTCGGATGACAGCACGAACACAGCGTCGATGTCGGGCGAATTAATCAGCGCCTCGGCCGTGTCGAAGGCCTTTGCCGTCGCAAATTCGGAGGTGACGAGTGACACCAGGCTGGGCGACACGTCGTACACGCCCGCGATCACCCAGCGGTCGCGCTGATCGCCCAGCACAGGCAGATGGATCGACTGCGCGACCTCTCCAAGACCTATCAGTCCGACACGAATTGGTGCCACAGGCGAACTCCCTTTGATTTCAAGTCTGATGCTGCAGGACTATGCCGCGCCGGTTACCAGCGCGACGAGCTCATTTCCGGACGTTTCGGAAGCGCGCACGGTCGCCGCCATCTTTCCCGCCCGCATCACCCAGATCTGGTCGGACAGGCGGCGGACCTGATCGAAATTGTGGCTGACCAGGATGACGCTGACGGATTGCTCGCGCAGGCGCCGGATCAGCGCCTCGACATTGGCCGTCTCCTGCACGCCGAGCGCCGCCGTCGGTTCGTCCATCACCACCAGCTTGGCGCCGGAGCCGACAGCGCGGCAGATCGAGATCGCCTGCCGCTGGCCGCCCGACAGACGCCGCACACGCTGGTTGATCGACGGCACGTTGATCGACAGCCGCGACAGCATTAAGCGGGCCTCGCGCTTCATCGCCTTGCGGTCGAGGAAAGCGAACGGGCCGATGCGGCGCACGATCTCGCGGTTGAGGAACAGGTTCTGCGCGACCGTCAGTTCGTCGATCAGCGCCAGGTTCTGGTGCACGGTCTCGATGCCGGCCTTGCGTGCCTCGTCGGGATTGGCGAAGGGCCGCGCCCGTCCGTCGAAGAACAAATTGCCGGTGTCCGGCTGATGCACGCCGACCAGGCTGCGGATCAGCGTCGACTTGCCGGCGCCATTGTCGCCGATGACGGCGGTGACCTCGCCGCGACGGGCCTGGAAGGCGACGTCGGTGAAGGCGCGGATGCCGCCGAAATGCTTGCTCAGCCCTTCGCAGGCGATGATCGCCTCAGTGGCGGGGATATGATGGGGAGCGCTCATTTCTGATACCGCATGATCAGCGCCGCCAGCACCACGATGGCCCCCACGGCAAGCGGTTGGTAGAAAGCCGAGACGTTGAGCAAGGTCAGGCCGTTGACGAGTGCTGTGAGCATCAGCGCGCCGATCGCCGGTCCCAGAATGCTGGCGCGGCCGCCGAACAGGCTGACGCCGCCCAGCACCACCGCCGCCACCGAATTCAAGAGCAGGCTGGTGTTGATCTGCGGTTCGGCCGAGCCGATGCGGGCGACCAGGAGAATGGCCGCGATGCCGGCGCAGAGACCGGAAATCGTATAGGCGGCGATCTTGACCCGGTTGGTGCGGATGCCCAGCGCGCCGGCACTTTCAGCCTGGCCGCCGGTCGCCAGCAGATGCACGCCGAAGCGCGTGTGGTAGAGCGCGATATGGGCGACGATGACGGCTGCGATCGCTACCCAGACCGGATAGCCGAACGGTCCGAACGAGCCCGAGGCGAGCCTGAGCAGGAAGGTCGAGCCGACCATGGTCGGTTCGCCGCCCGACAGGATGAGCCCAAGCCCGGTGATGCCCGACAGCGTGCCGAGCGTCACCACGAAGTCGGGGATCTTGCCTGCCGTAATGATCAGCCCGTTGAGGAAGCCGACGGCGCTGGTGGCGAGAACCGCGAGCATGCAGGCGATGAAGATGCCGTAGTCGGCGGCATTGACGAGGCCGAGGATGATGGCGCCGAGCATGACGGCGGCCGCCAGCGACAGGTCGATGCCCGAGGTGGCGATGACGAAGGTCTGGCCGATCGACAGCACGACCAGGATCGCAGCCGCCAGCAACAGCGCCTGCAGATTGGCGACGCTGAGAAAGACCGGCTGGGCGATGCCGAAGACGATGACGAGGCCGACCAGGCCGACGACGGATGCCCAGTCGGCCCAGAAGGAGGGATCGAGGAGGAGAGCCGCCAGGGAGGGACGGCTCTCCTCCGCACCCGCCGAATGGGCGGCGGGCGCGTTGTCTGCAGGTGTGCTCACTTCAGCATCTCGCGGAAGGGATCGGGATAGTCGCCGCCCGGACGCGGAAAATTCTTCAGCGAGGCTTCGGCATTGTCCTTGTTGATCAACAGCACCGGTGCTGGCACGTTGGCCGGCAGTTCCTTGCCCTTGGCGGCCACTGCACAGGCCTCGAGGCCCATGGCGCCGACGACATAGGGATATTGGGCGACGGTGGCGGTGAGTTCGCCTGATGCGATCGACTTCAGCGCGTCGACGATGCCGTCGAGGCCGATCACCTTGACGTCCTTGCCCGAGGTCCGCACGGCGCGCTCGACGCCGAGTGCCATGATGTCGTTGGCGGCGAAGAAGCCGGCGAGGTCCGGATGGGCAGCGAGGATATCGGTTGCGGCGGTCAGCGCCTTTTCGCGATCCCAGTCGGCGCTGACCATCACCACGATGTCGAGTTTACCTTCCACCGCCTGCTTGAAGCCCTTGATGCGGGCGTTGGAGCCGACATCGCCGACGATGCCGGCGACCAGCGCGACCTTGGAGCCCTTCGGCACCAGCTTCAGCATCTCTTCGCCGGCCAACGCGCCGGCGGCGACATTGTCGGTGCCGATATAGGTCGAGACGGCAAAGCCGGCGGCCTTGGCCTGCTCGGGGTCGATGGTCGAGTCGATGTTGACGATCGGCTTCTTCTTCTGGGCGACCGGCACCAGCGCCTGGACGAGATTGGAGACGCTGATCGGGTTGACCAGGTAGCAATCGAAATCCTGCATGGCCATGGCGGTCAGGCGGTCGGCCTGGCCGGTGGCGTCACCCATGTTGGCGGCGGCCTGGACGCTGACATTCACGCCGTTTGCCTTGGCCTGCTCCTCGATGCCCTTCTGCATGGTCTGGAAGAACGGATTGTCGAGGCCTTTGACGATGGCCGCGACTTTCGCCGCATCCTCGGCATGGGCGGGCGCTGCGATGATGGCTGCAAGCATGCCTGCGCCAAGCAGGTTCGTGCCAAGCTTCAGGCAATTGAACATACGCATGGTTTTTCCTCCTCCTGATTGTTTTATGGGCTGCATCAATGTCGCTGGCCGGCGACTGCAATGTCCGACGGGGCGCGAGCCCGGCGCCCGGCGCGATGGTCTCGCAACAGAATGCTGCCCGCTTGGGATGTGCGGACTGCAGCCCAGGTTCGGGCACTTTCGACGTCAGGCATTGCTCCTCCCAGAGCGCCGGTCGATGCCATGCCGGCGTTTGCGCATGTTTTATAAAAAATTGACACGCGTCAAGATTTAAAATGTGCGTAGCGATTTTGACTGTGCGCCCTTGGGGCATGACTGTCCTGCTGGCATGCGCTACAACCAAGGCGCGAAAAAAGTGCCGGCCTCAGGGAACCAGTTGGGGGATGTCCGCGTTGGTCGCTACTTTTGTGCAGAGGGAGGTTTCGGGTGGGGCGTTTCGAAATCGTGGAAGAGCCAACGGGTACGTTTTCGACTTTCGACACAATCACGGAATTGCCGGCAGCGGTCGAAGGGGGCGCGTGCATTGGGCTTTATCGGCACAAAGTGCCGCTGGCGCTGCTTGCAGCGGTTGAAACGGTCCAGCCCGGCCATTTTTCGCTGCTGCCCTCATTGTCGGTGTTGAATGACTGGCGGGCCCATCGAGACGATCTGCTGGCATGAGCAAAGCTGCCCGATGTCGCATCGAAAATCATACCGTATGGGAAATCACGCCCTGTTGTCGAAAGCGGCGGTGAGGCATGGAAAGCAAGGGGAGGTTGCAGTGCGTCGGGAGGTGAAGCGATGTCTGATCAGGACGACCTGATCCGAGCTGCCATCGGTCGGCTGCTCGCCGAGAAGACAGGGGCCGCCGTCATATCGATGAGAGAGAGCATCACCGAGCTTCTGGCGCTGACCGGTGCCGCGCTGGACGAAAGACTGCAAGACCTGCTGCTGGAAATGGCCGAAGTCCGCGGCATGATGGTCGCTCTCGACTTCTGAGCAATATCGGCTGGGGTCGATGGGCATCAGTCCGCTACGCCGGCAACGCCTTCACCGGCAGTTCAACACTACTGCGCCGGCTTCAATGCTGAACCAAGCACCCGGGGTTAAAGATCGAGCAAAACCGTTCCTTGCGGGCGGCTGCAACATGCCAGGACATAGCCGGCCGACTTCTCTTCAGGGGCCAGACCGCCGAGATCCTCCATGGCGACTTCGCCGGACAACTTGGCGATGCGGCATGTGCCGCAAACTCCCTGCTGGCAGGCGGTTGGGACGTAGACGCCACATTGGCGTGCCGCCTCCAGCAGCGTCTCTCCGGGCAAGTAGTTATGCACGATCCCGGAGCGGACGAAACGGACCGAAGATGGTATTGTCGAGGCCGGTTCCAACTGAGGGCTGCTGACGCCGCCGAAGCTCTCCTGGTGGTACCGCGACGGAGCCACGCCAATCGCATCCAGGCAGGCACGTGCGGCTTTCATGTACGCTTCAGGGCCACAGGCAAAGATAGTGCGGTTGTGGAGATCGGGAACGAGGGTCAGCAGCATCTGGCTGTCTATTCTGCCAGTCGGCCCCCTCCAGGTGGGATCTTCCTGGCTACAAACGCACGTTACTTTTACGTTGGGAAAGCGAGAGGCAAGTGCGTCCAATTCCCCTCGAAAGATTATGTCACCAGGCGTTCTGGCACTATGAACGAATGAGATATCCTGGTCGGCCGCGCGGTCGGTAAGCGCACGCAGCATGGACATCACCGGCGTTATCCCGCTGCCGCCCGAAAGGAAGAGCGGCTTTTCATATGGCAGGTCATCGAGATTGAATGAGCCGAGCGGCCCTTCGATCTCGATCTCGTCGCCCGCCCCCAAATTGTCGTGGAGCCAATTCGAAACCAGGCCGCCCGGTGTTCGCTTCACCGTGATCTGCAGGTCGAGCGGTCGCGTCGGTGGTGACGAAACAGAGTAGGAGCGCGTCACCGCGGCACCCTCGATCTTAAGGTGCACGAGCACATACTGGCCCGCGCTGAAGCAGAACATCCGATCCGTCGGGGATGTGAAAACGAAGGTTTTCACATCGGGCGTTTCCTCGATTACACGACGGCAGAGTACAAGCTGCGATGTGGTTTGTGCCCATTGCCGATGACGCCTCATCGGGAGGAGGTCGGGGGCCCCAAAGGAAACGTGTGCGTTCATCATTCATCTCGGTTTGAAGTCGAGCCAAGATGCCAGTTCCAGGCCCCCCGCAACAGAAGCATCCCTCCCAAGTTATGATCGATTATTTCGATTACATATCCAGTGACATCACGGCAACGTGAAGGGCGCGGATTCCCTTGCGGATGATCGGTTCGTGTTTGCGGCGCGCCAGGATGGCCGTGTGTACCGGCTGATGCAGCGTCGGAGCGCCTTCGACGATGAACGATGGGCGTTCGAGGGCGAACCGGCGCGCATCGTCACTTCTCATATAGCAGGTGCCGCCCGTGCGCCGTAGCATCATTTCCGCCAAGGTTTCCGATCCCATGGAAAGGCGACAGATCGCCAACTCGCCGAGCAATTCGGCATGGGCCTTCTCCAGCAGGACCGTATAGCCCGGACGAATGTAGGTTTCGGGATCGACCTCCGAGAGGGTTCTGGCCACCGTGGAAACCATCACATATTCCTCAACCATCAAATGCTCATAGGAGATTTCGGGTAGGTATCGCGGAGCGTAAAGCACTGCGATGTCGAGATTTCCCATGCTTAGGTCGCTGACCATCTGGTTTGAATAATCCGACTCGACATGGATCGACGATTTGGGAAGAGCCTGACACAGCGTCTCGACCCAACCCGGCAAAACCGAGCGGGTCATCCCGACCTGCGCGGCGACGCGCAAGGTGCCTTCGAAACGATTGAACGCCCGGACATCGTGGCGAGCCTGCGACCATGTGGACAGCAAGGATCTTGCATAAGCTTCGAACCGGCGCCCTGCGGCGGTCGGCTCCGCCCCGGCGCGTCCGCGCTGGAACAGTTCGGACCCGATTGCGCTCTCGAGGTTCTTAATGCGGGTGCTGATCGTCGACTGGGTCAACCCTAGCCGATCCGCGGTGCGATTGAAGTTTCTCGATTCGATAATGTCGAGAAAGGTCTCGATGTGATCAAGTTGCATGAAATATCCAATCGAAAAACTCGATCATATTCCACGTATCATAAGCTTGATCAAACAATACTCAAGGCGGAAGCTGCAGCAGATCAGCGGCCGGCAGCGCCGCCGGGACGAGACACGGATACGGAGCGGAAGAAGTGTTCATAGTCGACTGCGACTGTCATAATTACTGGTCAAGCGCCACCGTGTTGGAGCCCTATCTCTCCGGCTTGTGGAAAGACATGTTCATCGAGGGCGAGAAAACAGGTCCCGTTGGCGCCTTTCCGCATGGTCATCGGCCTTGGTTCCACCCGCAGGACTTTTCCCGCAAGGACATCCGTCCGAAAACGGAAGCCGACAACTATCTCATCATGAAAGAGAAGCACCTCGACAAATACAAAGTCGACGTGGCGATCCTGACCGGCGATGAGCCTATCGAGGCGTCGACCCTGGCTAACCCTTACTATGCCAGCGCTCTGGTCAGCGCCTACAACGATTATCAGATCGATCAGTGGTTGCCGAAAGACGATCGTTTCATGGGCTCGATCATCATCGCGCCACAGGATCCGAAGCTCGCTGCCGCCGAGATACGCCGTCTTGGCAGTCATCCGCGCATGGTCCAGGTTCTCGCCTCCCAGGGGTCCGTCAAGCCGTATGGCGACCCGTTTTACCACCCGATCTACGAAGCCTGCGCGGAAGTGGGGTTGCCATTCGCCATTCATCTGGGCGGGCATGGGGGCGTGAATTCAACTGCCATTGCTCCTGCCCCGACGACATTCTTCTGGGAAACGCATGCCATTCTGCACATGTCGGCGATGTCGCACGTGGCAAGCATGATCGCCCATGGCGTCTTCGAGAAATGGCCGGACCTCTACTTCGTGATCATCGAGTGCGGCGTCGCCTGGGTTCCGTCGGTCCTTTGGCGCTTGGACGCCGACTACAAAGCGCTGCGCAAGGAGACGCCATGGCTGAAGATGCTGCCGTCTGAATATTGCCGGCGCAACATCCGCTTTTCCACGCAGCCGCTGGAGCAGCCTGCAAACATCCAACATCTCTGGTCCACGCTCGAAGCGATGGACGGCGAAAACACGCTGATGTTTGCATCGGACTATCCGCACTGGGATTACGACGATGCCAACACGCTGCAAATCCCTCCTGCCTGGAAGAGCAAGATCATGGGACTGAACGCGCTGGAAGTCTACAAACGCATCCCCCGCGCGCAAGCCGCGAATGCCGCCTGAGGAAGCATACGATGCCCGAGAAGACCTATATCTGCCGCGTCGACGAGATCGAAACAGGGTCTCCGTTCATCGCCAAGATCCGCAGCCTTTCGGTCGGGATTTTCCGCATCGGAGATTCATTCCACGCGCTGCTCAATGTCTGTCCGCACCGCGGCGCTCCGCTTTGCGAGGGGCCGCAATGCGGCACAACCGCGCCCGTTGAACAGGCGCAATTCATCTATCATCGCGAAAACGAGATCGTTCGATGCGCCTGGCACGGCTGGGAGTTCGACATCAAGTCAGGCGCGGCCTTGGTCGATCCCTCCGTTCGCGCGCGCACATTTCCAGTCACCGTCGAAGTCGGCGGCATCTACGTGACGGCCTGATTGGCGCAAGCCGATTGGGATTGGAAAAATTCGAAGGAAAGGTGGCGGGAGCCAATAAGCAGATTTGTTCGCCGGTGCTTGACGAGAAATAACGCGGAGAACTCCGCAATGGGAGAGTCAAATGTCAGAATCTGAATACAAGCTTGGTATCGCGCAAAGCCTGATCGGAGGCGGCAAGGTTTCCCGCCGCGACTTCATTCATCTTGGGCTGGCCGCGGGCCTGACCGTTGCCGCCGCCGACCGGCTGTTCGTGAGCACGGCGCGGGCCGAACCGATGCAGGGCGGCTTCGCCAAGCTCGGCATGGCTCATGGCGCGACGACGGATTCGATCGATCCGGCCGGCTACCCCGACACGTTCACACAAACCGCATTTTCGGGCTCGCTGTCCAACAGCCTCACTGAGGTCGACGCCAAAGGCAATGTCCAACCGGACCTCGCCGAGAGCTTTGAAACTTCGGATGGGGCCAAAACCTGGGCCTTCAAGCTGCGCAAAGGCGCAACCTTTCATAACGGCAAAACCGTGACGGCGGATGACGTCGTGACCTCCTTGCAATATCACATGGGCAAGGACACCAAATCGGCGGCGAAATCGCTGTTGGACTCCGTCGCCGACGTCAAGGCGGACGGCCCGGAAACGGTGGTCTTCACGCTCAAAAACGGCAACGCCGATTTCCCTTACATCATGAGTGACTACCATCTGGTCATCATGCCGGCCAAGGACGGCAAGGCGGATTGGGCTTCAGGCGTTCGCACCGGTGCTTTCGCCCTCGAGAATTTCCAGCCCGGCGTTTCGGCCAAGCTCAAGCGCAATCCAAACTACTTCAAGAACGGCAAGCCCTATCTCGACGAGGTGGAGTTCATCGCAATCACGGATCTTGCCGCCCGCATGGCGGCGCTGTCCACGGGGGAGGTGGACTATATCGGCCGCGCCGACCTGAAGACCCTCGGCATGTTGAAACGCAATCCCAAGGTGGAAATCGTCGAAGTCACTGGCTACGGGCACTATACCTTGCCGATGAATGTCACGATGGCGCCGTTTGATAATCCGGACGTGCGCATGGCATTGAAATGGGCGATCAATCGCCAAGAAATCGTCGACAAGATTTTTCTTGGCCACGCTACTGTGGCCAACGACAACCCCATCGCGCCGGCCATCAAATTCGCCAAAGATCCGCAACCGCAACACAGCTTCGATCCGGAAAAAGCAAAGCACTACCTGAAAAAGGCCGGAATGGAGAACCTGAAAGTGGATCTCTCGGTCGCCGATGCGGCTTTTGCCGGCGCCGTGGACGCGGCTTCGCTCATTCGCGAAACGGCAGCCCAATGCGGCATCGACGTCAATGTCGTGCGTGAGGCCGAGGACGCTTATTGGGACAATGTCTGGCTGAAGAAACCCTGGTGCGCTTCCTATTGGAGCGGTCGGGCCACGGCCGACTGGATGTTCACGCAAGCCTTCGCCGCCGACTCCAGTTGGAATGAGTCTTTCTGGAAAAATCCCCACTTCAACGAATTGCTTGTCCAGGCGCGCGCCGAGACGGACGAGGCCAAGCGAGCGGCGATGTATGCCGAGATGCAGCAGTTAACCCACGATGACGGCGGCAGCATCGTGCTGGTCTTCAACAATTTCGTAAGCGCGCAATCCAAAAAGCTCGCACACGGTGATGTGGCGCCCAACTGGGAGAACGATGGACTGAAAATGGCCGAACGCTGGTGGATCGCCACGGCATGAGATGGCGGGCCGGAGCCGCGATGGTTTTGAGGGTCCGGCCGGCTTACTCCGAGTGCAGGGCTGCCGCCCAAAGGGAAACGCCACGCACATGAACCCCGTCGCAAGAACGGTCCTGCAGCGCCTTGGCCTCGGCCTGGTCACTTTGTTCATCGTGTCCATCATCATCTTCTCTGCGATCGCGATGCTTCCAGGCGACTTCGCCAAGGCCACGCTAGGGCAATCGGCGACGCCCGAAACGGTCGCCGCGTTCCAGCGGGAAATCGGCATCGATCGTCCGCCTGTCGAGCGCTACTTCGTTTGGGTCGCCCAGATGCTCCATGGCGATTTCGGCTCTTCGTTTGCGAGCCGCACCGGATATCGGCGTACCGTGGCCGAGATCATCGCACCACGCCTCTACAACACGATGTTCCTTGCAGCGGTGACTGCGCTGATAGCTGTTCCTCTGGCCTTGGGGCTTGGCATTCTGGCTGCGCTGTACCGCAACGGCTGGTTCGACCGGCTGGTGAATGTCGCGACACTGACAACCATTTCATTCCCGGAATTTTTCGTCGCCTATATGCTCGCCTACCTGGTGATCTCGCGCGACACGTTCATCGGATCCGATTTCGCTCAAACGCTGCCTCATTGGCTCACTGTCTCGCTGAACTGGGCGCTCAATGCGGTTCCCAAATTTCCGACATTGTCGAATGTGAACGATCAGACGCCATTTTGGGAGCATCTCTGGAAAGTGGCCCTGCCGGCAATCACCCTTACGCTCGTAATCGTGGCCCACATGATGCGCATGACCCGAGCGGCCATCATCAACATGCTGGCAAGCCCCTACATCGATATGGCGCGCCTCAAGGGAATGTCCCCAATGGTGATCGTGCTGAGGCATGCCCTGCCCAATGCCTGGGCTCCGATCGTCACTGTGGTGGCGTTCAATCTGGCGTATCTCATCGTCGGAGTGGTCGTGGTCGAGGTCGTGTTCGTCTACCCCGGCATCGGCCAGCTGATGGTTGACGCGGTAAAATCCAGGGATGTTCCGGTTGTCCAGGCCTGCGCCCTGATTTTCGCCGCGACTTACATCCTTCTCAACCTGCTAGCCGACGTTATTTCCATCGCCACCAATCCCAGGCTCTTGCACCCACGATGACCAGATCCGAATCTGTCGCGGCGGTTCAAAGGCTGAGGCGCTCGCGTTCTACCCGGGCGAAAACTGCGCTGAAGAAGGCACCGTTCAGCGCGTGGTTCGGCATCGTCGTGATCCTCGGCTACGTCTTTGTTGCGGTCTTCGCACACTGGATAGCCCCATATGGCGAGACGCAGGTTTTCAGCGAAGCCTTCGCGCCGTGGAGCCAGGAGTTCAAACTGGGAACCGATCAGCTCGGCCGCGACATGCTTACCCGCTTGATCTACGGTGCGCGCAACACCATCGCTATCGCGGCCGCGACCACGTTGCTGTCCTTCGCGGTCGGCGTCTCGCTCGGCCTTCTTGCCGCATTGTACAGGGGGTGGCTCGACCAGATCTTGTCGCGTGCGGTGGACGTGCTGATGTCGATCCCGAGTCTGATCTTCGCGCTGGTGCTGCTGACGATCTTCGGCTCGTCGATCACCAGCCTGATTGTCATCATTGCGCTTCTGGATTCCACCCGGGTCTTTCGGCTTTCTCGCGCCGTCGGGCTTAACGTGGCGGTGATGGAATATGTCGAGGTGGCACGATTACGCGGCGAGGGACCGAAATGGATCATCGCCAAGGAAATCCTTCCCAATGTCATGCCGCCACTGGTCGCCGAGTTCGGCTTGCGATTCTGCTTCGTGTTCCTGACAGTTGCGGCGCTGTCGTTTCTCGGCGTCGGTATTCAGCCGCCGACGGCCGATTGGGGATCAATGGTGCGCGAGAACGCGACCCTGATCACCTACGGCGATGTCACCCCGCTACTTCCGGCCGGCGCGATTGCTCTCCTTACCGTGTCCGTGAATTTCGTGGTGGATTGGTTCCTGCAAGCAACAAGCGGGTTGCGGGATGAAAAGTAGCGGTCCAGGCCCACGCGAAAAAGGAAAGGATCTGCTTCAAATCCGCAATCTGCATGTGGAGGGGTTCTCGGATGAGCGGTGGCATCCCATTGTCCACGGGGTCGATCTGACGCTGAAGCGGGGCCAGGTTCTTGGGCTGATCGGAGAGTCAGGCGCCGGCAAGTCCACCATTGGCCTTGCCGCAATGGGTTATGCCAAGCCGGGCTGCCGGATCACGCAAGGCTCGGTCCTGTTCGACGGGATTGATCTTCTGGCAGTCAATGAAAAAGGGCGCCGTCGCCTCAGGGGCTCCCGCATTGCCTATGTCGCGCAAAGCGCGGCTGCCTCTTTCAATCCGGCACATCGGCTCTTGGAACAAACCGTCGAAACCGCAGTGGCACATGGAATTGCCGGCCGGGAAGAGGCGAACCGGAGCGCCGTCGATCTTTATCGACGCCTTCAACTCCCAGAACCGGAGACCATAGGCTTTCGCTATCCTCATCAGGTCTCCGGCGGGCAGTTGCAACGGGCAATGACAGCGATGGCAATGGCTTGTCGTCCGGACCTTATAATATTCGACGAGCCAACAACGGCGCTCGACGTAACCACGCAGGTTGAAGTTCTAGCTTCCATTCGCAACATCGTGGAGGAATTCAGCACCGCTGCAATCTACGTGACGCATGACCTGGCGGTGGTGGCGCAAATGGCGGATCGCATCATAGTTCTGCGCCACGGACGAACCGTGGAGGAGGCTGACACGCGCCAGATGCTGGCCTCGCCCAGCCAGGAATATACAAAAACGCTCTGGGCCGTACGCAAGCTCGCCAAGCCCGAAGTTCCAGCCGATGACTATCTGCTGACTATAGACAACGTTACCGCGGCCTATGCAGGAAAGGTCAAGGTGCTCCAGGATGTCTCCATCAAGGTTCCGCGCGGAAGAACCGTGGCTGTGGTTGGCGAATCCGGTTCGGGGAAATCGACGCTCGCTCGAGTCGTCACCGGCCTTTTGCCGCCAATTTCAGGTTCGATTTCTTTTGCCGGCCAGCTTCTTTCCTCGAGCCTGAAGACGCGGCCGAAGGAGGTCCTGCGCCGCATACAGATGATTTATCAAATGCCCGACAACGCCCTGAATCCGCGCCAAACGGTCGAAGAGGTCATAGCTCGGCCGCTCGAATTCTACCTAGGCCTTAAGGGCGCGCGGAGGGATCGCCGGATCGGCGAACTTATGCACATGGTCGAGATGAGCGAAGATTTTCTGGAACGCCTGCCTGGTGAGCTGTCGGGTGGCCAAAAACAGCGCGTCTGCATTGCTCGGGCGTTGGCTGCCGATCCGGAGCTTATCATCTGCGACGAGATCACGTCCGCGCTCGACCAGATCGTCCAAGAGGAAATTCTCAAGCTCCTCATACGTCTCCAACGTGAACTCGGAATGAGCTACATCTTCATTACCCATGACATTGCTACCGTGCGCGCGATAGCCGACGAAATCGTCGTCATGCACCGCGGCAAAGTCGTCGAGCAAGGATTGAAGAGCGAAGTTCTCACGCCACCGCACGCGGCCTATACCGAACGGCTATTGTCCTCTGTTCCGGAAATGAATCCGGACTGGCTGACAAGGCTGCTGGCCAGCCGGAAGATCTGACGGATCGGCTATCCGTCAACGCCCGGCATATTCCTCACGATCAGCTTCCTTCGCGATCACCCGATGTCAGCCATATGGCCGGCAACGCCGTTACGATCTTTCCTGCCGCGCTAACGCTGCTCGATCAGCGTCTTCGCCGCGTCTTTCCCCGCCGAGAGGATGCGATCGGACAATTCCGTTCCGCCCACGGCGCGGGCCATTTGCAGCGTGCCGAGGAGCGTTGCGAAGACAGCCAGCGCCACGCCCTCCGGATCCTTGGTCTGCGGTAGCGCCTGCGCCAACTGGCGCACCAAAGCCAGCAGGTGGTCTGTATAGGCTTCACGCGTTTCAGGCGGCTGACGGGCGAGCTCCGGCAGCAGCGCAGCTGACGCGCAGCCCTTTCCGGGATTGTCCCGGTGCTCGGCCGACAGATACGTGTCGATGGCCATCTCCACGCCCGAAGCCAATGCTTCCGCCAGTTGCTGCGCCTGAAGCTCCATCGCCGCCGCCACGCTTTCGCGGACAAGCTGCGCCTTGGATTGAAAGTGTGGATAGAAGGCGCCGTTCGTCAGCCCGGCGTCGCTCATGATGGTCGCCAGTCCGGACGCAGCTATGCCGTCGCCGCGAAAGCGTTCCGCTGCGATCTCCATGATCCGTCCGCGCGAGGTGTCCTTCCGGCCCTTTTCGTAGCGCATGGCTGCTATTCCTTTCGGCTATTGCATTATGAACGTAATCTGATATTACGACTGTAATTCAACGGGCGCAAAAAAGCTAGCCCTCATGATTTTGGAGCACGAAATGAATGCGAATTCCGGAAAAACCGCTGTTGTGACGGGAGCCTCTTCGGGCATTGGCCGCGCCAGTGCCGAGGCTCTGGCAAGGGCGGGGTTCACGGTTTTCGGAACCAGCCGGCGCAAGGCCGACGACGGCCCGGACGGGGTGATCATGCTGGTTTGCGACGTGACCGACGGTGAAGCCGTTGCGGCACTCGTTTCGACGGTGCTGTCGCAGACCGGCCGGATCGACCTCCTGGTCAACAATGCCGGCGTTGGCCAGCTTGGAGGCGCCGAGGAATTCTCGATTGCACAGGTGCAGGCCCTGTTCGACGTCAATCTGTTCGGCGTCATCCGCATGACCAATGCTGTGCTGCCGTCGATGCGGCGGCGCGGCGAGGGGCGCATCGTCAATATCGGCTCTGTGCTGGGACTGGTGCCGGCGCCGTATTCAGCCCACTATTCGGCGGTCAAGCACGCGCTCGAGGGCTATTCGGAATCGCTCGACCATGAGGTTCGTGCCTTCGATATCCGCGTCTCGGTCATCGAGCCGGCATTCGTTCGTACTGTCTTCGACCAGAACGGGATCCAGCCGGATTCGCCTTTGCAGGAATACGATCAGGCTCGAGCTACGCTGGAAGCGCTGCTTCGCGATGTGATGCCTGTCGCCGATCGGCCCGAAGTGGTGGCGCAGGTGGTCGTCAAAGCAGCGACCGATGCCCGTCCGCAACGGCGCTACACCGCCGGCAAGGCAGCGCGCCAAGTCAGCCTGCTGCGTCGCTTTGCTCCCGCGGGGATATTCGACAAGAGCCTGCGCAAACAGTTCCGCCTGCCGGTTTGAACAACAACGAGCAGAGGATTTCACGCACATGCGACTAGCCAAAAATACTCTCAGAAAGTCACTGCCATGAAGGCATTCGTCGTCGACAAGTATAGCAAGAACGGCACGCTGCGGCTGGCCGAAATGCCGGAGCCGAAACTCGGGGACAGCGATGTCCTGGTCGAGGTCCACGCCGCGGCGGTGAACCTGCTGGATTCCAAGGTCAAAACCGGAGAGTTCAAGCTGATCCTGCCCTATCGCCGGCCCTTCATCCTGGGTCACGACGTGGCCGGGAGGGTTGTCCGCGTGGGATCGAAAATCCGCAAGTTCAAACTCGGCGACGACGTCTATGCGCGGCCGCGCGATGGCCGGATCGGGACATTTGCCGAGTTCATAGCCATGGATGAGGCGGATGTGGCGCTGAAGCCCGGGAACCTCAGCATGGAAGAGGCGGCCTCGATCCCGCTGGTCGGCCTGACCGCCTGGCAGGCGCTCATCGAAAGGGCCAACCTGAAGAGGGGACAGAAGGTCTTCATTCAAGCCGGATCCGGCGGCGTGGGGACATTCGCCATCCAACTGGCAAAGCATCTCGGCGCGACCGTTGCGACCACCGCCAGCGCGGCGAGTGCCGGTCTGGTCAAGGGGCTCGGCGCCGATGTCGTCGTCGACTACAAGAAAGACGATTTCGAAAAAGTGCTGTCGGGCTACGACGTCGTCTTGAACAGCCAGGACACAAAGACACTTGAAAAGTCACTGAATGTGCTGAAACCGGGAGGCAAGCTCATCTCCATCTCCGGCCCACCGGATCCCGACTTCGCCAGGGAAAAGGGACTGAACATGGTGCTGAAGCTGGTGCTTCGCCTGCTGAGCCGCGGTATTCGAGCGAGAGCCAAGCGCCGTGGCGTGACGTTCTCGTTTCTCTTCATGTGGGCGCAGGGCGAGCAATTGAGCAAGATCGCATCGCTCATCGAAGCTGGTGCGATCCGCCCGGTTGTCGACCGGATCTTTCCCTTCGAAGCCGCCAACGAGGCGCTGGCCTATGTCGAAACAGGACGCGCCAAGGGCAAGGTCGTCATCAAGGTCCGATAGCAACTCAGCTGCGATCGAGGTCAGCCGCGCCGGGCTGCATCGATCGCCGCGACGTCGATCTTCGTCATCTCCATCATCGCATCAAAGGCGCGTTTGGCTTCCTCGCCGCCGGCCGCCATGGCCTCGGTCAACGTGCGCGGCGTGATTTGCCAGGACACGCCCCATTTGTCCTTGCACCAGCCGCACGCGCTCTCCTGGCCGCCATTGCCGACGATGGCATTCCAGTAGCGGTCGGTTTCCTGCTGATCGTCGGTGGCGATCTGGAACGAGAAGGCCTCGCTCTGCTTGAATGTGGAGCCGCCGTTCAATCCGATGCAGGGAATGCCGGCAACGGTAAATTCGACCGTCAACACGTCGTCTTTCTTGCCGGACGGAAAGTCGCTCGGCGCACGGTGAACGGCGCCCACCCTGGTGTCGGGAAAGGTCTCCGCGTAGAAGCGAGCCGCAGCCTCGGCGTCCTTGTCGAACCAGAGGCAAATCGTGTTCTTTGGCATCGTTGGCATTGCGTGTTCCTTTCGGTTTTAGAGTTGGCGCAGGTCAGCCCAGCAAATTACGTGCCGTGCGCATGAAGATCCTTGACCCGATCGGGATCAGGTCGTCGGGAAAGTCATAGTCGGGATTGTGCAAGGCAGGGTGCCGCTCGCCTGCACCGAGGAAGAACATCGCCGACTTGGCACTATGGCCGAACAGGCCGAAATCTTCAGAGGCGCGCATCGGCAGGGCTTCTTCGCCGTGCGCGACGTCCTCTTCATCGAGCGCGCGCCGCAGATGCTCCACCGCGTCCGGCGCGTTGACGCTGGCGACGAAGATCTCATGATAGTCCCAGCGGACGGAAAGGCGATGCTCGCCCGCGATCCTGGCGACCCGTGCTTCGGCAGCAGCGCACAGGTTTGCCATGCGCTCGTCACGCCGGGTGCGCAGCGTTGCCCACACCTCGGCGTGAGCCGGCGCGATGCCGAACACGGCTTCGCCCATCGCGGCATGGGTGACCGTCAGCATGGAGAAGTCATCATCGGCGAAGGTCCCGCGCCCGAGCGCCGGCAGCGCCGGCATCAGCTCACTGATCGCCAGCATCGGCGAGATGCCGGTCTCCGGCATGGACGAATGGGCAGTCTTGCCTTCCAGCACGATGCGCATGCCGCGTGATGCACAGTTGACCACGCCGGCTTTGAGCCGCACCTCGCCGAACGGCACGCCGGGCAGGTTGTGCAATGAGAAAGCGAAATCCGGCACGATCTCGCCGAAGCGCGGATCGGCGACGACGCCGGCCGCGCCATTGCCGGTTTCCTCCGCCGGCTGGAACATCAGCACGACGCGGCCGCTTGCAGGCCTCTCGCGCCCCAACTGACGGCCGAGGGATGCCAGGATCGCGGTGTGTCCGTCATGGCCGCACATATGCGACTTGCCCGGTACGCGCGACGAATGCGGCACGCCTGAAAGTTCTTCGATAGGCAAGGCATCGAGTTCCGAACGGAACAGCACCGTCGGCCCCGCTTTGCCGCTGTCATATATGGCCGCGACGCCATGCCCGCCGAGCTGTGTCAGCACCTTGTCCGGCCCCGTATCGGCGAGGAAGGCGACGACCTCCTTTGCGGTCTTCTCCTCTTCATTCGAGATTTCCGGTTGCTGATGCAGCTTGCGCCGCCATTCGGTTAGTTCGACAATGTCTCGATTGGTCAAAGTCATGCTTTTTCAGGCTCCGCTGCACTCTTCATTTCATTGACACGTCCAGTCACAGGGGGTGTCAAACGCAATGATGAATTGCTAGCGATAAAGGGCAGTTCCCGCCACAGTCCAAGTTTCGGGCTTCGGCAGGCCAGAAACGACCGTTCTCCCAGCCATTCTCAGCCTATTGATTGATCTCGGGCTCGACGAGCTTTGCCAGATTTCTGAGCGACTCCTGCCAGCCGAGATAGCAGGCCTCGACCGGAATGACGTCCGGAATGCCCGCCTGGGTGATGTCGATTTCAGTGCCGACCGACACTTTTTTCAAGACCACGGTCACTCGTATCTCGCCGGGCAGGTTGGGATCGTCGAACCTGTCGGTGTAGAGCAGGCGCTCGCCCGGAACGAGTTCGAGATACTCGCCGCCGAAGGAGTGGCTGTCCCCGGTGGTGAAATTGCGGAACGACATCTTGAACGTGCCTCCGACCTTTGCCTCGAAATTATGGACCGTGCAGGTGAAGCCGTTTGGCGGAAGCCACTTGGCCAGCGCGTCCGCTTCAACGAAGGCGCGATAGACCTTTTCCGGGCTGGTCGTCAGAACGCGGTGCAAGCGTACGGTGCCGGGCATTGCTGGATCCTTTCATGAATGCCTGTTCGATACCCCAAGGACGGACGAAGGCTAGCCAGTCCGACATTGGTTTGCGAATTTTTTGGGTTTGCGAATTTTTTGAGGGCGCACGGCCTGCGTCACCCACAGGCATGCCGTTCGACCCCGCGCCTGTCGGGCGAGGCGGCGGACGAACTGCACCGGCTCTGGAGCTGGCGTTCACCTGCTAAATCGGGTTCCTGAGCCATCTTGTTGTTCAGGCGCGGTTTTACCGATTGACGCGAACGGCCGCGCGTCGCGGCCAATGCTTCGAACGGGCTAAATAGGGCAGCGCGTCTTTGCCGTCCAAGTGCCGATCATTAGAATTTGCTTCTGATCAGAGTTGATTTCCTATCAGGCCGTTAATGCGGCCATGCTTTTAATAAGCATTTGCTAATAAATCCTCCGAACCTGAGGCAAGCAATGACCAAGAATCTCGGCAATGCACGTCATACGCCAGCGAAGGACCAGCAGGTCTCCCTTCTTGGCAAAGCCGCGCCGGCACTTTTTCCGCTGGTCGTGGCGGCACTGGGCTACATGATTGGCAAGCAGTTCTTCGGCATCTAGCCGCGAAGACAGGGTCTTCCGTTCCCCAAACGTCCCGGCGGATGTCAACGCCGCGGGGCGCCGTTGACATTGCAGCGGCGTGTCGCCGGACATCAACGTCAAACATGGACGTCGCCAAAGGACAGTTCGCCGTCGTCATCGGCCGTGAAAAAGACGATGGCAAGCAACCCGACATAGAATGCGGCCACAACAACCACGATCGCCACACCGGGAACGGGGCCAAGGGCGGCGCTGTCTAGGGCCTCGCGAAGCGAGCCGGCAAAGCCGGCCCTGACACCCACGGTTTGAAGGCTGGGTGTGGATATCTTGAGCACCCAGGCCAGCAACAGGATCAGAAACAGATAGATGTAATTTCGCCGCAGCCGACGGGCTAGCGCGACGCGCTGCGACAGCAGGAATTTCGGCGCGCGCAGGCCTTCGCCGACGATGAGCACCCAGTCCGAGGCGAAGTCGGGCTGTGGGGAAAAGATCTGGGCGAAATAGTGGCGTTCGAACTGGCGTACGCGCGCCCGATAGAAATCGAAGAACCGATAGCGGCGCGCCTCGATCCACAGCAGCAGCAGGATCAGCAGCATGGCGAACAGCAGCACGCCGTGATGCGCACTGGCCGTCGACAGCGATACCGAAAGCAGCGCCGCCACCACCGTGATTGCCCAGTTGGTTGTCCTGTCCAGCCGGTCGCGCCATCCTGCCATGCGAGCGATCTCGGCGCGGTGGAAATGGGACAGCGTGTTGACGCGCTCCGCCGATGAAAGGACGGGGCCAGCGGGCTTTGCCGACGCGTCGTTCATGGCATCCTCCGGCAAGGAACAGAACAGTTTGCCGGCAACATCGTTCCAAGACGCGTCACGCAAGAGCGGCATCGGCCACTCGTGATCTATCTCGGCTGCACGGCCCTTGAGAATCCTTCAGCCTTCGGCAACATGGCGGTAGGGCTGGGAGCGCGAAGATGAGCAAGGCTATTTCCACCGCATCATCGAGGGTCCCGCGCAAGGCGCCGATGGCTCTGACCGAGGATCTCATCGCGCGCACCATGCGTGCTGTTGAGGATGCCGGGCCGACGCCGGGCATGGTTCACATGACCGATGCCGACTATGCGCGCATCCGCGACGAGGTGCTGGCCGGCGCTCCGGCCGGGCCGCTGAAACTATTTGCCTATGGCTCGCTGTTGTGGAAGCCCGCCGGCGAGGTGAGGGGCGGAGAACGCGCGGTGGCCAGCGGCTGGCATCGTTCGTTCTGCTTCACGGTGCAGCGTTTTCGCGGCACGGTCGAGCAGCCCGGCCTGATGATGGCGCTCGATCGCGGCGGCCAGTGCCAGGGCATGGTGTTCGAGATCGCGGAGCCGCTGGCGGCTAACCTCGAAGCGCTGCTGCGCCGCGAAATGACCATCCTGCCCGCCGTCAACGTGCCGCGCTGGCTGCAGGTCAGGACCGAAGGCGGCCCATGTCGCGCGCTTGGCTTCGTCGTCGATCCCGCCAATCCGCGTTATGCCGGCAAGCTCGACAAGCAGGCGATCGCGGCGACGCTGGTGACAGCCGCCGGTCATTGGGGCTCGGGCGCGCAATATCTTTTCGAGACGATCCGCCACCTCGAAGCCTGCGGCATCCGCGACCGCAATCTGTGGCGGTTGCAGGAATTGGTGGCCGTGGAGATCGGGCTGACCATCGCCCAGAAGTGATCCGCCCAGAAGTGATCCGCTCAGACGCGGCACGCTTCAGTCGTGTTTGGCCCCGGATGTTTGCAGGCCACAGCACTTTTTGAAGCAAATCTCTGATTTCGAAAGTCTCCGCAGTGAGGGTTTAATGAATTGAAAACAGTTCTGGCCCAACGATGACCTGAACACCGGCGCAGGACACGGTGCGCGTGGGCAAATCATGAAATCCTCGACCGGAGAGCATTACCCAGCGCTGGATCATGTTCGTGGCCTAGCGGCCTTTCTTGTCTTTTCCTGGCATTTCCTTCATGCGTCTCCTGAAGGCCCGGTGCCTTATGACTTCGTGCCGGCTCTTCCCCTCTTCAGCGTTCTGGATGAAGGGCATACTGGCGTTTCCCTGTTCATGGCGCTTTCCGGGTACCTGTTCGCCAAGCTGCTCGATGGAAAGCAGATCAACTATCTGCCCTTCTTTGCCAACAGGGCCCTCAGGCTGCTTCCGCTTCTGCTGGTCGTGATATGTATCGAGGCTTGCCGCAGGTACCTGGCCGGACAGTCCCTCGACGGGTATTTCACGGGCGTCGGATTGGGTTTCTTTTTCCCACCCTCCCGAATGGCGGCTGGTCGGTAACGATCGAAGCGCACTTCTACCTGTTGCTGCCGTTCTTGCTGATGGCATCCAGGCGGTTTGTGTTCGCGCCCTTGCTGTTCATCGCGGCAGCCATTGTGCTGAGGTCCGTCCTGTATGTGCAGATCGGCGAAGTGCAGTCGGCGGCGTCCGTAACCATCATAGGCCATGCGGATCAGTTCCTGGCCGGCATTCTTGCCTTCCACCTGCGTGCCCACGCGAAGAACCAACACTGGCTGGCGCTGGCCGTTCTCATGGCTTTTTCGGGGTTCTTCTGGTGGTTCGATGCAGCCGGCGGATTTTACCAACTGGGCCGCTATCCGTCGCCTCATTGGATATGGATCATCCTGCCGACCCTGGAGGCGGCAGCCTATTCATTCGGCATCGCCTACTACGACACGAGCTTTTCGAAAAAGCGAACAAGCCCGCCGTTCAGGATACTGGAGAAGGCGGGGGCCTACAGCTATTCGATCTATCTTCTGCACCTGTTCTTCGTCATGCAATTGGCGGCGTTCATAGACACGAATGTCATGAGCATCAGCAATTTCTACGTCGCATGCCTCTGGTCCGCATTGTGCTTCGTGGCGACGATCCCGATCGGCTATCTCAGCTACACCTGCGTCGAGGCGCCATTCCTGCGCCTGCGTCTGCGCTATATGGACCGAAAGCCCGAAACTGCGGCATCGACCGCGGCTGAGCTTGGATCGGTCATCGCCCATAGACCGACCTCGTTCAGCCGTCCCTGAGCCACACCAGCATTTCGCCGGGCTCGCGGTTGTCCCAGGCGAAATAGGGAATGGCGGTCAGGCGCGTCTCGGTGGTGGTCGGCGGCTCGGGCCTGTAGAGCCCGTCCTGCCAGCCGTCGGGGACATCGGCAAGTGCCGCGGTCGACAGCGTCACCACGCCGCCGAGAAGTTCCGGCCGCTGCTGCGCTTCGATGGTGGCCGTCCGCGGCAGCGTCAGGCGATGCGGCTGGCTGTCATTGTCTGATGCCTCGACGCAATAGATCAGCGGGCCGCGTGACAGCGCGACGCGGCCGGCATCCTGGCGCACCTGCGGGTTGGCATAGAGCCGCTCGATCGGCATTTCGAGATCGAGCCGGACATCATCGCCCTTCGTCCATGTTCGCTTGATCGCGGCGTAGCCGTCGCTGGTGATCTCAGCCGGCTTGATGGCCTCGCCGTTCACCTTCAACTGGGCACTGGCGCTCCAGGCGGGAATGCGCAGGTGCAAGGTAAATTCGACCGGCGCCTGCGGCTCGAGCGTGATCTCGACGGCGCCGTCCCAGGGATAGCGGCTTGCCTGCGTCAAGCTCACCGGTGTGCCTGATATGTCGAAGCGAGCTGTCGAGTCGCCATAGAGGTGGATGGCCAACGCATCGTCGGCCAGGCTGTAGAAATAGCTGCCGATCGAGGCGACCATGCGCCCGATATTGGGTGGGCAGCACGGGCAGCGGTGCCATTTCCACCTGTTGTGCTTGCCCCGGCTTTCCAATGGATTCTCGTAGAAAAACAGCGAGCCGTCGAGCGACAGGCCCGAGATCGAACCGTTGTAGAGGGCGCGTTCCATCATGTCGGCGTAGCGCGCGTTCGGCCCCATGCCGAGCATGCGGCTGGCCCAGAACACCAGGCCCACCGCTGCACAGGTCTCGGCATAGGCGCTCTCGTTGGGCAGGTCGTAGTCGCTGGTGAACCCCTCATTGTGCGCCGATGGTCCCAGTCCGCCGGTGATATAGAGGCTCTTGGTGGTGAGATCGTCCCACAGAAGGTCGAGTGCCGACCGCAGCGTGTCGTCGCCATATTCAGTGGCGATGTCGGCCATGCCCGAATAGAGGTACATCGCTCTGACCGCATGGCCGACGACCTTGTGCTGTTCGCGCACCGGGATGTGCGACTGGCTGTATTCATAGGTCTTGAAATGATAGGCCTTCGGGTCGCCGCCGCGGGCGCGGGCCTCCTCGTCGAAATAATGTGGCTGCTGCCCGCGCTGGTCGATGAAGTATTTGGCCAGCTCCATGTATTTCCGCTCGCCGGTCACCCGCGCCAGCTTGACCAGTGCCAGCTCGATCTCCTCATGACCGCAATAGCCCTTCTTCTTGCCGGGCTCGGGGCCGAGCACCGACGCGATATGGTCGGCATAGCGGCACATGATATCGAGCAGCTTGCGTTTTCCCGTCGCCTGGTAATAGGCGACCGCGCCCTCGATCAGGTGGCCGGCGCAATAGAGCTCGTGGCAGTCGCGCAGATTGGTCCAGCGCTTGCCGGGCTGGATGCGCTGATACCAGCTCGAGAGATAGCCGTCCTCCTGCTGCAGCTTGCCATACATGTCGATGACGGCATCGATCTTCTTCTCCAGTTCGGGGTTTTTGCGCCGGTAAAGCGAATAGGCCGCGGTCTCGATCGTCTTGCCGAGATCGGAATCCCAGAACATCTGCGTGGTCACCGTCGATCCGGTGAATTCCGCGCCCTGGCGATCGGCTTCGTCGGGAGAGGGCGAGTGAAAGGGGATGACTATGCCGGGCGAGGGGCGGTCCGGATCGATCTGCTCCAGCATGCGGGCCTCGACGCAGCGCTCGTAGAGGATGTCGGCGGTGCGTGTGGCGACAGCGTCGGCGCGGTCGCCCCAGAAGCCGTGCACGTCGACCTGCGGCACCGGCAGAGGGCGGAAGGCGAGCTTGGGGTTTCCGGTTTTTGCGGATGGCGATGCGGTCATGAACTCACTCCATTCTATTTGACGGCCCCGGCCATCAGGCCGCGGATGTAGAAGCGCTGCAGCGCCAGGAAGAGGATGAGGCACGGGACCATCATCACGGTGACGCCCGCCTGCACCGCGCCCCAGTCGATGGCGCCGAAGCGGCCCGACTGCAGTGCGGTCATCATCACCGGCAGCGTGAACTTGGATTGGTCGGTCATCAGCACGAGGGCGGCGAGGAATTCGTTCCAGGCGCCGAGGAAGGCAAACAGGGCGATGGTGACGACGCCCGGCCAGACCAGCGGCAGCATCACCTTCAAAAGCATTGTGAGATTGCTGGCACCGTCCATGCGGGCGGCCTCCTCGATTTCGCGCGGCACGGCGTCGAAGGCGTTGCGCATCATGAAGATCGAGAACGGCAGTTGCAGCGTCACATAGACGCCGACCAGGCCGGTCAGGGTGTTGTGCAGGCCAAGCTTGGTCAGCACCAGGAAGATCGGCGTCAGGATCGACTGGAACGGGATCATGATCGTCGACAGGATGAGGATAAAGAACAGGTCCTTGAACGGAAACCGAAACCGCGAAAAGCCGTAGCCGGCCAGCACGCTGACGGCGACCGACAGCACGACCGTCATCACCGAGACATAGATGCTGTTTTGCGCAGAGGCCCACAGCCCGTCGCCGAAGCTGTTGAGCGTGGCATAGTTCTCCAGCGAGAACCCCGACGTCGGCCAGGGCGGCAGCGGCGGCAGGCGTGCTTCGGCCGCCGGCTTGAACGCCGACAGCACCGCCCAGACGATCGGCGCCGCAAACAACACCGAGGCGATGATGCCTGTCGAATGCTCGCCGATGCGGGTCAGGAGCCGGCGGTTGCGGGAGGCGGCCTGCGCCATCAGTCGAGCCCCTCGGGTTTGCGCAGCAGCCACAGCTGGACGAGGCTGAGCGCCACCAGGATAACCAGCAGCACCATGGAAAGTGCCGCGCCATAGCCGAGCTTGAACGACACGAAGGACTGGTTGAAGATCCAGTAGACCGCCGTCAGCGTCTGGTTGCGCGGGCCGCCGCGCAGGATGATGTAGAATTGGTCGAAGGCGAGGATCGAGCCGGCGACTGACAGGATCAGCGCCAGCGCCAGCGTGCGGCGCATCAGCGGCAAGGTGATCGCCCTGAACCTGGCGAAAGGCCCGGCACCGTCGATGACGGCCGCCTCCTGCAGGTCCTGCGGGATCGATTGCAGGCCGGCCATCAGGATGATCATGGTGAAGCCGGCGACCTTCCAGACGACCATGGCGATGATCGACCAGAAGGCCGGCTGGAAGGTGGCCAGAAGGTTGAACTTCCTGTCGATCAGTCCGAGGTCGTAAGCGGCCGGGCTGAACAGGCCGGAATCGACATTCAGCAACCACGACCAGAGCAGGCTGGCCGAGGCGAAACCGACAACCGCCGGCATGAAGAACATGGTGCGGTAGAGATTGGTCAGCGGCCGCGGCCGTTCGACGAACAGCGCCAGCGGAAAGGCCACCACGAAGATCGCGATGGTGACGATCACCGTGTAGAAGGCGGTGAAGCGCAGCGCGTTCCAGAACCTGGTGTCGCGCAGGATGGCGACGTAATTGCCGAGGCCGATAAAGCTGTGCTCGCCCATCAGCGGCCAGTTGTGCAGCGACATCCACGCCGTCATGCCGAGCGGGATCAGGAAGAAGACGACGACCAGCGCGACAGCCGGCGCGACATAGAGCAGGCCGATCCATTGTTGGCGGCTGGCGACCCTGCGGGCGCGGGGCGGGGCAGGGGTTGCTGCGGTTGTGATAGAGCTCATGCCGTGCCTGTTCTTCCGTCGGATACAGTTGGCCGCCCCACCTCCCCCTTGTGGGGAGGTCGGACCGAAGGTCCGGGTGGGGGTACTGGCGCTGCCCCCACCCCGCTGCTTTGCAGCGACCCTCGCCACAAGAGGGAGGGTAAAGAACGCGCCGGCCACCCGCCCAGGGAGACGGGCGGGTGGCCGGGTAGGCCGCCGCTATTTTTGCGGCGCCTGGTCGATGATCGACTGCATCGTCTCCTGCGCATTGGCGATGGCGCCATCGACATCGTCGCCGAAGAAGACCTCGTTGATCATCTGCGTCCACGGCCCGTTGGCGGAGTTGATCAGGTCGTTGAACACCACCGAATAGGGCGTCTTGCCCTTGGCCATGGCCTCGGCGGCGATCTGATAGCGTGGATCGAGGTCCTTCAGTGCCTCCTTGGCGATGTCGCCGCGCACCGGCAGGCTGCCGTATTTGGCGAGGATGGTCTGGCCCTCGAGCGAATAGGCGAAATCGAGGAACTCCTTCACCACGGGCAGTTTCGTGGTGCCCTTGGTGACGACGAAATTGTCGCCGCCGGCAAAGGACGACCAGCCGCTGTCCTTGCCCGGCAGGAAGGTGACGCCGTAGTCGACATCGGGATACTGGGTGTTGAGCGCGCCGATGGCGAAGGCGCCGGACGGCGAGATGCCGATATTGCCGGCGGCGAAGGCGGCAAAGAAGTTGGCGCCGGTGTCGGTCTGCGCACCTGCCGGGACCAGGTCTTTCTTGACCATCGAGCGGTAGAGATCGATGGCGCCGCGCAGCTGCGGGCTGTCCAGCGTCGCTTTCGAGCCGTCCTCCGAGAGGATGTCGCCACCCGACGCCCAGATCAGCGGCGTGAAGGTGAAGATGTTGCAGCCGCCGCAATTGCCGGAGAAGTAGAAGCCCTTGATGTTGCCGCCGAGCGCGTTGACTTTCTCGGCGTCGGTCGCGATCTCGGCCCAGTTGGCAGGGCCTTTTTCAGGGTCGAGGCCAGCCTGCTTGAACAGTTTCTTGTTCCAGATCAGCACCGAGGCGTCGGCGGAGAACGGCAGCCCGTAAATGTGGTCCTTGTAGGTGCCGGTCTTCACATGCGCAGGCGACAGGCTCGAGAAATAGGGCAGGGACTTGGCCCAGTCGGTGATGTCCTCCAGCTGGCCGGCGGCGGCGAAGGAGGGCGTGTAGATCAGGTCGAGCGACAGCGCGTCGGGCGCGGTGCCGCCGGCCGCGGAGGCACCATATTTCGGGATGATCTCGGCATTGGGGATGATGTCGAGCTTGACCTGGTTGGTGTGCGCTTTGTTGTAGGCGTCGACGATCCTCGGCATGAAATTCGAGCCGTCGGCGCGCACCCAGATGTTGGCCGTCTCGGCGGCCGCGGCACCGATGCCGCCACCCAGAACGGCAGCGGCCAGGGCCAGTTTGGCAATAAGGTTCCTCATGTTCTCCTCCTCCAGGGTTGGCCGCGCTCCGCGGCTTGGCGCCGATTGCGCGGCGCTTGGTTTCAGCCATCCAGCGGATGGCCGCATGACTGCCGCACCACCAGCCGGCACGGCAGTTTTCGAATGCCCGGCGCGGCGGGCTTGCCGCCGACCAGCGAAAGCAGGGTCAGCCCGGCCTCGCGCCCGAGAGCAACCAGGTTCATGTCGATGGAGGTCAGCGGCGGACGCGTCGCCTCGGCCACGATCTCCCAATTGTCGAAACCGATGACGCCGACATCGCCGGGTACGTCGAGGCCGCGTTCGCGCAGAGCATCAATGACGCCGCGCGCGATCTGGTCGTTGCCGCAGAAGACCGCGTCCGGCCTTTCGCTTTTGCCGTCGAACAGTTGCGCAACCGCCTGGTGACCCCAGGCTTCCGACCAGGAGCCGAGCAGCGGCTCGCTGACCGTCAGGCCGTTTTCGACGAGCACGTCGCGGTAAGCCTGGACGCGCGCGTGCACCACGGCAAAGCTCGCCGGCCCGGTGACGTGAGCGATGCGCTTGCGGCCCAGCCGGCAGAAATGCTCGACGGCCAGCCGGGCGCCGCCAACATCGTCCGAGACGAAGGCGACGGCGTCGGGATCTGGCTGCGTGAAGGCATAGATCACCGGGACGCGCAGATTGGAGAGGTCGACGGGGAGATGGCGATCGATGCGCTTGCCGGTGGCGATGATGCCGTCCACGCGCTTGTCGAGCATGGCGTCGACATGCATCTGGCCCAGCCGCGGATCCTCCTCGACATTGCACAGGAACACCGAGACGCCATTGTCGACCAGCGCGTCCGAAATGCCCGACATCAGCGGCAGCGAGAAGCGGCCATAGGTATCGTTGGTGAGCAGGCCGACGGTGAAGCTACGGCGCCGGAGCAGGCTTTGCGCCAGGCTGTTGGGCCGGAAGCCAAGCCGCCGGGCGGTCTCGCGAATGCGTTCGCGCGTCTCGGCTGTCATTCGGCCCTGGCTGTTGAGCGCCTTGGATGCGGTGGCGACGCTGACTCCGGCCTGCGCGGCCACGTCACGCAAGGTGACTGGCTTGGAAAAGACCGGAACAGGCAGATCGTCCGATGGCATCGCGCCGAGATCCTTGGTTGGGAAAAGGTTTTCTCTTACCGAGCCGGATAAGGCCCGGCAGGTGGCCGAGCCCGACGACGATTGTTTGAGAAAACCTTTTCTCAGATGAAGCTAAGCCAGATCGAATCGCTGTTCAAGGGGAAAAGTTGGTTGGCCTCCGCTCCTCTCCTCCGAAATGCAACGCGGGGTAAAAGCAGCCTCGGAAGCGCGTAGCTCAGGGGAAGAACGTCAGTCGCAGTGCTGGAGGCCCTCGGTCGAGACGGGGCGGGCTGCCGCTTGGGGCGTGAAGGATCTCAACTCTGCGCCGGAAGCGAGACCCGGCAAGGTTGGCTGGCGAACGCTCTGAAACTCGACCCCGAAAATTCTGAACAATCCCTCGGGATTAACCTTTCCGTAAATATTTGGCCGCTACTTCACAGCCATGGCCTCGTGGCGGAGCGGCTACGCTGGAGACGGCAAATCTCTGAAGCCTCGGTTCGATCCCGAGGCGAGGCCTCCAAAATTTGGCGTCCCAATCTGCCCCGGGCGCAGTCAATTCCCACGAATAGATTGTGTGTTGCGAAGGCAGTACGGACTGGCCGTCAAAGCAGTCCTGTCTTGAATTTGGCATGCAGGCGCTCGCGAAAAGAGTGCTATGGAAGGGGTGCGAGCGTAATTGCTTCGCTTTTCCCTGACATTCGAGGCCTTTCGTGCGTGAACCGTCGCTGCTGCCCGTCTTTGGAAAACTTGGCCTCAAGGCCCCTGTCGCCTTGGCGGCGGCACCGGTCTCGTCGGCAGGTGTGCCGCACCTGCGGAAGCTTCTGGCCGTGCATGGCGGCATGGTGCTGAAACTGTCGGTCGTCGCCTGGACGGTGCTGATCCTGGGCGCCGTGTTTTTCACGATGCAAGGCTGACCGCCATGGCCAACCGCTACACGCTGCGCATGGAGCTTCCCCAGAGCTGGAGCATCATCGATGTCTTCACCGGCCAGCCTGCGGTTGTCCGGCAAAAGGTGATGGTCGGGATGGGGCCGCGCGAGGCCGAGGACATGGTCGTGCAGATGAATGTCCGCGACGTCAGACGCCGCGAAAGGGCCGAGCGCAAGACCTGATCGCGGTCAGCGCCAACTCGCCGCCATTTCAGCCGAAATCGGCCGCCGTCAGCACATACATGCTCTTGCGGGTGCGGTCATAGGCCTTCGACGCCACCTCGCGGATGGCGCTGCTCTCGGTGTCGAATGTCTGGAGATAACCGGCTTCGTCGGCAGCTGTGCCCGGCCGCATCTTGGCCATGGCGTCGGCAGCGACGGAAAACGAGATCTGGAACATGCCGTCATGGCCAACGAAACGAATGCGCTGGCCCGCTTCGTCATAGCTGCGGCTGCGGTTGGGAAAGGTGAGGCTCATGTCTTGGCCTCCGTGGCTTTCTTGGTCACCCGCTTCTTCTTCGGCGTCGGATTGAGGGCCTCGGCGACACGATCGGCCTCTTCCTTGGCCAGCCGAAGCTCCCTCAGCCTTGCCGTCTTGATTTCCCTGGCTCTTGCCTCGGACATATATTCGGCGGTCGCCTTGTTTTTCTCCGCTGTCTTCTTCTGCTTGTCGACAAAGCGGGCTTCAGCTTTTTCCATGATCGTCTGATTGCTTTCGGCCATCGAAGAAATCTCCCTTGTGCCTGAAATCGTGAAAGTGAACTTGTCCGATAAATAGGCACTCGATCGGCAAAATTCAATCTTTTGAATTATTTGACATTCTGCGGATATCACGAAACGGCCAGCTGAAATAATACTTTTAAATATTTAATATGGTCCGCGAATAATTTTTGGCACTCCTATCTATCGAGTGCCAGCGCGTCTATAGAGGAGGGGCGTGGCCGCCTGTGCCGGCCCCAGAAAGAAAGTTCCCATGAAATTTCGGCCACTCCACGACCGCGTCGTCATTCGTCGCGCCGAAGGCGATATCAAATCCAAGGGCGGGATCATCATCCCCGACACTGCCAAGGAAAAGCCGCAGGAGGGCGAAGTCATCGCCGTCGGGCCTGGCGCACGCGACGAAAACGGCGCGCTTGTTCCGCTCGACGTCAAAGCCGGCGACTTCATCCTGTTCGGCAAATGGTCGGGCACCGAGGTCAAGATCGACGGCGAGGACCTTCTGATCATGAAGGAAGCCGACATCATGGGCGTCATCGACAAGAGCGAGACCGGGATCATCGACAAGGGCGAGACGGCTGCAACCGACAAGACCGTGGCCGCCAAGAAAGCTGCCTGACCTCATTTTCTCCGAACGAACTGGATAAAAATCATGTCTGCCAAGGAAATCAAATTCTCCACCGATGCGCGCGACCGCATGCTACGCGGCGTCGAGATCCTCACCAATGCGGTGAAGGTCACGCTCGGCCCCAAGGGCCGCAACGTCATCATCGACAAGGCCTATGGCGCGCCGCGCATCACCAAGGACGGCGTCACCGTCGCCAAGGAAATCGAGCTTGCCGACAAGTTCGAGAACATGGGCGCCCAGATGGTGCGCGAAGTGGCCTCGAAGACCAACGACCTCGCCGGTGACGGCACCACCACCGCCACGGTGCTGGCCGCCTCGATCCTGCGCGAAGGCGCCAAGCTGGTCGCCGCCGGCATGAACCCCATGGATTTGAAGCGCGGCATCGACCAGGCGGTTTCCGCCGTGGTCAAGGAAATCCAGGCGCGCGCCAAGAAGGTCAAGTCGTCGGCCGAGATCGCACAGGTCGGCACCATCGCCGCCAATGGCGATGCCAGCGTCGGCGAGATGATCGCCAAGGCGATGGACAAGGTCGGCAATGACGGCGTCATCACAGTCGAGGAAGCCAAGACCGCAGAGACCGAACTCGACGTCGTCGAAGGCATGCAGTTCGACCGCGGCTATCTCTCGCCCTATTTCGTCACCAATGCCGACAAGATGCGCGTCGAGCTGGAAGAGCCCTACATCCTCATCCACGAGAAGAAGCTCGGCAATCTGCAGGCGATGCTGCCGATCCTCGAAGCGGTGGTGCAGAGCGGCAGGCCGCTGCTGATCATCTCCGAGGACGTCGAGGGCGAGGCTCTGGCGACGCTGGTCGTCAACAAGCTGCGCGGCGGCCTCAAGGTCGCGGCCGTCAAGGCGCCGGGCTTCGGCGATCGCCGCAAGGCGATGCTGGAAGACATCGCCGTGCTGACATCAGGCCAGATGATCTCCGAGGACCTCGGCATCAAGCTTGAAAACGTCACCATCGAGATGCTCGGCCGCGCCAAGCGTGTGCTGATCGAGAAAGACACCACCACGATCATCGACGGTGCCGGCACCAAGGCGACGATCCAGGCGCGCGTCGCCCAGATCAAGGGCCAGATCGAGGAGACGACCTCCGACTACGACAAGGAGAAGCTGCAGGAGCGGCTGGCCAAGCTCGCCGGCGGCGTAGCCGTCATCCGCGTCGGCGGCGTCACCGAGTCGGAAGTCAAGGAAAAGAAGGACCGCATCGACGATGCGCTGAACGCCACCCGCGCGGCGGTCGAGGAAGGCATCGTGCCCGGCGGCGGCGTGGCTCTGCTGCGTGCCCGCTCGGTACTTGGCGGCCTGACCGGCGCCAATGCCGATGTCACGGCCGGCATCACGATCGTGCTGCGGGCGCTCGAAGCGCCGATCCGCCAGATCGCCGAGAATTCCGGCGTCGAGGGCTCGATCGTCGTCGGCAAGCTCACCGACAGCAAGGACCACAATCAGGGTTTTGACGCCCAGAACGAGGTCTATGTCGACATGATCAAGGCAGGCATCGTCGATCCGGCGAAAGTGGTGCGCACCGCACTGCAGGATGCCGGTTCGATCGCGGCCCTTCTGATCACCGCCGAAGCGATGATCACCGACGTTCCGCCGAAAGACGCTGCCCCGGCGGGCGGCGGTGGCGGTATGGGCGGCTACTAAAACCCGGGACTTGTCCGATCTGTTTGAGAGGTGAATGACGGCCCCGATCGGGGCCGTCATGATTCTCAAGATGATCGCAAAGTTTACGCATAGCTGCCTTGCCGTCCGGCTCAGCGCCGGGAGGCACCCCTGATCTTGCGGCTTTCGGAGGGGACGCAATCCACGCTAGACTGTGCAGGCGGCCGTCCTGGTTGCGGAGCTCGCCGGGACTTTGTGAAGCGATCGGACGAACCGCTATCCTCGATACGGAGACACGTTCATGTTTGCGGCCAAGGCCATCGATACCTCAGACAAGGCCGCGTTCTACCGCGACCTCGCCACTCAGCTTAAGGCGCTGCTCGACGGCGAGCGCGATTCGATCGCCAACGCCGCCAACACCGCAGCACTCATCTTCCAGATGGTGCCGGACCTCAACTGGGCCGGGTTCTATTTCCTGCAGTCGGACGAGGAAATGGTGCTCGGGCCGTTCCAGGGCAAGCCGGCCTGTGTGCGCATCGCCGTCGGCAAGGGCGTGTGCGGAACGGCGGTCGAACTCGGCACCTCGATGCTGATCAAGGACGTGCATGATTTTCCCGGCCACATCGCCTGCGATGCCGACTCGCGCTCGGAACTGGTGGTGCTGCTCGAGGACGATGAAGGCGTCTTCGGCGTGCTCGATCTCGACAGTCCGCTGCCCGGCCGCTTCGACAAGGCCGACCAGGCCGGCATCGAGACGCTGGCGGCGATCTATGCCGCGTCGAGTTCGTTCGAGGACTAGGCCCGGTTTAGACTAGGCGAATTTCACCAGCAGCAGGCTGAAGCAGCCGATGAACAGGAAGGCCGAGAAGGCGAGCGCCAAGGGGCGCAGGCCGCGTGAGCGCAACTGCGAGATGTCGGCCTGCAGGCCCATGGCGGCCAGCCCCATGGTCAGCATGATGGTGGTGGCGAGCGCCATTGCCGATTTCACCTCGGCCGGCACGGTGACGAGGCTGTTCAGCGCCACGATGGCGACGAAGGCGGCGACGAACCACGGCATGGGCGGCCGCGCCGCCACCTCACTGCTGCTCCTGCGGCGCGCCATCAGGCCGAGCGCGACGACCATCGGCGCCAGCATGGCGACGCGGGTCAGCTTGGCGACGGTGGCGATCTCGCCGGACTGGGTGCCGTTCTGGAAGCCGGCGCCGATGACTTGCGCCACTTCATGGATCGAGGCGCCGGCCCACAGGCCGAAAGCGTGCTGGTCGAGGCCGAGCATGGGCGCCATGAGCGGGAAGCCGAGCATGGCGACGGTGCCGAACAAGGTGATCGAGGCGACGGCGTAGGTGACGTCCTCGTCGCGCGCATCGGTGACGATGTTGGTGGCGACGATAGCCGAGGCGCCGCAGATCGAGGTGCCGGCGGCGATCAGCTGCGCCAGCTTGGCGTCGACGCCGATCAGCCGACCGAGCGTGATGGTGAAAACGAAGGTGGCACCAAGCGTGGCCGCGACAATGCCGACGCCGCCGGCGCCGATCGAGACGACTTGGCCGAGCGTCAGCTGGAAGCCGAGCAGCACGATGGCGAAGCGCAACAGGCGCCTTTGCGAGAATGCGATACCGGCTTTGGCGTGCACCGGTGTGCCCAGCACGTTGGAGTAGATCATGCCGGCAACGACGGCCAGGATCATCGGGCTGAACAAGGCGAAGCCGGAGACATTGCGGGCCGAGAAGGCGACCGCAGTGATCATCGTGACCAAGACGATGCCGGGGACGATGCCATTCCAGTTGAGGGATTTCCGTCCTGGTGTCAGATCGGCAGGAAAAGCGCTTTTCGGAATATCGTTCGCGAAGTGGGAAATGGAAGACAATGCAATGCTCCGGACGGGTGTGCCGGAGGAATGCCATTCCTCAAATAATCTTTCCAACGAATTATTTTCGTCATAATGATCGGTTTTTACGAACGATCGGTCGGGCATTGGCTGTGCGTCATCTTCTGGCCGACCTGGATTAAAGCTGCGCTTCGATCGCCGCCTTGTCGATCACCGACCAGACGTTCCTGATTGTGTCGTCGCGGAATTCATAGAAGACGTTCTCACTGAAGGAGATCTTCCGGCCGTTGATGGGCAGGCCGAAGAAGGTTCCCTTCGGCGTGCAGTTGAACTGGAGCCGGCTGGCTATGAACGGCGGTTCGGCGATTTGCAGTTGGATGTCGAAATAGAGGTCTGGGATCTCCCGAAAATCGCGCTCCAGCATTTCGCGGTACCCCGCCAGCCTGACGCGGTCGCCATTGTAGTGGACCTCGTCATGGACGAAGCGATGCAGATTTTGCCAATCCTGATTGTTGAGGCAGGCGATGTAGCCTCGATAGAGGTCGGTAACGGTCACGGCGATGGCTCCGGTGCTTGGTCTGGGTCGAGCAAAAAGATAGAACGACTGCGGGTGCAGTCCAGATGCGACATCGCCTGCCGGCGCGCCGCCTAGAACATGCCGCGGTCGTTGCTCCGCTGGTCGTCGTCCACCAGATGCGGCTGATAGATTCCCGTCCGCGCCGTCCGCCGCCAAGGCCGGGCCGGGTCCGCCGGATTTGTGTGGATATCGGCGACGGCGATGGAGGGTGTTCCATCGGCCGGGCATTGCGCCGCCCACCGGCCGCCGGGGGCAACGATTCCCGAAGGCGCGGTCAGGCTGTGTTGCGCGGGGAGGGAGAAACCGGCCCAGTAATTGTTGCTTGCCGCGTCCCTGCATCTCGACGGCGAAAGCCGGGCCGTCGGCGGCGGTGATTGTCGGATGCGTCCTCCAGAAAATCGATGCTGTCCGCGAACAGCGATGCCGATCCGATCCAGACGGCTACGGCAAACTCGATCCCGAAATAGGCCAGGTTCAGGATGGCAACCATCCGCACCCTTGTTCAGCGTTCCGGTCCTATTTTGTCCATCGATCAATTGCCGTTTATCGCAAGGCCCGCAGCGATTCATGACATGAGACATTACCGATCGAGCAGCCGCCTTGACAGCGCCACGCATCATGTTCCAGCTTGGCGCCATGTTCGTCCTCGCGCCCGCCAACACCAAGCGACGCCGCACCTGCACAGGGCGGAGCGGCAGACTGATTGCGCGACGACAAAGACCGGCAGGATAGATCCGGTTCGTTCGTTTCCAGCCCCGCCCGCGACACCGCCGGCGGGGTTTTTCATATCTGGAGCACTTTGATGACCAACAATTCTTCTATCCGGCTTCGGCCCGCCGAGCCCGCTGACGCCATCGCGATCCGGGATATCGTTCGTGCCGCCTATGTCAAATGGGTGCCGGTGATCGGCCGCGAGCCGCTGCCTATGCGCGCCGACTACGACAAGGCTGTTGCCGAGCATCCGTTCGATCTCGCCGTCGAGGATGGCGGCATTGTCGGGATGATCGAAACCATCCTGGCCGCAGATCACCTCTGGATCGAGAATGTCTGCGTGGCACCGGATGCGCAGGGGAGAGGGATTGGCCGGCTGTTGCTGGAGCTGGCCGAGCGCAAGGCAATCGAAGCAGGACGTGCCGAGCTTCGCCTGCTGACCAATGGCGCCTTCGAGGCGAATGTGTCGCTCTACAAGAGGCAGGGCTATGTCATCGATCGGGAAGAGCCGTTCATGGGCGGCATGACGGTCTATATGAGCAAGAGGCTCGCGGGATTACCGGCAATCTGACGAAGGAGTTCGATAATGGCTGCCAGGGTCAGGCTTAAGCAACTTCTAGGGCTTTACGCGGTTTCCCGGCTGGAGGCGGGCGAGATCATTCCCGGTTGGGCGGACGGGCCAGGCTTCGTCAGCATCACAAGGACTGACGACGAGCTTTCGATCGTTTGCTTGCAGGACCGCGTGCCGCATGCCGTCAAGCAGGATATCGACTGGGTGGCCTTCAAACTCGAGGGCCCGTTTGCCTTCGATGAAACCGGTATCGTGCTGTCGGTTATCAGGCCGTTGTCGGAAAACGGGTTGGGCATCTTCCTGGTGTCCACTTTCGATGGTGACCATCTGTTGGTGAAAGCGACGGATCAGGCCGCCGCGAGGCGGTTTCTGGTCGAGGCCGGGCATATCTTGCTGTAGTCCATCCTCACCACTACTCGCTGGCCCAACCGCTCTGGCTCAATCACTGCCGCACTGGCTCAACGACTTCGGGGGTTGCGTTTGACAGCGGCGTTTGTGCATCGTTATCTCCAGCCAGATATGACGGCCCGGCGCGGCCATGCGGCCAAGGAGAAAACCATGTCACACAATCTGCAATTCTATATCGATGGCGCGTGGGTCGATCCTGTTGTGCCCAACACATTGGACGTCATAGATCCCTCGAATGAGGACGCCTTTGCGCAGATTTCGCTAGGCTCCAAGGCCGATGTCGACAAGGCGGTGGCTGCCGCCAAGCGCGCCTTCAACAGCTTTGGTTTTACAGAGGTTGGTGAGCGGCTCGACCTGCTGAACCGCATCATCGCGGTCTACAAGAAGCGCAGTGGCGATCTTGCCGTCGCTGTGTCCCGCGAGATGGGTGCGCCGCGCCAGATGGCGTTGGACAGCCAGGTCGGCATCGGTCTTGCGCATCTGCAGAAGATGGCCGACGTGCTGAAGAGTTTCGAATTCCGCAACGTCAAGGGCAACCATCTGGTGGTCAAGGAGCCGATCGGCGTCGTCGGGCTGATCACGCCGTGGAACTGGCCGCTCAACCAGATCACCTGCAAGGTCGGTCCGGCGCTTGCTGCTGGCTGCACCATGGTGCTGAAGCCCTCCGAGATCGCGCCGCTCGACGCCATCATCTTCGCCGAAATCCTGGACGAGGCCGGCGTGCCGAAGGGCGTCTTCAACCTCGTCAATGGCGACGGTCCCGGCGTCGGCCAGGCGCTGTCCAGCCATCCCGACATCGACATGATGTCATTCACCGGCTCGACCCGCGCCGGCATCCTGGTGGCCAAGGCCGCCGCCGATACGGTCAAGCGCGTGCACCAGGAGCTTGGCGGCAAGTCGGCCAACATCCTGTTCGGGGATGTCGACCTCGCAAGCGCCGTCAGCAAGGGCGTCGCCGGCTGCTTCAGCAACAGCGGCCAGTCCTGCAATGCGCCGACGCGCATGTTCGTGCCGCGCGACCGCCATGAAGAGGCGGCCGGCTATGCCAAGGCCGCGGCGGAAAAGTTCACCGTCGGCCCCGCTGACGCCGCCGGCACCAAGCTTGGCCCGGTCGTCAGCCAGGTTCAGTTCGACAAGATCCAGGACCTGATCCAGGCCGGCATCGATGAAGGTGCGACGCTGGTGGCGGGCGGCCCAGGCCGGCCGGCCGAGCTTAACCGCGGCTACTATGTCAGGCCGACGGTGTTCGCCGACGTCACCCACGACATGCGCATCGCGCGCGAGGAGATCTTTGGGCCGGTGCTGGCGATCATGCCCTACGACAGCGTCGACGAGGTGGTCGAGACCGCCAACGACACCGTCTATGGCCTTGCCTCCTACATCCAGGCCAAGGACATGAAGAAGGCGCGCGAAGTCGCGGCGCGCATGCGCACCGGCAATGTCTACATCAACTATCCCCAATGGGACGCCGGCCTGCCGTTCGGCGGCTACAAGCAGTCGGGCAATGGCCGCGAGTATGCCGAATACGGGCTCGAGGATTTCCTCGAGATCAAGGGCATCGCAGGGTATGAGGCGGCAGAGTAGGCGGGGTACTGGCGGCGACTTTCAGGACTTGGGTTCCTCGCCCTCGCAAAGCGGGGGAGAGGTGGCCGCGAAGCGGTCGGAGAGGGGGCTGCGACGCTGGCAAGTTCCCTCTAAATCACCTAAGGCCGCGCCGCCCCCGCTCCGTCTCGGCTTCGCCGAGCCACCTCTCCCCCACTTCCGTGGGGGCGAGGAACCCAAGCCCTGCCTCGTCCCGCCATCCTCTTCCCATCAAGATGCGGTTGGACTTATCTTGCCAATTGGCAAATACATGCTATATGTCTGCCAATAGCGAGGCACAAAATGCAGCTTCAGTCCATCGTCACCACGCCGGCCACGGTCGGAGCCGCTATCTCGGATGAAGAAGCTGGCGCGCTGGCGCGCACCACGGTCAACCTGTTCAAGGCCTGGAATCTCACCGACCTGGAGGCCTGCATCCTGCTCGGCGGCATGTCGGCGCGGACCTGGGCGCGTTGGAAGACTGGGGCGAAGGAAGGCGGCGTCGGCAGGATCGACCGCGATCTTCGCACACGCATGGCGCACCTGATGGGCATCCACAAGGGCCTGCGCTATCTGTTCACGGAGCCGGCGCGCGGCTATGCCTGGATACGCAAGCCCAATGCCACCTTCGGCGGCCAGTCGGCCCTCGACCTGATGCTGCGCGGCGAAATTTCCGATCTATCGGCGATGCGCGAATGGCTCGATGCGGAGCGTGGTGCATGGTGAGTGGGCTTGCGGTCCGGCGCGGCGTCCATTGGCACCAGACCTTCCGCATCATCCGCTCCATCCATCCGCCCATCGACCTCTTCGAGGACATTGCCGACCCGCGCGACTGGGAGGCGCTTGCCGCCGTCGAGGCGAAGACAAACCCGCGCATAAGGTTCGAGATCGGCGATCTCGGCAAGGTGTCGGCCGCAAGGCGGGTTTCCGGCCCCGGCGCCAGCTTCGTGATGGCGCCCTTCGTGCACTGCTCGACGCTGAGGCCAGGCCGCTTCTCGGATGGCAGCTACGGCATCTACTATGCGGGCGACAGCGAGGACGTCGCGCTGGCCGAGACCATCCACCACCACCAGAAATTCATGCGTGCCACCAACGAGGGACCGGGCTGGACGGCTGACTTCCGCGTGCTGATCGGCAGCGTCGACCGCGACCTAGATGACGTCAACGCCGTGCCCGGCGTGCTCGACCCGGACGACTATTCCGCCTCGCAGGCGGAAGGGCGGGCGCTGCGGGCAGCAGGCAGCGACGGGCTGGTGTGGAACAGCGTGCGCATGCCGGGCGGCGGCTGCATCGGCATCTTCTGGCCCGATGTCATTACCATTCCAGTCCAGGGCCGCCACTACAGCTACCACTGGGACGGCGCCCGCGTGGACTTCGTGCGCCAGCACGATACGGGAAAGGTGCTGGCCGTCACCTGATGGTGGGCGGACCCTTTACAGATCGTGGGGGAGTCGGTATCACGAATCCATAAATCCAAGGATTCGGATATATGGATAAGAAGGGTACTTTGAACGCGCTGGCCGCACTTGGCCAGGAGACGCGGCTGGATGTCTTCCGGCTGCTCGTGCGTGCCGGTCCGGAAGGCATTCCGGCGGGCGAGATCGCAACGAGGCTGGACACGGTCCAGAACACCATGTCGGCGCATCTGAAGGTGCTCGCCCATGCCGGGCTGATCCGTCCCGAACGCGACGGAAGGACCGTGCGCTATGTCGCCGACATGACCGGCTTGCGCGACCTGCTGGCCTATCTGATGGAAGATTGCTGCAATGGCGCGCCGGAGCTCTGCCGTCCCGTCATCAATGCCGTGACCTGTGACTGCTGAGGGGCTTGTGACTGTCCGCCGCGCGCCGTTCGAACAAGGAAAGCCATCATGACCGATCACGCTCTGAACGCGGGCGAGGCGACGCGGCCCGGCATCGGCTTCGTAGAGAAGTATCTGACGGTGTGGGTGGCATTGTGCATCGTCGCGGGCATCGCACTTGGCCATCTGCTGCCAAGCGTGTTCGGCGCCATCGCGTCGGCCGAGATCGCCAGGGTCAACATTCCTGTCGCCGTGCTGATCTGGCTGATGATCGTGCCGATGCTCTTGCGCGTCGATTTCGCCTCGCTGGCCAGGGTCAGCACCTATTGGCGCGGCATCGGCGTGACGCTGTTCATCAACTGGGCGGTGAAGCCGTTTTCGATGGCGCTGCTGGGCTGGCTCTTTATCGGCTGGCTGTTCCGGCCGTGGCTGCCCGCCGTGCAGATCGATTCCTACATTGCCGGGCTGATCATCCTTGCTGCGGCGCCCTGCACGGCGATGGTTTTCGTCTGGTCGAACCTGACGCGCGGCGAGCCGAATTTCACACTTTCGCAAGTGGCGCTCAACGACTCGATCATGATCGTCGCTTTCGCGCCCATCGTCGGCCTGCTGCTCGGCCTGTCGACGATCACCGTGCCATGGGGCACGCTGATGCTGTCGGTCGCACTCTACATCGTCGCGCCGGTGATCGTCGCGCAGCTGGTTCGGGGCCGGCTGCTGGCAGCGAGGGGACAGGTCGGGCTCGATGCCCTGCTTGCCACGCTGCAGCCCTTGTCGCTGACTGCCTTGCTGGCGACGCTGATACTGCTGTTCGGCTTCCAGGGCGAGCAGATCATTGCGCAGCCGCTGGTGATCGTGCTGCTGGCAGTGCCGATCCTGATCCAGGTCTATTTCAACTCCGGTCTTGCCTATCTGCTCAACCGCCTCAGCGGCGAGCGGCACTGCGTGGCTGGACCATCGGCGCTGATCGGCGCGTCGAACTTCTTCGAGCTGGCGGTGGCCGCCGCGATCGCGCTGTTCGGGCTGAATTCGGGCGCGGCCCTTGCCACCGTGGTCGGGGTGCTCATCGAGGTTCCGGTCATGCTGTCGGTGGTGTGGATCGTGAACCGCAGCAAGGGCTGGTACGAGAAGGGTGGCGCCGTCCGGAATACCATGTCGACTGGGAAGGCCTCGAAATGACCATCACCATCTACCACAACCCCGATTGCGGCACGTCGCGCAACACGCTGGCCATCATCCGGCAGTCGGGCGAGGAGCCGGAGGTGATCGAATATCTGAAGACGCCGCCGTCGCGACAAAGGCTAGTCGAACTGATCGCCGCGATGGGCATCACACCGCGAGACCTGCTGCGCGAGAAGGGCACCCCCTATGCCGAACTCAGCCTTGCCGACCCGAAATGGTCCGACGAGCAGATCGTCGATTTCATGCTGGCACATCCGATCCTTATCAACCGGCCGATCGTGGACAGCCCGCTCGGCGTCGTCCTTGCACGGCCGTCGGAAAAGGTGCTGGACATCCTGCCCAACCCGGAGATCGGTGCGTTCACCAAGGAGGATGGCGAGGTGATCACAGGCGCCTCGGGCAAACGCGCCGGCTGATGTTATTTCCATATTTTTCGAAATTAAGTTGACGGCGCGAAAAGTGCCGCGTAGTTTATTTCCATGAAACTCGAAAAAGCAGCTGCCCAGCTTGAAGCACTCGGCAATCCGACGCGACTTCAGCTCTATCGCATCCTGGTGCGCGCCGGTGACGACGGGCTTGCCGTCGGCAGCGTCCAGGGCAAGCTCGACATTCCGTCATCGACGCTGTCGCATCACCTCAAACGCCTGGTCGACACCGGGCTTGTCACGCAGGAGCGGCAAGCGACGACGCTGATCTGCCGCGCCAACTATCCCGGCATGAATGCGCTGATCGGCTATCTCGCCGACGAGTGCTGCGCTGACGCCGTCTGCGCGCCCGCCGTCGGCAAAGCGCTGGCTTGATTTTTTTGCACTTATAATTCGAACATACCGGAAGGATCGAACCTATGGACATGATGGCAAACCTTCCCGTCGCGATGATCGGCGCCGGCCCGGTCGGGCTGGCAGCCGCGGCGCATCTGGTCGAGCGCGGCATCACTCCGCTCGTCCTGGAGCGCGGCGAAAGCGTGGGTGCGGCGCTGCTCGATTGGGGCCATGTGCGGGTGTTTTCGCCATGGAAATACAACATCGATACGGCGGCGCGGGCGCTGCTCGACCGCTCCGGCTGGACGGCGCCGGACAGCCAGGGCCTGCCGACCGGCGGCGAGATCGTGCGCGATTATCTGGCGCCGCTTGGCCGGCTTCGCGCGATCGCCGCCAATTTGAAGCTCGGCGCCGAGGTCACAGCGATCACCCGTCAGGGACACGACAAGGTCGCCAATGATGGCCGCAAGGACGCGCCCTTCGTCATCCGCTATCGCGATGCCGGCGGCGAACACCGCGTTCTCGCGCGCGCCGTCATCGACGCGTCCGGAACATGGTGGCGGCCAAATCCGATCGGCGTCGACGGGCTGCCGGTTTCCGGCGAAGGCGAGGCGTCGGCACGCATCGCCTATGGCATTCCCGACGTGCTCGGCAAGGCGAGAGAAGACTATGCGGGCAAGCGCATCCTGGTCATCGGCGGCGGGCACTCGGCCATCAACGTCGCGCTGGCGCTGATGGAGCTGCAGGATGCGGCGCCTGGCACCGAAATCTTCTGGGCGCTGCGCCACGCCAGCATCGAGAGATTGCTCGGCGGCGGGCTGAACGACCAGTTGCCGGAACGCGGCGCGCTTGGGCTGGCGGCCAGGCAGGCGATGGCGGATGGCAGGCTGAACATGCTGGCGCCCTTCGCCGTCAACGGCATCAAGACGCAGGGCAAGGGGCTTGGTGTCGATGCCAGCCTGGGTGGCAAGCCGTTCAACCTGGCCATCGACCGCATCGTCGTCACCACCGGCTTCAGGCCAGACCTGTCGTTCCTGAGCGAAATCCGCATCGCGCTTGATCCCGCCGTCGAGGCGCCGCCGGCACTGGCGCCGCTGATCGATCCAAACTTCCACTCATGCGGCACGGTTCCCGCGCATGGCATTGCAGAGCTCGCCCATCCCGAACCGGGCTTCACCATCGTCGGCTCGAAATCCTACGGCCGTGCCCCGACCTTCCTGATGGCGACCGGCTACGAGCAAGTCCGCTCGGTGGTCGCCGACATTGCCGGAGACCATGCCGCGGCCCGCGAGGTCCGGCTGGTGCTGCCGGAGACCGGCGTGTGCAGCGCCGTCGGTGTCGCGACGGTAGCGGCAAGCGCCGGCTGCTGTGGCGGGCCCGCGCCGGCCGCTGTCGATGCCTGCTGCGTCAGGGATGCGGACGCCAAGGCAACCGGCGCATCGGGTTGCGGCTGCGCAACCGCGCCGGCCACCGAGACGCGAGAGGATATGGCGGTCGGCGCCGATGCCTGAACGATCCGTCCTGCGCAAGGCGATCTGGGCGCTTGGGCTGACCCAGATCATTGGCTACGGCACGCTCTACTACAGCTTCTCGATCCTGGCGCCGGCAATGGCTGGGGAGTTCGGGCTCACGGAAGGCTGGGTGTTCGGCGCGCTGTCGGCCTCGCTGTTTGCCGGCAGCCTGTTCGCGCCGACTGCCGGGCGGTGGGCCGACCGCTTCGGCGCCGGCCGCATCATGACCGTCGGCTCGGTGGCGGCAGCCGTGGCGCTGGCGCTGTGCGCCGTCGCGCCCGACCGCGTGAGCTTCGTTGTGGCCTTGCTGGCGATGGAACTGGCCTCCAGCTTCGTTCTCTACAGCGCCGCCTTCGTTGCGATCGTGCAGATCGGGGTTCCCCGACCGCAGCGCAGCATCACCCATCTGACGCTTATCGCCGGGTTCGCCTCGACCCTGTTCTGGCCGCTGACTTCGGCGCTGCATGCGCATCTGACATGGCGCGAGGTCTATCTTTTGTTCGCCGCTCTCAATCTCGGCCTATGCCTGCCGATCCACGCGTGGCTGATGCGCCTGTCGCGCCGCCATGCAGCAGTCATGCCGCAAGAGCGCGGGTCCGCCCCCGATGAAGCGGGCACGCGGCTCGATGCGCGGCGCGGCCGGACCGCCTTCCTGCTCATGCTGGCGGGGTTCGCCACCGAGGGCTTCGTGCTGTCGGCGATCCTCATCCACATGGTGCCGCTGACGGCGGCGCTGGGGCTCGGAACCGCAGGCCTCTTCGTCTCGACCCTGTTCGGGCCGGCGCAGGTCGCCAGCCGGTTGATCAACATGCTGTTTGGCGGGCGGCTGCAGCAGACGCACCTCGCCGTCATCGCCGCATCGCTGATCACAGCAGGGCTGTGCGCACTGCTCCTGACGACGCCATGGCTGCCAGGCGCTTTCCTGTTCGTGTTGCTGTTCGGCCTTGGTTCCGGCCTCACCAGCATCGTCGGCGGCACCTTGCCGCTCGAACTCTTCGGCCGCGAGGGCTATGGTGCGCGGCTCGGATGGGCGAGCGCTGCCCGTCAGTTCACCTCGGCCTTCGCGCCGTTCGCGCTCGCCTTCATGATGGCGCGGACATCCGTCGCCAATTCGCTGTGGGTGCTGGTGGTCGTCGCCGCGAGCGGCGTGATCGCCTTCCTCGCCATCGTGCTGCTCAGACGGCGGGGCGGCCTGCCAGCGTTCGTGACCCATCTCGCGTGACTTGGCACCTGGCGCCGATCATGATGGTCTGCAAAAGGGTCCGGAACGCTGAGAGTGGGGATCGACCGCAATCCCTTTTGCATCTACCGCAGTGTACTGCCGACGGAAACCTGGCTCTTAAGGAGCGCCGGGAAGACCGGCTCAACATCCAATGCGTCGCGGGGTTCCCGCTACCCGCGGTCACAGTGAACCAGGTGGAATCTTATGCAGAATGATTTTGTATTCAAGACCGGGTCAGCAAAACGAACGTTGGGATGGTTGGTCTGTCTGGGTGCCGCGGGCGCATTGGCAGCCATGATCTATGGTATTTTCACGCATCCCGAAGCGCAGACCCCGGCCGAGCTTTGGTCCGGAGTGGTCATCGGTGTTTTCCTTGTCGGTCTCATGGTGGCCGGGATTGCTGTCCAATACGCACGTTGGAGCATCGAAGGCGAAAACATCATCTACCGTCGTCTCTTCAGAAACAAAACGATCCCACTCTCCGAGTTGGCAGGCTTTGGACAAGTCATTGTCGTTGTCGTCGTCATTCCTTTCGTCCATGTGGATCTTTACGATCGCGAACTGAAGCTCATCGCGCGGCTTCCGGTAAGTCTCAAGGATTGGCCTGAAGCGGAAGCACGGCTTGCAGCGCGTTTGCGCTATGTCGTCAATGACGGAAGCCCCGCATTGCCCAAACGGAGGTTCGTCGATACACCGAAAAAGAAGCATGTCTTATAAGGCGTGACATCAATGCCTGAGAATCTTGCTCAGGAAAGCGCGGCTGCGGTCGGTCTTGGGGTGTGAAAAGAACTCGTCCGGCGTACCGCTTTCGACGATGGCGCCGGCGTCCATGAACACCACGCGCTGGGCGACCTTGCGGGCAAAGCCCATCTCGTGCGTCACCACCATCATGGTCATGCCTTCCTCGGCGACCGCCACCATGACGTCGAGCACTTCGGAAATCATCTCGGGATCGAGCGCCGAGGTCGGCTCGTCGAACAGCATGATCTTGGGCCGCATGCCGAGGCAACGCGCGATCGCCACGCGCTGCTGCTGGCCGCCGGAGAGCTGTGCGGGATAGGCATTGACCTTGTCGGCGAGGCCAACCTTGGCCAACAATTCACGGCCTGCTTTTTCAGCCTCGGCACGCGGGATCTTGCGGACATGGATGGGGGCTAGCGTGACGTTCTCGAGTGCCGTCTTATGCGGGTAGAGGTTGAACGACTGGAAGACGAAGCCGATCTCGGTGCGCAGCTGCGTCATGTTGGTGGCGGGGTCGCCCAGGCGTTGGCCGTCGACGACGAGGTCGCCGTTCTTGATCGCCTCCAGGCCGTTGACGCAGCGGATCAGAGTGCTTTTGCCCGAGCCGCTCGGGCCGCAGACGACGACCACTTCGCGCGGCTCGACGCTGAGCGTGATGTCCTTGAGCACGTTGAGCGAGCCGAACCATTTGTTGACGCCGCGAAAGTCGATCATACCGGTCTTGGCAAGGCCCGTTGTGGTCATGTTTTCTGGACCTTTGGGGTTGGAAGTCACAACTGCACCTCGCCATGTGCCGCGCCCATGCGCTGCTCCAGCCGACGGGCCAGCATGATCAGCGGATAGCATACGATGAAATAGCCGACGCCGACGAGGAAGAAGACCAAGAGGCCGTTGGGCACACGCTGCACCACCAGCCAGCCGACGCGGGTGAGGTCGGTGAGACCGATGGCGGAGACGACCGAAGAATCCTTGATCAGCAGCACATATTGCCCGACCAGCGGCGGCAGCACGATGCGCATCGCCTGCGGCAGCACCACCTGGCGCATGCGCTGCCAGCGCGACAGGCCGGACGCCAGCGCCGCCTCGACCTGGCCGGTCGGCACCGAGCGGATGCCGGCGACGACGATCTCGCAGATGAAGCAGGCGGCCAGATTGGTCAGCGCGATGATGCCGGCGGTGAAGGCGTCAAGCTCGATGCCGAACTCCGGCAGGATGAAGAAGATCAGGAAGATCTGCACGAGGAACGGCGTGCCGCGGATCAGGTCGACCCAGGCCCCGATCAAGCCCGAGATCAGCTGGTTGCCGCCGGTGCGCAGGATGCCGAGGCCGAAGCCGAGCAAGGTGCCGAGCACAAGGCTGATCAGCGACAGCATCACGGTCATGCCGAGGCCGCGCAGGGCCAGCGGATAGGAGCCGGCGAGGCTTTGCAGTTGTTGCCAGATCATGTCCGCGCCCCCGCCGTGCCGAGCCAGCGGCTGGAGACGCCAGCCAGTCCCTTCAGTCCGTAATAGAGCAGCAGATAGAAGGCGGCGATGGTGAGGAAACCTTCGGCCGGCATGAAGCGGTCGGAGGCGAGCAACTGGCCGGCGCGCGTCAGTTCGGCAACCGAGATCAGCGACAGAAGGGCGGAATCCTTGACCAGCACGATGGCTTGGCCAAGCAGAGGCGGGATCGTCACCTTGAAGGCTTGCGGCAGGACGACAAGGCGCATGCGCTGGACATAGGTCATGCCCGAGGCGACGCTGGCCTCGACCTGGCCGCGCGGGATCGACAAGATACCGGCGCGAATGATTTCAGCGATATAGGCACCGCTGTTCAACGACAGCGCGAGGATGCCGACGACGAGTTCCGGCAGGACGAAGCCGAGCCGGGGCAGGCCGAAATAGAGAAAATAGAGCTGCGCCAGCAAGGGCGTGGCGCGCACCGCATCGATATAGGCCTTGGCCGGCACACGAAACAGCCAGCCGCGCTGCAGATTCATGGCGCACAGCACGATGCCGACGATGAGCGCCCCTACAAAGGACAGCGCCGACAGCCAGACGGTCGTGATCAGGCCCTGTCCGAACAGCGGCAGGTATTCGACGATGGTGCGGAAACTGAAATTTTCGAGCATCGTTGGGTGCAATCCCCAGAGTGCAGGAAACGACGGATGAAGCGAAATTCCAGGCGGTTCGCGGCGCTTGAGACGCGCGCGAAACCGCCTGGGTTTTATCGCTGCTTAGTGGTCTTTCTTCCAGGCGTCGGAATTGACCCAGTAGTCGAGGTTCTTCTGCAGGCGACCGTCGATGGTGACCTGGTTGAGGAACAGGTTCATCCAGACCAGCAGGTCCGGCTCGTCATAGCGGGTGGCGAAGGCAAGCGGCTCCTTCGACAGAAGGTCCGGCATGATGGTGAAGCTGCCGGCCGGATAGGCGGTCGACTGGCCCTTGACCGCCGAGACGTCGTTGACGCCGCAATCGGCCTGGCCGTTGTTGACGGCGTCGAGCAGCAGCGGACCGCCGCCCTTGTAGCTCTTGATGTCGGCGTCGGGGAAGGCTTTCTTGGCTTCCTTCTCGCCGGTGGCGCCGAGCAGCACGGCGACCTTGGTGCCCTTGGCCTTGCAGTCTTCGGTGGTCTTGAACTTGCTGTCGGCCTTGGTGAAGACGGTGCTGCCGGTGTACATGTAAGGCGTGGTGAAGGCGACCTTCATGCCGCGCGCCAGCGTCGGTGTCATGTCAGCGACCAGAAGGTCGGCCTTGCCTGACAGCAGCGCCGGGATCAGACCATCCCAGTCGAAATCGAGGAAGGTGATTTTCACACCCATTTCCTTGGCCATCAGTTCGGCCAGTTCAACCGAACTGCCGGTGCGTTCGCCATTGGCGCCAACCAGCGAGAAAGGGGGTCCCTGGGTCTGCACGGCGACACGCAGTTCGCCGCGCTTGGTGATGTCGTCCAGTGTTCCGGCTGAGGCAGCAGTGGTAAGGCCGGCGAGCGCAAGTCCGGCGATGAAAAGCTTGGCAATCTTCATTTGGTAGTCCTCCTTGTTTTATTGTTCCATGTCTTCGTTGTTTTTCACCCTTTGGGGTGCTTTTTGAGCGGCAGCGCCGTTGCCGGCGGCAGCCACCGTTCGAAAATCCTCAGTCCCAGGCCACCGTCTCGGTGACCTTGATGCCGCGTCTGGCAAGCTCGTCGAAGAAGGGTTCGTCGGGCACGTCCAGCAGCGGGTTGAGCAGGCCGGGTTTGGTGATCTCGCCACGCGCCAGCATCTGCGCCACGATGCTGGCGGGATAGCCGACGCCGAGGCTCATGCCGAACAGGCCCGAAGCCAGGTCCCGCTCGATGATCAGGTCCGACGTCACCGTCTTGGCGCGGCCGCCTTCGAGGCCGGAAAAGACATTGCGCATCACGCACAGGTCCTTCTCGCCGGGACCATATTGCAGTTGCGGGCCGAGCAGCCGGCCGAGGAATTCGCGCGGGCTGTTGGAGGTGCCGGGCACCTTGTCCTCAGAGAGGAAACCGAGCTCCTTTAGCGGCGCCCAGAAGGCCGACCATCCCGGCCAGCGCAGCGTGTAGCGGCCGGAACGGCGCAGACCCTTGGCTGCCTCCAGCATCTCGACATAATGCAGCGCATCGCCATTTGGGAACGCTTCCAGCCTGCCCAGGCCCGCGACCTCGATCTCATGGATGAAAGGGTTTTCGTGCTGCTGGCCGGCCGGCACCGCGACGCGCTTTCCGCCCTCGATCATGACGCTGTCGCGGTTCTGGCTGACCAGGACCATGTCGAAATTCCAGCTCACCTTGTAGCACAGCGGCTTGGCCATCGCCTTCGGCTCGGGGATGCCGCCGCAATAGGAATCGATCGCGGTGATCGAAGAGAACTGCCTGGCGGCGCGCGCGTAGAGTACGAGGTCGATGCCGGGGTCGAGCCCGCATTCGGTCATGATCGAGACGCCGGCTTGTTCGGCGGCCGGCGCCAGATCGGCGATCGACTTGGCGTAGTTGGTGGTGACCAGCGGCGTGCGCGTGGCGATCGCGGCCTGCACCGCCTCGCGCATCAATGGCTGCGGCAACAGGTCGATGACGGCGTCGACATCATCAAGCACATTGGCCAGCGCCGGGCCGATCGCGCCTTCAGGCACGACGAAGCGCACACGGGCAAGATCGGTCAGGCCGGCAAGCCGGGCCGGGCCATCCGCTGCGGTGTCGACGCAGACGATTTCCTCGACGCCGTCGCTGGCAACAAGGTCGGCGATTGCCGCCCGGCCTTGCAGGCCGAGGCCGCCGAGTACCGCGATCTTCATGCCGGCTCCTTGCGGTCGTCCGACCAGCAGCCTTCCGGCAGGCTGACCCATTTGTTGCAGGACGCCATGACGACGAAGGTTTCGCTGCGCACGACTTCGCCGGGCTCGCCGGCACCCGGGATCAGTTCGCTAGTGACGCGGTAGAGGTCGGCGACGTCACCCGCCACGGTTACGTCGACGATGATGTCGAAGCGCCCGGTGACGACCGAGGCCGAGTTGACGAAGGGCAGTTCGGCAATGCGCTGCGCCAGTTCGCGGGCCCGGCCGCGCCCTTGGGCATTGATGCCGACAATGGCCGAGATCAGCTCGGGACGCTCGGTCAGATTCAGCAGGCCGACGATCTTGAGCAGGTTGCGGTCGAGCAGGTTGCGCAACCGCGTGCGCACCGTCGGCACCGAAATCGCCAATATCTCCGCGATGCGGTTGATGCCCGGCTGTGCATCCTGCGACAGCTGTTTGACCAGCCGCCGATCGGTCAGATCGAGATGTTCTCGCAAAGTCCCCGTCTTTCACAAAAGGAAAAAACTTTGGCGATTTTTTTGCCAATGTGCAAACAAGCTACGTCACGGATATTGGAAAAGCAAGGCAATGATTCAGCGCTACTGGTGATAGGTGGTCGCTGTCAGGGCTCAGACCAGCGCTGCCGCCAACAGTTTTGCCTGTGGCGTCAGCTCTTCGAAGCGGCGGGCGCAGAGGTTGAGCTGGCGCGTCGCCCAGTCGTCGGTCAGCCGCAGTGTGCGCACGGAACGACCCGCCGCACTTTCCGGCACGATGGCGATGCCGGCGCCTTGCGCGACCAGCCGGCAGACATTGTCGAGGCCAGGCACGCGGATGCGGACATGCAGATGGCCGCCAAGGCGGGCCGCCTGGCGCGTGATGTGCTCCTGCAGCGCATGGCCGGTGCTGAGGCCGACGAAAGATTCGCCGAGAACCTCAGTGAGGTTGACGGTGCGGCCTTCAAGGCCGGGCCGGTTCCGCGCGGCGATCACCACCAGCCGGTCGGTGAAGAACGGTTTCTGTTCGAGATGCGACAGGCCGGCCCAGGTTGCGGCGATGCCGAGATCGGCCGCACCATTGGCCACGGCTTGCGCGATCTCATGGCTGGGGCGCTCGTCGAGATCGATGTCGATCTGGGGATGGGCGACAAGGAAAGCCGGCAGGATGTCGCGCAGCAACTCGGCTGTAGCGGCGGTGTTGGCCAGCAGCCGGACGCGGGCGCGCAGGCCGGTGGCATAGGCGGCCAGATCGCCGGTCATGGCCTCGATCTGGTTCTGCACGGCGCGCGCATGATGCAGCAGCGCCTGTCCCGCCGGCGTTGGCACCACACCACGGCGGCGGCGCTCCAGGAGCGGCGCGCCGAGCCGCTCCTCCATGCCCTTGATGCGGGCGCTGGCCGACGCCAGGGCCAGGCCGGCAAGCTCGGCGCCATGGGTGATGCTGCCGCGTTCGGCCACCAGCAGGAACAGGCGGAGATCGACCAGATCGAAGCGCATTCTTTTGCTCCTGCGAATATTCAGCGCCCGGGAAGGCGATCGGCCCTCCAGCCTTCGTCCTGGCCGAAGGTTGGCAGCACAACTTCCACATTGTGATCGGCCGGGATCTTCGTCAAACAGTTTCGAAGGAGAATTGTGATGAACAAACGAACGTCAGGCCGGCTCGGCATTCTCGAAAGCACGGCGATCGTGCTGGCCATTGCCGTGGCTGGCCTTGCCATGGCGCCAGCGGGATCAGGCCTGCGGGGATGCGCGGCGACGGTCGTATCCACCAGCCGCGATGCGGCGCCGGCAAAGGCCGCCAGCCTGGATGCCGACGCAACCGATATGCTGCTGCATGACTGATCCCGCCTTGAAGATACGACCATGCTGAGCGCCGGCGTCCTCGCCTGGATCGGCGCCGTGTTCCTCGCCGCCGGCTTCGTCAAGGGCGTCGTCGGCATGGGGCTGCCGACCGTTGCGATGGGCCTGCTGGCGGTGACGATGCCGCCTGCGCAGGCCGCGGCGCTGCTGCTGATCCCGTCGTTGGTCACCAATCTCTGGCAATTGCTGACCGGCCCGTCCTTCGGCGGCCTGTGTAAGCGGCTATGGACGATGATGGCCGGCGTGATGCTCGGCACCGTTGCCGGTGCCGGGCTGCTGACCGGCACGCATACGGGCGCGGCTTCGGCCGGGCTGGGCGCCGCACTTGTGCTCTATGCGATCCTCGGCCTCGCCAAGGCCGGCTTCACCACGCCGGTGCGCCACGAAGCCTTGATGTCACCGCTGGTCGGGGTGGCGACCGGGCTGGTCACCGGCGCCACCGGCGTCTTCGTCATCCCGGCAGTGCCCTATCTGCAATCGCCGCGGCTGGAGAAAGAAGACCTGATCCAGGCGCTCGGCCTATCCTTCACCGTGTCGACGGCGGCGCTCGCCATCGGGCTGTTCAGGACCGGTGCCCTGGCGTCGCCGAGCGCGCAACTGGCGGGATCGGTCGCAGCCCTTGCGCCGGCGCTGGCCGGCATGTTCGCCGGCCAGGCATTGCGCCGGACGATGAGCGTCGAGACCTTCCGCACGGTATTCTTCGTCGGATTGCTGGCGCTGGGGGGCTATCTCGTGCTGGAGGCGATACACTAGGAGCATGCACGGTCGCCGACGAGTTTTTGTCGCGCGGCAATCGTCAGCCGAGACTGGCGCGGAGATCGGCGAGCGTGACCATGAGCGTCAACGGCTCGATCGGCGAAGGCTCAAATCCGACGGCCATATAAAAGGCCAACGCGTCCTCGGATATCGCATGGACCAGCATGCCTCGGATCCCCAGGATTTCAGAGGCCTTGAGAATTCGTAGACCGGCATCCCTTACCAGCGCACGACCGATGCCTCGACCGTGATAGGCTTGGTCTACGGCCAACCTGCCTAGCACTGCGACGGGGATCGGATCGGGCATGTTGCGCCGGAAGCGACCAGGAGCTTCGACCATCTTCACGCCGGCGCTGGCAATGGCGTAATACCCAATCGCACGGTTGCCGTCGCAGGTCACATAGGTACGCGACGCACCGCCCGCCTGGTTGGTGCGGGCACGTTTCTTCAGCCAATCGTCGAGCGAGGACATGCCCGATGAGAATTCGCCGAGTTCGTGATGATCGGCGAGCGGTACCGGAGCCGACAGGCTCACGCGGCGTCCCAGGGTGCCTTCGTTGTCATGGTGCGGCGCAATCGATCGTTTGGTTGCGGCGTCGCGTCGAGGCGTGCCAGAAACGCGGCGTAGACGTCCGGCTCTACGGTGAACACCAGGCGGTTGAGCAATGCTTCCTCGGCGGCGCGTTGCGACGCTTCGAGCATGAAGTCGGTGCGATTCTTGCCGAGCAATTCGGCTGCGCGGTCGATCAGATTGCGAAGTTCCGGCTTGACGCGGATGTTGAGCGGGACACTCTTCGGCAACCGACGGTGTGACGTTGGCATGGTAGCTCCTTCTCTGTGCATATTTAGCACACCGTAACGACATTGTCATTACGGTGTGCGGCTCGAAGGAGCATGCGATCCGCAGCAGACGCTATCGCACCACCAGAACCGGGATTTCCGTGTAGGACAGCACTTCCGCCGTCTGGCTGCCGAGAAGCAGCTTGCCCAGTCCGCGGCGGCCATGCGAGGCCATGACGATCAGGTCGCAGCGCAGGGCCTGCGACAGTTCCAGGATGGCTTCGGCGGGCCGCTTGTCCTCGACATGGACCACCTCCGCGGCCACGCCAACGGCGTCCGCCGACGCCTTGCATTTGGCGAGCACTTCCTTGGCATAGCGGCCTGCCTCTTCCTTGTAGGCGACGAGCTCATCGCCGGCGGCATAGCCGGCCATGGCGCCGCCCCAGGCGAAGATCGGGAATGGTTCCGAGACGGTAACGAAGGTGACGGAGGCGCCGAGGTCCTTGGCCAATGTCAGGCCGTGGGCAACGCCCTTGTCGGCCAGTTCCGATCCGTCCGTGGCGATGAGCAGATGTTTGTACATGATGATCTCGACTTGTTGTGCAAGGGCCCGTGCCCTTGTGGTGGCGGGAGCCTTGTAGAGGCTGGCCTTGATATAGTTGCGGCACCAGGATGATCACAGGGCCGGCCCGCCGCGGATCAAGGCCAGGCGACCACGCAGTTTTGTACCAAGCGGATTCCCCTTTGCCGCATCGTCGCTTAAGGTGCCGGACCACATCGAAAGGCATCTCATGAGCAGCGTGTATCCCCAAATCCACCTGGTCCGGCATGGTGAGACGGCATGGAGCCTTTCGGGGCAGCATACCGGCCGCACCGACATGCCGTTGACCCCGGTTGGCGAGGCCGCCGCGCGGGGCGTCGCGGATAGGCTCAAGGGCCTGTCCTTTTCGGCCGTATGGTCGAGCCCGTCGCAGCGCGCCTACAACACCAGCGTACTGGCCGGCTTCGGCGCGCAGAGCGTCAAGAAGGACGATCTGCAGGAGTGGGACTATGGCGCCTATGAGGGGCTGACGACAAAACAGATCCTGGCCGAGCGCCCCGGCTGGAATGTGTTTCGCGATGGTTGTCCAAAGGGCGAGATGGCGGCCGATGTGGGCGCGCGGGCCGACAGGATTATCGCCGGGCTGCGCGGGGCCAATGCCGGCATATTGGTGTTTTCCAGCGCGCATTTCTTGCGCGTGCTGGCGGCCCGTTGGATCGGCTTGCCGCCGGAGGGCGGCGCGCTGTTCGTGCTCGATACGGCCAGCATCAGCGTGCTCGGCTACGAGCATGATCTGACCGAGCCGGTCATCCGGAAATGGAACCAGAAGTAGAGCGGCTTCGGCCGGCGGTACCGCTCCGCCCTATCTGTCGAATTTCTTGATCGCCTCGGCGGTTACCGGCGTGAAGAAATTCACCAGATTGCCATCGGGGTCGCGAAACAGCAGCGAGCGATTACCCCAGGGCATTGTGGTCGGCTTTTGCACCGTTACATCCCTGAGTAGGTCCGAGAGCCTGGCGAATTCCGCATCGACGTCGCCGACGCGGAATTCGAGGATGGCCGTGTGGTTGTCGGCGGGGCGGGCGATGTCGCCGCCGAACAGCATCAAGGTGCGCGTGCTGCCGATTGCCAACGTGCAGGCAGGTGTCGCGAGTTCGGCGAAGTCTTCTGTGTACATAGTCACGGGCATGCCGGTGATCTCGCCATAGAAGCGCACGAGACGCTGGACATCCGACGTGATGATGCGGACAGAGACGAAATTCATTGTTTTGCTCCTGGATTGCTGGAGCCGCGGCCCGGCCCATGAGTCACCTATAGGCCAGGCCTCCTGACAGCTTCCTGTCAGGAGGTGGCGCGGATGCAAGGCCGCCGACATCGACGATACGCGGGGCTCACCCCGCCAGCAGCTCCAGTTCCTCCGGCGTCAAATGCCGTGCCGTACCCTTGGCGAGGTCGCCGAGCGGCAGGCGGCCGATAGCGATGCGGATGAGGCGCAGAACCTCGACGCCGTGCGCGGCGAGCAGGCGACGGATGTGGCGGTTACGGCCTTCGTCGAGGACGATCTCCAGCCAGGCGGTGCGGCCGCCGCTGCGCAAGAGTTCGATCGAACTGGCGCTCAGGGTCTCGCCATCGACGGTCACGCCGGCGCGGAATTTGTCCAGCATCGCTGCGTCCGGCACGATGCCGATCTGCACGTGATAGGTCTTGGGCAAATGCGAGGCCGGATCCATCAGCCGGTTGGCAAACCGGGTGTCGTTGGTCATCAACAGCAGGCCTTCGCTCGCCTTGTCGAGGCGACCGACCGGGGAGACGAAGGGCAGGTCGAGCCCTTCCAGGCAGGCATAGACGGTGTCGCGCTGTTGCGGGTCGTCGCGGGTGGTGACCAGCCCGCGCGGCTTGTTGAGGACGAGATAGACCTTGCACTCGGCAACCACCGGCCTGTCGTCGACAACGATGCGGTCGCGGTCGAGGTCGACGCGCAGGGCTGCATCGCGCACGACCTTGCCGCCGACACGCACGCGGCCTTCGGCGATCAGCACCTCGGCCTGCGTGCGAGAGCACAGGCCGAGCTTCGACAGCGCCCGGTTCAGGCTGACGCCGGGCGCCGCCTGCCTGCCGCTTTGTCGTGTCTGCCGTGGTGTCATGCTGCCGTCTGTGCTGGTGGAGCCGACAAATGCCACGGGCTGCAATGGCTTCGCAAGACGCGCTGCTGCAATCGTGCGCAAAGCAAGGGGGCAGTGGCGGCATCCGCGGTTCTTGGACCGGCGATATTGTCGCCGCCGCATCCGCGATAAACTTGCTTCGCATGAGTGAGTCTCTCGACATCTCGCCGATCACCAAGACCGTCGTCATCAGTGCCGAGCCGGCCAAGGTCTGGCGGATACTGACGATGCCAGAAATGATCCCGCAATGGATGTCCGACGAGGAGTTGACTGTCAGCCTGCAAGGGCATGCCGGCGGCGCGATCGTGATGCGCGGACTGCTGCACGGAATGCCGTTCGAGAACCATGGCACCATCCGCGCTTTTGAGCCTGAAAAGAGCTTCGCGTATGGCTACTGGAGCACGCTGTCGGCCTCGCGGCTGGCGGACGTGCCCGAAAACCACACCGTGGTCAGCTTCGATCTGACGCCGATGGGTGGGGGAACGACGCTGACGCTGACGCTCAGCGACTTCGCCGAACCGGCGATCCGTCCGCATGCCAATCTCTACTGGGGTCCGACCTTGCAAATCCTGAAGGCGGTCTGCGAGCGCGCTTGAAGGAGGGCGGGCGTCATCCCCGCGGACGGGTCGTCCGGCCCTTACTCTTTGGGGTGTCGGGCGAGAGCCAGCGCGCGGATGCGGTCGGCGGCGGCGCCGTCGACCGGGTTGTAGACGGTCAGGCTCAAATCCGGCCGGCCGTCGACCGCGAAGCCCGAATATTCCAGCTCGATATCGCCGAGTTCCGGGTGTTTCAGGCGCTTTGTCCCGTCGCCGTGGCTGAGCACGTCGTTTTCCCGCCACAGCGCGTCGAATTCCGGGCTGGCGCTGCAGAGCTCGTCGACGAGCTCGCGCACCTCGGAGACAGCGCCGGCGCGTGCCGCATCGGCACGGAACGAAGCGACCACAAAACGGGCCAGGTTTTTCCAATCGTGCTGCTTGGCGCGGATGACGGGGCGCAGGAACATGAAACGCAGGATGTTGCGCTCGCCTTCGGGCAGGGCGCTGTAGTCGGTCAGCACGACCCGCGCGGCGCGGTTCCAGGCAACGACGTCCCAGGTGGCGGTCCTGACTATGGCGGGGCTGGCATCGAGCGTGTCGATGAGGCGCTGCAGCCGGGGGCTGACGCCCTCGTCGCCTCTGTAGCGGACCTCGGGCGGGCGCCCCAGCCCGAGCATGAAAAGATGTTCGCGTTCCGCCTCGGTCAGCAGCAGCCCCTTGGCGATGCGATTGAGGACATCGGCCGAGGGTGCGCCGCCGCGGCCCTGCTCCAGCCATGTGTACCAGGTCGGGCTTATGTTGGCGCGCTGGGCGACCTCTTCCCGGCGCAGTCCCGGCGTGCGTCGGCGGCCCGAAAAGCCGAAGGAAGCCGGATCGAGCCGCGTGCGCCGGTCTTTGAGGAACGCTGCCAGCGAGCCGGCGGGATTGGAGGGCATCCTGTTAGTCATTATACCATGATAAGGTCACTACTTTAATAGGATATATAGACCAGCAATATTACGCAGGCAACTAGTGCAGGAGATTTTGCATGCGTATCTTTCTCACCGGCGCGACCGGTTTCATCGGTTCGGCGCTGGTTCCCGAACTCATCCAGGCGGGCCACCAGGTGGTCGGCGTGACCCGCTCCGACGCCGGCGCCGAGGCGCTGGCTGCCGCTGGTGCCGAGGTGCACCGGGGGACCCTCGAAGATCCCGAGGGGCTGCGCGACGGCGCGGCCAAGGCGGAGGCTGTGATCCACACGGCGTTCGACCACGATTTTTCGCGGTTTGCCGAAAATTGCGAAAAGGACAAGCGCGTCATCGCCGCACTCGGCGCCGCCCTGGCCGGCTCCGACCGGCCGCTGGTGATCACCTCCGGGGTCGGCATGGGCAGCCCCGGGCATGGCGAACTGGCGATCGAGGACGTCTTCAATCCCGACCACCCCAATCCGCGCATCGCCTCGGAGCTGGCCGGCAATGCCTTGCTGGGCGCCGGCATCAATGTGTCGGTGGTGCGGCTGCCGCAGGTCCACAATCCGGTCAAGCAGGGGCTTATCACGCCGCTCATCGAAATCGCGCGTGAAAAAGGCGTCTCGGCCTATGTCGGCGAAGGCCGCAACCGCTTCTCCGCGGGCCATCTCCTCGACGCCGCGCGGCTTTACCGGCTGGCCGTGGAAAAGCGGCAGCCGGGCGCGCGCTATCACGCGGTCGGTGAGGAAGGCGTCGAGGTGCGGGCCATCGCCGAGGCGCTTGGCCGGGGCCTGAAATTGCCGGTCGTTTCCATCGCGCCTGAAAGAGCGGCGGAGCATTTCGGCTGGATGGCGATGTTCGCGCCGATGGATCTGCCGGCCTCCAGCGCGCTGACCCAGCTACGGCTTGGCTGGCATCCGACCGGCCCGACGCTGATCGCCGATCTCGACGCCATGCGATACGCTGCTTGATCGACTGAAGCATCGGCGCTGAAGCTGACGATACAGGGGCCGGTAATCTTCAGTCAGATTGCCGGCCCTTCTGTACGAGGCGGTCAGCCCTCATCCAGGAGTAACTGCGTAACGCAGATGGACAAGTCCATGCGCCAGCGCTTCGCAGCTCTTCAGGGACAACTGCATCTTGCCCGGCAGGCCACTGTCGCCGAACTCGACGAAGGCCTGGTTCCCGGCGCGCCCGTCGAGCGCGGGCGCGACGAGAAGGCTCAGCTCATCGACGAGCCCGGCCGCAAGGAAGGAACCGTTGATGCCGGCACCGCCCTCGAGCAGCAGCCGGCGGATGCCGAGTTCGCTGCCGAGCACCTCGAGCATCGCCGCGAGATTGATGTCCGCCGCTTCCGACACGATATAGGATACGCCGTCGGCGGCGAGCTCGGCCAGGTGGCTGTCGGCGACATCATGCCCAAGCAGCACCACGACATGGTCGCCGCCGATGTCGGGTTTGGAAAAATGAAGCTTGCCCGAGACATCGAGCGCCACGGCATAACTGCCCGCATCCCTTTGCGCGAAATGATAGGGCCGGTCGACCTTGCCGGCATTGGCCGGCGGATGCGCGCCGGCCTTGCTCATCTCGGCCATGGTGACGCGGCCGACGATCCAGGCGTCAGCCGCGAGATCATTGTGGATATGCTCGTAGAGGCTCGACCACTCCGCCCGGGTCCCGTCCGGACTTGTCGTGTAGCGGCTTGGATGAAGGCTGCCGTCGAGTGATGCGAGCATATGGCAGATGATTTGCGGCTTCATACGGGTTCTCCAGATCACAAAAGCTTCGCGGGTCAATCCAAGGTAGTGCCGGGTCGAGGGAATGGAAGCCAGACGCCTCAGTGAGATGTCAGCCCGCAATCCAAAAATCCGACAATTCCGATAAATTGCCCGGCACCTCTGTTATATCGATGTTGCACAAACGGTTGGCGCTGGGTAGCATCCCTGCGCAGGCGTCGGTGGGAGGCTCTTTTTACAGCGGCGGCCAGCTGGAGCGGCATGCGTTTTCGGGCGCAGGGAGGATGCTCCACACTTTTAACCGACGCATGATCCTTCCTGAAACCGATCCGGTTTTCGGGTCGTGCGTTCTTGTGGAGGAGGATCCCATGAACAGACGTGAATTCCTGCTGTCGTCCGCGGCTTTCGGCGCCATGATGGTTGCCGCGCCCTCGGTGTTTGCGCAGGACAAGCTCACCATCCTTGGCTCGGTGCCCAGTCTCGGCTTTCCGTTCTTCGTGCACATGCTGAACGAGATCAAGGCGGAAGCCGCCACGCAAGGCGTCAATCTGACCGAAAGCGACGGCCAGAACTCGGCCACCAAGCAGACCGCCGACATCGAGGCCGCCCTGGTGCAGAAGGTCAACGCCATCGTCATCTCGCCGCTCGACGTCAATGCGCTGGCGCCGGCCATCGAGGAAGCGGTCAAGGCCGGCGTTCCCGTAGTGACGATCGACCGCCGCGTCGACGGCGTCGAGGGCATCCTCGCGCATGTCGGCGCCGACAATGTGAAGGGCGGCGAGGCGGAAGCCAACGCCGTGGTGGCGGCGTTCCCGAACGGCGCCAAGCTGTTCCATCTGCAGGGCCAGCCCGGTGCCGGCCCGGCGATCGACCGCAACAAGGGCGTGCACAATGTGCTCGATCCCTTGAAGGACAAGTATCAGATCGTCTTCGAGCAGACCGCCAACTTCGCCCGCGCCGAGGCGCTGTCGGTGACCGAGGCCGGCCTTGCCGCCAATGGCAAGCCCGACGCCATCGTCTGCGCCAATGACGACATGGCGCTGGGCGCCATGGAGGCCTGCGCCGCTCGCAACTTCACCGACGTCAAGATCTACGGCTTCGATGCACTGCCGGAAGCGCTGGTCGCGGTGCGCGACGGCAAGCTTGCGGGCACCGTCGAGCAGTTTCCCGGCGAGCAGTCGCGCACCGCGGTGCGCATCGCGGTGGCCTTTGCCAAGGACAAGACCGAGCCGAAGGAGAAGCTGGTGCTTTTGACGCCGATCGTCATCGGCAAGGACAATCTCGACAAGGCGGAGAGGATTGGCGAGACGAAGTAGGGCGATTTGGCAAGGCTGGCGGGACAGCGCCCCCCTCTGTCCTGCCGGACAGAGGGGGGCGTTCAAGCGCTGATGGAGCCGTGATGAACTGCAATCCGGGAGCAACCATTGTCGCCAGCTGAAGCCGCATCGCCCGAGCCCATCCTGCTTGCCGTCGAGGGCATCACCAAGCATTTCGCCGGCGTCACCGCGCTGAGCGATGTCTCGCTCGACATCCGCCCCGGCGAAATCCTCGGCCTGCTGGGCGAAAACGGCGCCGGCAAGTCGACGCTCTTGAAAATCCTCTCGGGCGTCATGCCGCCGTCGGGCGGCCGCATCACTTTCGACGGTGCCGATTATCATCCATCCAGCCCGCAGGATGCCAAGCGGCTCGGCATCGTCACCATCTACCAGGAACTGAGCCTGATCCCGACGCTGACTGTGGCGGAGAATATCTTTATCGGCCGCGCGCCGCTCGGTCCGCTCGGGCTGGTGAGTTGGAGGCGCATGGAGCAAGAGTCGCGCTCGATCATCGCCCGCGTCGGCCTCTCCATCGATCCGATGACGCCGGTGTCGGCGCTGTCGGTGGCCGAACAGCAGCTGGTCGAGATCGCCCGCGCCCTGTCGCTGAAAAGCCGGCTGATCATCATGGACGAGCCGACCTCGGCGCTGACCGAGACCGAGGTGCAGCGGCTGCTGTCGATCATGGGTCGGCTGCGCAAGGACAAGGTCGCCATCATGTTCGTCACCCACCGGCTGGAGGAAGCGTCCGCCATATGCGATCGCATGACGGTGCTGCGCGACGGGCGGCTGGCCGGGCATCTTAACCGCGAGGGCGGACCGATCGCGCTGCCCAAAATCATCGAGAAGATGGTCGGCCGCGCGGCGTCCGAGCTCTACGCCCGGCCGGCGCAGCGCGCGGTTGCCGGCGATGTCGTGCTGTCGGTGCGCGGCCTACGCACCGTGCGCGACCCCGAGGCGCCCCACGCCATCGTGCTCGACGGCGTCGACATCGACCTCAAGGCCGGTGAAATCCTCGGCGTTGCCGGGCTTGTGGGGTCCGGCCGCACGGAACTGGCGCGCGCCATCTTCGGCGCCGACCGCATCGCGGCCGGCACCATCACGCTCGACGGGAAGCCGATCGCCCCGGCATCACCCGCGGACGCCATTGCGCTCGGCATCGGCCTGCTACCGGAGGACCGCAAGCACCAGGCGATCTTTGCCGCGCTGGGCATCCTGCCGAATTTCTCCATCGCTTCGCTGGGCAGCTTCAGCAACGGTTTCGGCTTCATGGCCGAGCGGCGCGAGCGCGATGCGCTGTCCGGGTTTCGCAAGATGCTGTCGATCCGCATGGCTTCGGCCGAGCAGGCGATCGAAGGCCTGTCGGGCGGCAACCAGCAGAAGGTGATCCTGGCGCGCTGGCTGGCGCGCGATCCGAAAGTGCTGATCGTCGACGAGCCGACTCGCGGCGTCGATGTCGGCGCCAAGACAGAGGTGCACCAGATCCTGGTGCAGCTTGCGGCGCGCGGCATTGCGGTGATGATGATTTCGTCCGAGCTGCCCGAGGTGCTTGCGGTGTCGGACCGCATCGTCACCATGCGCCGGGGACGCATCACCGGCCAGATGCCGGGCGTCGAGGCAAACGAGGAAAGACTGATGGAACTGATGGCACTCGACCGCAAGGAGATACTATGAGCGTGGCGGGGGAACAGGATCAGCGCGGCGGTATCAACTTCGCGCGGCTTTTGATGAGCTTCGGGCCGCTGCTGTTCTTGGTGGCGCTGATCATCGTCTTCACGGTGCTGAAGCCGAGCTTCATGGACCCGATCAATTTGTTCAACATCACAAGGCAGATCTCGATCACCGGGCTGATTGCGCTCGGCATGACCTTCGTCATCCTCACCGCCGGCATCGACCTGTCGGTCGGTTCGCTGCTCGCCTTCTGCGGTATGGTCGCCGCCGTGGTCGCCAAGGGCGGCTCCGCCAACACGCTGTCGCTGTCGACGAGCGGCACGCAAGGGTTCGGCTGGTTCGCAGCACTCTTGGCCGCCGTCGTTGTGGGCGCTGCTGCCGGCGGGGTGCAAGGGCTTGTCATCACCCGGCTAAAAGTGCCGCCCTTCGTCGTCACGCTGGGCGGGCTGACGGTGTTTCGCGGGCTGACGCTGACCATCTCAAACGGCGGCCCGATCTCGGGCTTCGACGCCTCGATGCGCTGGTTCGGAACCGGGCTGATCGGCCCCGTGCCGGTGCCGGCGCTGATCTTCGCCGCGGCCGCCATCCTGTGCCACATCGTGCTGCGCTACACGCGCTACGGCCGAGCCGTCTATGCCGTCGGCGGCAATGCCGAGGCGGCAAGGCTGTCGGGCCTGCGCGTCGACCGCATCCTGATCTCGGTCTATGTCATCGTCGGCTTTTTTGCCGGGCTTGCCGCCTTCGTGCTGTCGGCGCGGCTGAACTCCTCCGAAGCAGTCGCCGGTATTGGCTACGAGCTGACGGTCATCTCGGCCGTCGTCATCGGCGGCACCTCGCTGTTCGGCGGCATCGGCTCTGTCGGCGGCACGGTGGTGGGCGCCGCGCTCATCGGCGTGCTGCAAAACGGGCTGCAGTTCAACAACGTCTCGTCCTACACGCAAAGCATCGTCATCGGGCTCATCCTGATCCTGGCGGTGGCGTTCGACCGGTGGCTGAAATCGCGGGTGAGAAGGTGAGGAGCAAAGGGGGAGGAGCGGTTGGCGCCCAGGCACCCCCCTCTGTCCTGCCGGACATCTCCCCCGCAAGGGGGGAGATTGGCAGCTTCGTCCTCGCCGCTTTCTCTTCAACGTTGAAAATTGGCGAAAGCAGTCATGACGTCCAATCTCCCCCCTTGCGGGGGAGATGTCCGGTAGGACAGAGCGACTATCTGGGGTGTCAAGTTGCAATTACGAACTCGTTGCGCGCATCGCGTGCTTTTGCATTGAGGATGACCAGGAGTTT
>NZ_JAMYOI010000028.1:0-78020 GCF_040319775.1 Mesorhizobium sp. M0870
GTCTGCGGTCCGCGAATTTCTCGCACAGACGCGGAGCCAGACGGGACGGAGGACGGAGAGTTCAGCAAGACCCCCCGCTCGGCAATCGTACCACTGCCGGAGCACCCCGCCAAAGGTAGAAGTAAACAGGGGACGCAGAGCAATGCAGTATTCCTGCCGACGATAGCAACCCACGCACCCCTTGCGCGACCAACTAGAAACGCCAATCGATTCGCGAGCCATTGATGATCGTTCTGCGTCAAATCTGCCACGAATCCGCTCTTTACCTGATATTGCCCAGGATGTTCTCCTTGGATTTGCCATCCTTGGCCACCAAATTGGTCGCGAGTTCAACGCACTGATTCACCTTGTCCATCAGGGACTGCAGGCGAATGAGCTCCATCTGCGAGTCACTATTCATGGTATCGACGCGCGCTTTGAGATTGGAGATGGCGGCATCGAAATCCGACTGACGACCCTTGGTATCACCGCTCTTGTCAATAGGGATGCCGTTGTCGATCATCCACTGGTGGACGCTCTGGGTTTTGCCCTGCGCGTCCACAAACGTGCCATATTCATTCTCTTGCTTGTCGTCAGCGGGCCGGTTGACGCGTAACTCGGCCAAAGCGGAGTTCGAGCTCTTCAGCCAATCGTTCAGCTTCTCCATGTCCTCGAATTCGTCTGTGAGTTGATGCTCGAGATAATCATATCGTTCCATCTGGAGCCGCTGTGCCAATGCGGCCGCCCGGCCCCGTCCCCCGGCAATATTGGCATACGTCACAGTTGGGAAGCTTACGTCCGACATTCCTCATTCCTTTTCCTGCGCAGGTTTAACTGGTTCCAAAGCTCATCCCATGTTGGCGATTTTGCTCCGCGTCTCAGCATCGGCGCGTCTCACTTCAGAAAGCGTTTCCAGAACATCGTTGATCATCCTTTCATATGCCGACTTGTATTCGGTTTCATCCTCGGCGCGAGAGCGTATCTCGGTGTCCTCCGCGTCCAGCTTCGCCTTTTTCTCCTGCTCTATCGTTGCTGCCATGTTCAAGCCGGCACCTGCAATCTTGCCGAGCTCGGATATGCCCGTGGCGACGCCGCTCCAGGTCATCGTCGTTTGTTGCGCGACTTGCTGGGCTCTGTAGATCCCAGTCAGGTCAACGCCGGGCGGCTGGCTATCCTCTGGGAGTGTCTCTGGGTCCCGCTTAGTAGCCGCCTTGCCAAGGTCGGGCGGCGGCTGGTCAACCTCCACTATCTCAGGGTCCGGCTTAGTAACCGGCGTGACCGCGACGTGAGGCGGCTGGCTGCCCTCTAGGGATATTTCGGGATCCGGCTTAGTAGCCGGCTTGGACACCTCGGTCTGAAAACTCGTCTTGCCATTGCGTGCCTTCCAACCACCAATCTCAGCATCGAACCGTGCCTGTGCTTTGCGCGCGCCCTGAAAGCTCAGGCCCGCACCGGCTATTGCGAAGGCGGAGGTTAGGACCGTGCCGACCAGCTGGCATAACCCGGAAGCGCGAAGTGCCTTGGCAGCGGCGTTCTGCGCCGCGATATCGCAATCACGTGCAACCTGCCGGTCCAATCTCGCAGAATCACGGAACTGCAGATTTAGCCTGTGCAGCAACGCGCCAACTGCGTATATGTCAACTGAGGCGAGCCGTGCTCCCAAAGTTTCGGCAGCCGCGGTTTGAACGTCGATGTCTGCGAGCATTGGCGAACCTGCCCACGCCAACTTGCAGGAATCGGCAAGCGTTGACGCAACTTCGCCGTTCCTAGTACCCAGGCCACTAGAGGTCGCGGACATTACCAACAAGGGTCGATGTTCCTGCGAAGCGCCGTCAGGCGATAGATGACCGCCAATTCGGTTTGTCTGTATGACGGTGTGTAGCATGTATATCCTCCTGGCGTTGGGCAGGGATTTGACAGCTATGGCTCGTCAGCCGATGTGCCGTATGGCAGTTGAGGCGGATCGACTCTGCTCCTCGATCGCATCGACAACTCTTTGCGTCATGGTCGTCATGCTGAGGACCAATTCTTGGATGCGTGCGATCTCGTCTTCTTGAAGATTCGCCAATCTGGCGAGGAATTTCCTGATATCCAACGTCTCTGCCTGGGCGTCCGTCGCCTGCTTCTGCAGGAATCCGCTCGCGCCGCCTGCGAACGCCTCGGCTAACGTAGCAATGACTTCGCCCGTTCGGGCCGCTGTCGCAAGGTGCTGACCGGCCATGGCAATCTTCGCTACCTTGTCGGCCTGGCTTGTGATCTTCGCGGCAATGCTCGCGGCCCCATTTACCCCACTGCGGAAACCGGCAGCCGAGGTGGCCACCGAACAAGCAACGACGATGAAAACCGTGATGATAGTGGCCCAAAGCTCGGCCTGGTGCGGTGACATCCCTTGATCTTTGATGAGGCTTTTCGCAATGGCCTGCATCATCTTGTCCATGACGCCCGTCTCGGTCAGGATCCCCACGGCGAGTGCAACTGCCGCGGTCGAAACGGCGAGAAGCCCGCCTGTGACTACGGCTGCTACCCCGGTGAACGCGATCGCAATCCACCCAAATATCCTCATGACCTTCGAACTCTTTTTCGCTTTTCTCACCTTCTCCGCCGCCTCGGAAATCTTTCGGGCAATTTTCTCGTTCTCCTGCTTCTGCAGTTCACCCCAGTGCCGTACATCCTCCGTACCCGCGGCAGCTTGGGCGTTGCCCATCTTTATCTTGAGGGCCAGAAATTTCTCGACGAGTTGGATCGTATCGAAGGCCCGTGGCGGGGGTAGCGTTGGCACCCTGTCCGGCGCCACAGCGCCGTCAGAGACTGGTGGTAGCGAAGGTTCAGCGCCAGATTTGCCAAAACCAGCGACAAGATTGCTGGTGAGTGCGTCGACCTCAGTTAGCACCCCGGATTTTAGTCTCAGTCCACCGATCGCTTCTGTAGTGTTGACGTTACGCATCGCAGTCTCCTTTACCATCAGCTTCAGGGTTGAGCCGACGCAGCATCAGCGACGCCCGCTGAGCCAAATCCTTATGCTCAGGTTTGCCGCAGCTAAGCGCCAATACACTATCAAGCGCGCTCACGGCTGCCGCCGGCTGATCTAGCTTGATAAGACATTTGGCAGCGCGAAACGGAATCTGCGGATCCTCGTCATTCAGCAGCGCAGCCATTCCATAGGCACGCACGGCATTTGCTGAATCGCCCAACATCTGACTAGCAGCACCGAATCCGAACCAAAATCTCGGGTCGATGTACCGATGCATGCATAGAAACCGAAAGAAGTTCAGCGCATCGCAGTATTTACCGGCAGAATAGAAACGATGGCCGAGCGCGTAGACTGCCTCGAGCTCGTCATCCGTCATCCCAATAACAGCCGCCAAATCCGTTCGTCCTGCGATCAGCTCTTCCGTAATCCGCGCCAGCCCTGCAGCCTCAACAGTGCCCACTTCTCCATCCCCCGTTACCCGCTGCTCCTCTACCTTCTGCATCGCCGCCTCAGACCATCTGCCGTATCAGCTTGACGCCCGACCCACGTACCGGTCGCTGATCGGACGTGAGCGCCGCCTGCCGTTCACATGTGTAAGCTTGCCGAAAGTCCTCATCTCGAGTTCCAACGAATGCGGAGTCGATATCGCCGCTGATGGCATAATCGCCTAAGAGCTCAGCTTGCCTGGCGAGCTGTTCGCGACTTTCTTTCAAGGAGCTCTCCACCTGGGCGATCGTTTGCCGGGCGGTTTCCATCGTCTCATCGAGATCTTTGCTACTCATTCGTTCCCCCGTGGAATGGCAGGCGTTGCGCCTCGCGGGCAAAGTTTTGACCTCTGGAGAGCAGCGACTGCCTGATGGTCGATGCCCACGGCACATTCCATCCCTCAAGGACTGTGCTAGCGCCGTCGTCGGTGAGCTCAACGCGCTTCACACCTACGACAAGGCGGACGAATGATCTGAATCCTTCAGCCACTGCAAGACACGGTCTGCCGATGTTTGCGTCACGCCGGCATTCCGTTTGCCTCAAGGCGAGAGCTTTACCCGCAACGGCTTGATGCTCGCGCTTCATGCTGGAACTCCAAATAAATCGCCAGTCATACTGTCGATATCTGCTTTTAAACCAGACCGGTAATATTGTTTCGATATGTGCTCATCATCAGGCGTAATGGCATCGAACATCAGCCCGATCAGGAATGACAAACATGCTCTCGGTTACGGCCTCATATGCGGCGAGTATGGATGCATATCGTCTTTGTATTTGTGCCTGGCGCGATATCGAACAACACTGGCGGCGAGCTCTTCCGCCTTGATGCGTACTTGTTAGCAAAATCCTTTGTCAAAGTGGCTGCCGCGTATGGATCATGTCGTCCCGGATGCAAGTTAACAAACCATTTGCCTGCCGGCGCGGCGCGATTTGAACAAGCTGGAGCGTGTTAGAATTCGGTCCGCAGCTCGATGGCATGGTTGCCGGAAAATGACGCGCAAATCCCCAGGCGCGCAAATCCCCAAGAGAAAGGAACTCGATAACGATGTCTCCTTCATGTACGTCCGGCTCATCCGGGAGTCGCACTGAGATCGGGCTTGGCTTTCGGCGGCATCTTGCCGAGGCGGCCTTCCTGGCTTGCGTTTCGAATGACGTGGTGCGGGCCAGACGTATTGCGAAAGGACTTAATGCCATTGCGCCGGGCGGTAGGGAGTCCGTCATCGCTTACGCCGTGGCCGATTTGACGGTTGGAGATATCGAGGCAGCGCTGGAAAAGCTGCGTCCGCTTTCGGATATCAATGACGCGTATGGGATTGCATTCAAGGCTCTGGCTCTCCATCTGGCAGGACGACTCAGCCAGCGTGATGCCGTGCTCAAGCAGGTTCCGGGTGGAGATCCCGACGTCGATGGACTCGTCGTGGCGCTTGGCAAGAGCTCGGTCGCACATCCGTCAGAGAGGGACATCTGGTGAGCGTGAACAGCATTAGCCCAGGGGCTCTGAGGTCTGTTTTGCCAACGGAGAGTGCATTCGTGTCGAATATTTCGGCTGAATCCATTGACCCCGTTCGTCCCGCATCCGTTCGGCCCGAGTTGTCGCTACAGCACGACAGGTCAGCGACCGAGGTGGCGCGCGGATCTGGGGTCGCCCGGACACCGGGAGACGCCATCCTCAGCAGCATGGAAAAGCTGAGCACCAGCTTTACCCAAGCCATAGAAGCCACTTCGGCGAACATGAAACCGGGAGAAATCCACTCGGCTGATTGGCTGAGCGCACAGGTCACGATATCAGCTTTGTCCCTACAGTGCGACATGCTGGCCAAGGTGGTCGGCAAGGCCACACAAAGCCTTGAGACTTTCCTGAAAAACCAATGATCTACGCTGGTGCGCGGGTGTGACCTTTGTATTGAAGCAGCTGGCGATAATCCTATTGATGTTCACGATGGTGAGCTGCGGATCAAAGCTCGAGCTCTACCGCAATCTTCCGGCGCACGAAGCTAACGAAATGCTCGCACTGCTTATGGATCAAGGCATCTATGCCGAAAAAACGACGGACAGCGGCGGCACTGCCTCGTTGGCAGTAGATACTAAGGATGTCCCCCCTGCCATGGAAGTGTTGAACGGCGCCGGACTGCCTCACGACGTCTATGCCGACATGGGCAGTCTTTTCAAGAAAGAAGGTATGATCTCATCGCCGACAGAGGAGCGTGTGCGCTATATTTATGGCATCACACAGGAGTTGTCGCGGACCCTGACCAGCATCGATGGCGTGCTCAATGCCCGGGTCCATGTGGTGTTGCCGCAAGAAATGAGCGACGATCGAAACCCGCCCTTCCCCTCGAGCGCTGCTGTGCTTGTCCGTTACGCACCCAGCACCACCGTCGATCAGATAGTACCGAAAATCAAGGAGCTCGTCGCAAACAGCTTGGAGGGCCTGTCCTATGAAAGGGTTTCCGTCATCCTGCTGGCGGCGAGCCAGGATAATGCTTTACTGCGTTCGGTCGATAGATCGGCCGTCCTCACGACACAGGACAGGGGCGCACGCTATCTACTGGTCGGGCTCGTGTGCGGCACAGCGGCATCGCTTATCGGCAATGGTGTCCTCGCGTTCCTGCTATGGCGTCGCGTCCGCCAGACATCCGCCATAGCGTCTCAATGAGATCAAGCGGATCGAACAATTCAACAGCGATCGCCGGGACATCCGCCGCGATGTCGGATGAATGGCTTGATGCACCGTGGGCGAAGGCGGTGATGTGCTGCATTGCCGATCCTGCCGCTGATCTCGATTTCACAATTGCGCATGGTTGGCCAGAATGGATGCCGCTGGATATCGCTCTGGCGGAACCATTCACTCGTATTAAGCTTGGGCGCTGGCTGCTTCGTGGCCAAAGTGACCAACCGTCAGCCATCATTTCCGCTTGCGCCGCGCGACGAAGCCGGCTCGCGTTCCTCCCTGGACAGGACGCGGTGCGCCTTATGCGGCTAGCTGGCGCCTGGGTGGGTGCATCCGGCCTGACAGGACTTATTCGCACGAGCGATATCGCGGCGGTTCGCGCGGCGCTTGGCGAAGAAGCCGTCGCATTCGCTCCGCAGGCCGCACTCCTGCCGCGGCCGACTGCCGCACTGATGTCGGCGATCGGTGCTTGTGACATTCCGACCGCGCCCAGTGCATTGCTCCACTGCGGCGCGGCGATCTTCGGTCTTGCGATTGGCGGCATTCCGCAAATGCTGCGGACTCGGTTACGCTTGCGCCGTCCCGCGCCACTCTGGGCGGCGGCGGTGGACGCCTGTCGTGACGACAGTGCTGGCGAGGACGCATTTAATGCGATGCGGCGCCTGGTCCGTAAGAGAATACCCAAATGGTCGCATTGGTTCAGCTGACACCTGCATCGGCCGGCATACTCGGCCCTGGGCGAATCTTGCCGGCGGGCAGCGCACAGGCGCTGGTGGACGCCGAGCAACTGCTTATGCAGGCACGGCGCGAAGCCGATGCGCTCATCGGGGCGGCGCGTGTATCGGCCCGGGTGATCGAGGCGAACGCCAAAGAAGCCGGCTTGGCTGCGGCACAAGCGGCAATCGAGGCCCGCCTGACCGCGATCGCTACGGATTCTCTGCGGGTTATGGCGCAAAATGAAGAGCAGATCGTCAACATGGGCCTGCAGATCGCACGGCGGATCATCGAAACTGTTGAGCCAGTGGAGGCGGCGGTGCAGATTGCTTTGCGCGGTCTGAAATTCGCGGGGCACAAATCCCTCGTCCGGCTACGCGTGGCACCGTCGCTCCTCGAGGCGGTCCGCAGCCGATTAGACGAGATCCTCCCGAGGCTGACATCGCGCGCCGTCGACCTAATTGCGGACGCGCGCGTGAATGATGCCGGATGCATCATCGAGACCGATGCCGGACTGGTCGAAGCCACCATCGAGAGCCAGCTTGCGGCGATCGAAAGCTGCCTACGCAGCAGCCTAGAAACCTCTGCAAACTCAAAGCATGATAATGTCCCAAATGCCTAAATCGATCTCCGAGCCAGCCGAGCCGGCGAACGCAGTCATTCCCCCTGAGCAGGAGGACATCGATCGTTTTTTCCAGCTCGCAAGATCAGCAATTGCGCAGGCGTCGACAATGCACGTCCGCGGCCGGGTCCTTCAGATCCTTGGAACGGTCATCCGTGCCACGGCGCCGGGCGCCCGCATTGGCGACCTTTGCACTCTTCGTAATCCGGAGAACGACTTGCAACTGTCGGCGGAGGTCGTTGGCGTTCAGTGCGACGTCGCCATTCTGACACCGCTTGGGGAAATGCAGGGCCTCTCCACGCTCACTGAAGTGGTCCCAACGGGAAAGCCCCTCATGGTACCCACCGGCTGGAATCTGCTGGGCCGCGTCCTCGACGGTTTCGGCCGACCTCTCGACGAATCCACCAATGGGCCGCTGCTTCCGGAAGCCCGCGTGCCTGTCTACAGGGACGCACCGGCCCCCTTATCCCGGCCTATCATCGACAAAGTCCTTCCTGTCGGCATACGGGCGATCGATGGTCTTCTAACCTGCGGCGAGGGGCAGCGCACCGGCATCTTTGCCGCTGCGGGCGGAGGCAAGAGTACACTGATGTCGATGCTGGTGCGTGGCGCAGCGGTCGACGTGGCTGTGATAGCGCTGATCGGCGAGCGAGGCCGGGAGGTGCAGGAGTTGATCGAACACAATCTCGGCGCAGAAGCGCTATCGAGAGTGGTTATTGTCGTTGCTACTTCCGACCGCTCCGCAGCGGAACGGGCCAAAGCGGCCTATGTCGCGACGGCCATCGCCGAATGGTACCGCGACCAAGGACAGCGTGTGTTGCTTCTCATGGATTCGGTAACCCGTTTCGCGCGTGCGCTGAGGGAGATTGGTCTCGCGGCCGGTGAGCCGCCGACACGGCGTGGTTTTCCGCCATCGGTTTTCGCTGCACTGCCGAGGCTTTTCGAACGCGCGGGGAACAATCACCGCGGATCCATAACGGCCTTCTACACTGTGCTTGTGGAGGGCGATGATATGGCCGAACCGGTGGCTGATGAAACCCGATCCATCCTCGATGGTCACATTGTGCTCTCACGCGCCTTGGCAATGTCGAACCACTATCCCGCTATCGACATTCTGGCGAGTATCAGCCGTGTCATGAGCGCAATCGTGTCGTCCGATCATGAATGGTTGGCGGGCAGCCTGCGGCAGCTGATGGCAAAATACGACGAGGTGGAACTGTTGGTGCGTGTCGGCGAGTATAAGGAGGGAGCAGATCCACTCGCTGATGCAGCGATCGCCAAAATAGACCAGATACGAAGCTTCTTGCGACAGTCGACAAAAGAGCAGATCGGCTTCGACGCAATGGTCGATGCGCTCGCCGCCTGCTTGGCATGATTCCTAAAGCCGTACATCGCATTCTCGAACTCAAGCAACTGCGGCGCCGCCGCGCTGAAGATGCGTTGCGCCTGCGGCAGGCGGCTCTCGACAATGCTGTCGCGGCAATCGAAACCGCTTCGACAGATCTTCGCAGATGGCAGGAAGACCGACCCCGTCGCGAAGCCGCGCTATACGATCCCTTAATCGGGAAAGCCGCGGCTCTCATTGATCTTGACGAGGTGAATGCGCAGGTCGTCTCGTTGCGCCAACACGAACAGCTGCTCCAAAAGCGCCTCGATGCGACCAGAGCTGAGGCCGCCCGCAGTCGGCAGGCGCGTGAGGAGGCGCACAGCGTGGCACGTGAGGCGTGGCGCGAGGTTAGCAAATTCGAGGATTTCGTTCGCCGCTTGCGCACCAACGCCACCCTGGAGGAAGAACGCTCAGCGGATCTGGAATTGGAAGATTCGCTCAACGGCGGAACAGTTTGGGTAGTAAGCAAGACATAATCTGTCGGTGAAACTACATCGAATGTGGAGCGTCCGTCCGTTGTCAGCGATGCGGGGACCACGGCGATTAGTGGTCTTGAGAGGCTGAGGGCTGTGGCGAAGCGCTCAGATCAATGTTGACCTTTTGAAGGGGCACGTGTTTTGCGGGAAACCACAGGAGCGCCCCGATGGGCCATGATGCTGAACATTACGGAATTTCCAAAGGCAGATTGTTTCTGGCGCTTTGAAATTCGCCACCATTGGTTCCGGCCGATATTGGGCAATCATTGGCGGGCCGCCTGGAACTGGCGGTCTCATCCGGTCTTCTTCGACAGGGCAGCTCATGGTCGACGATGGAAAGGATCTTGTCCGATCGAGTAATCGCGGACTCAACCTGGTCAAGCCAGCGACGTTCTAGGAACTGCCGATCCTTGATGCTTCCGCTGCGCGACAATCACGATGATCTCAAGATGTATCCATAGGAGGTGAATATGAGGGGCATTGAGGAGCGTGGCAAGGCGCCCATCTCGGCATTCAACGCCATCGAGCGTGATATCACGGACGATTCTCTCATCGGACCGGCGGCTAGCGTTGAAGGACCGGGTGAATCATCCTGTTCTGTGGTGGAGCAGACGCGCTCTGAGCCTCAAGATCAAGCGTTTTCTCCTGTAAGCAGCCAGCATACCAGCAGTATCCATGATCTGCCGCTGGATATTCTCGGTGAGGTTGCTCAGCGGCTCAGCCTGATCGATCTGCTGGGCATGTCACAAACAGATCAACAGCTGCGTGTCGCCGCGATGGCAATCGCGACGCCTGAAGAAAGGATCCGGGTTCAGGCCATCTGGAACAGGCTGACGCAACTCCAACCCGGCCCGCAGCCGCTGATGTATCCCGGCGTGATGCAATCACTCGCGCGCAACTTCGATTGCCTCACCAGAGTGCAGCAGGAGCACATCGTCGCGCTAGTCGAGGGGCTTGAGGACTACGACGACCGCAACTGGATCCTCGACGATATCGGACCGGGCTTGGTAGAACTCGCGCCCGACCTCCAGCAGCGCCTCGTGGCGCTTGCCGAGGGACTTCACCAGTCCTGGGAACGTAGCGCGGCCCTGCGAGGCCTCGGGACAGGCGTGGGAAGGCTTGCGCCCGAGCTGCAGCAGCGTCTGGTCGCCCTCGCCGAGGGACTTGACCACCCCTTACATCACTCCTCGGCTCTGTACGGCCTCGGAGTGGGTGTCGCGGGGCTTGCCCCCGAGCTCCAGCAGCGTCTCGTCGTCCTCGTAGAGGCACTTGACGACCCGGAAGATCGCGCGGAGGGCCTATTGGGCTTCGGCCCGGGCTTGGCAGCGCTTGTACCCGCGCTCCAGCAGCGTCTCATCGTCCTGGCCGAGGGACTTGGCGACCCTGAGCTCCGCGCCGTGACCCTGGAGGGCCTCGGAGCAGGTGCGGCAGGGCTGGCCCCGGCGCTCCAGCAGCGTCTCGTCGTCCTCGCCGAGGGGCTCAATCAGCCCGACGATCGCGCCTTGGCCCTGCAGGGACTAGCAGCGAAGATGGCATCGCTTGCTCCTGCCCTCCAGCAGCGTCTTGTCGCCCTCGCCGAAGGCCTTGACGTCTCCGAGAATCGCGGCCCGGCCCTGGGGGTCCTCGGTGCAAGCGTGGCAAAGCTTGCACCCGAGCTCCAGCGGCGTCTGGTCGTCCTCGCCGAGGGGCTCGACCCCGCCGATTGCGCCTCTGCCCTGGAGGGCCTCGGAGCGGGTATGGCAGGGCTTGCCCCCGAGCTCCAGCAGCGTGTCCTCGTCCTCGCCGAGGGGCTCGCTCATCCCGAGAATCGCGGCACGGCCCTGAGAGGCCTCGGAGCGGGCATGGCAGGGCTCGCCCCAGAGCTCCAGCAGCGTATCGTCGTCCTCGCCGAGGGGCTCGACCAGTCCGCAGCCCGCATCTCAGCGCTGTGGGGCTTCGGTGCGGGCATGGCAGGGCTTGCCCCAGAGCTCCAGCAGCGTATCGTCGTCCTTGCCGAGGGGCTCGACCAGCCCACAGATCGCGTCTCGGCTCTCCAAGCTCTCGGAGCAGGTGTGGCGGGGCTTGCGCCCGAGCTACAACAGCGCATCACTGCCATTGTGGACGGACTTGACCAGCCGGAGGATATAGCTGCCGCCTGGGCAGCACTATTGCCGGGTCGGTGATCAATCCTGCTGTAGCCCGAGAACATGGAGTTTAGCATGTCCACTAGCTAGACAGCGAGAATTTCGAACTGCTGAACAACCCACGGCCTGGATAGTGGGTGTACCCCGCCTGTCGTTTGCGCATCAAGTGGATCATCTTGATGAGCCAGCACATCGGCATTAATTGAGGAGCGGTGAGGTGTGCAGTCCGGCAAATAACCACCGGGGCGGCTTTTCGACGTTAACAGGCGGTCCGTTGACGGGCTACCTTGGCGCCAGTGCAGTGAAGGTGTCCGAACACGGCAGCATACGGCCGGCACTTTCAGCGCCGATCCTGGCGCAGATTGCCGCCAATCGTGCCATTCGGGGCTTACAGGAACGACCTGGAGGAAAATTGTGCCAAGTGCAGCAATGTGTGCCGGATTCGCACTACCGTCCGCCAGTTGTCGATCCGCTGATGCAGGACGTCGCCAATGGCGCTCGAAAGACACGCAAGCGGAGACACCGCAGGTCATCGTTTTCGTCTTCGGTTTCGAGGCCGAGCAGAAGGTCCGCAGACCGGCGGGCCCACCAAGCTGCGCTTACAAAGCCCCTCAGAGGCGCGCCTGCACGCGGTTGGTTCCGAAAGGAAGACGGCTTGGAGCCGTGCATCGGATCTGACGTCGGAGATTCCGAGGCAGCAGTCCGAAGAGCGGCCTCCGGATTCAACTCTTGAGCCTTGCGATGGCAGCACCAAAGCGCAGGTAACAGGCCTTCAAGCGCCGGGCAGCGTGCCCTTCACCGACGTCGCGAAGAGATCGAGCAGGATGGCCAGCGCCACGCATGCGGTCAGGATGATACCCGCCATCAACATGCGGTTAGCGCGTTCGTAGATGGGTCGGCGCAGCGAACTCATGTCGAGCAACATCGAAAGCCCGCATCTGCAACGCGAACCGAACAGGATCGGCACAACGGCAACCAAGTCGTAAAATTCCCATGGCATGGGGTTGGCAGCCCAGTGCATGACGAAGCCGAGTGAAAAGGCAAGCAAGATCCCCACGACGGTGATTGTACGTTGCGGAAAATCGTCCTTTCCTCGCCGTTTGGAAATGCCCAGAAAACGCGCCTTGCCGCCGGACGTGCCACGAAAGTTTCATCCAGTGGCGATTAGAGCCTCGGCTCCGCGCCACCAATGGGCGTTCAGCCACCCTCCCTAAAGCGGCCGTTGAACGCTTCGATCTAGGCGTTGCCGGTGGGCTTTCCCGGTCTGCTGACGTCGAGCATCACGCATTTCGCGTAGGCCTCGGGTCAAGGCCGCGGGCGCGGCCGGAGTGTCGTATCCGCCTGCATTTGCTGCCCGCGATTGACGCGTTGTGAAAGCGCATGCACGAGCCGTCACCCGCAATCGCTCCCGACCCTCGCTGAGGCAATCCTGCGCTCCATGCATAGGGGTGCACAGCGCTGCCAAAACAGCATGCCGGCTCGCATCAGAAATGAACTGCTGGTATCTAGCAAAAATCTTCAGCTGATTTTCTGGGACACCCCCTTCAGGGCGTCATAAATCAACTTTATCATGCCGGACTCCAAATTTAGGCTGAGGCTCCATTGCTGACTGATAGATTGAAGCTTAATAAGATCGGACGCGTTGCTGGGGTCCATGGAATTCAAGAAGCTGTTAAGATTTCTTTCTGCTGCAGCAGTGGCGCTTCCAAGGCTTCTGCTTAGATTAGGGCTGTGGCCGTGGTTGATTTCCATCTCTATCTCCAAGTTAGCGACATTTGTGTATCGGGATAGCTTCCCATGTCGCGTTGATCACCTCTTTCGCCGCATCTATCGCGTCCACAATGGCTGCCAAGACTTCGAATTCCTGCCTTAAAACGCCACCATCCATTTCACGCTTCAACGATTGCCGGCATGTATCGAATTCCCTCTCCAGGGCAGATCTCCTTGCACCGTCGAAATCACTTAGCAGCTGCCTTTGCAGCTCAAACTGGGCCATGATTTCGCTCATCCTTTCTCCTCCGCTATCCAACTGGGCGTGCTCTGATAAGGAACATGCACCTCATCCGCGCCGAGGCGCACAAAAACTCCGTCTCGATCGATGGCAACGATCTGGCCCAAGGTCTCGAGACGGTCGCCCACCTTCAGGCGCATTCCATTCTCAAGGACGATGAACGGGATTCGGCCGAGGTGTATACCTCTCAGCGCCGGCAATATGACCGGCGTGAACTGCGTCTCAAGCTGGATGTAGGGCGCGAACTTCTGCTGAAAGCGGGAAGCGACGTTCTCCCAGGCTTCAAAAGCAATCGCAGTCAGAGCGCCCGAAACGAGCAGGCCATCGGACTTCGTCAAGATGTGAGTGGAGCGACGGAGTTGGGCCGTCATGGCCGTCTCTAGAAAAGCGCGAGCGCATTCGGGTGTCACGATGGCGTTTTCAACTTTTCTTAGGCCTGGAATATCCTGCCGTAGGCGATGAAGCGCCGCCTCGACCTTCGCATCGCTGGGTCCATATCCTGTGATCGTGATGTGCCCGGTGCCGATCACCCGAACGCCACCTTCGATCCCGAAGCCGCGTATGACCGTCGTTACGAGATCGATGAGCTGCGAATCCGACACAGTGGCCGGTCGTTTCGATAACACTTCCGCTTCAACGCCGGCGTTGCTCAGGGCGGCCCTCAGCTTAGCATCGTCTCCAGGTCGTAGGTCTCCTGCGGTGTTGTCGTTGCGCGCGACGTCTAATTCGGGACTGATATCCGGCGCTGTCCTCATCGGGTCAGCGTCCGCCGCCGCTTTCAGGGCGGAGGGGGGACCTCGTCCTATTGCCGTCCAAACCCCGACGACCGGCGGAATCAGGAGAGCGCAAGCCACCGCGCCGAGCCGTAGTCGCCGCGTCCCCGAGCCCCTCATGAGATGTATCTGCCGGCCGTGCAGAGCCGCCGACGCCAGTTCGGGGCGGGCGGAACGATGCGTCGATCCAACCGGCTCCCTGCTTCGCACCAAGGGGTCGATCTCGGGAAAGCTGCTCCGGGCCGGGCCGATCGCAAAGATCGTCCGACCAACCTGCACTGGCGTCAGCGGTCCGAGCACTGTCCAGTCGTCTGTTGGGAGATCTTTGGCGCCGATGCGTACGCCCGGTGCGAGGGCAATAATATCGATGCGTCCCGCCTCGATGCCAATGCGAAGATGTGTGGCGGCCAGCTCTGGGTCGGCGAAGGTGAGGTCATCGGTATCACTTGCACCGATCGACCAGACTCCCTCCTCCAGTGACGTCTCTGCATCCCGGTTGGGACCGGACAGCACGCGCAAGATCAGCTGGGCATCATCGCCAGTGCCAGTAACGCTTTCCACATTCGGCTCACTCACGGCAGCGATATCCTTGCCAGCGGCTGTACCGAGATGTCGGGAGTAAGCTCCTGATAGGAGAGCACGGGTAGCGCACGAAGATCGACTTCGATGATCTTGCGCAAGTATCGCCGGATATCGATTGTAGTCAGCAGAACGGGCTGGTGTGACTGCTGGCCAACATTGCCCACCGCCTCCCGCACCTTATCAATGATTTGCCGTGTTGTGCCAGGGTCGAGGGCGAGATAACTGCCAGCGGACGTCTGCCGAATGGCATTACGCACCGTGTCTTCCACCTCCGGCGAAAGAATGTAAGCTGGCAACAGGTTCCTGCCGACCGAATGCCGGAAACAGATTTGCCTTTTCAGCGCACAGCGCACATGCTCAGTGAGCAGAACGGTGTCTTTTTCCTTCTGTCCCCATTCGACCAGTGCGGTGGCGATAGTGCGCATGTTGCGCAGCGAGACCTCCTCGGACACCAGTCGCTTCAAGATCTCAGAAATCGTCTGCAGGGGAACTGTCCGCAGCACCTCTTTTACGAGTTCCGGGAAAGATGCCTCCACGTTGTTCAGCAGAATTTTCGTTTCCTGGATTCCGATAAACTCGTCCGCTTGCCGGCGCAGGACATAACCAATGTGGTAGCTGATTATCTGAACCGGTTCCAAAAATGGGATACCGGCGGCTTGCAACGACTGGCGATGTGCGACGTCGACCCAGGTGGCCTCGATTTGAGGAAGGAAGGGCTTACCGGGAAGATACGGAATACCCACCATGTCGAGGTTCTCGGGGAGATCACGAGCCAGCAGGTGCTGCGCTGGTAAGGATCCTTCACCACATGGAATCTCGTTGACCATGATAGTGTACGTGCCATCTTTGTTGTTGTCGTTGACACGCAGATTAATGGCGGGAAAGGGAACACCGAGATCGAGAAGCAGCGCATGTCGCACAGCGGCCAATTCCTTGTTAAGCGAGTCCGGCCGGATGATGCCCTGAACGTCGCGACCAATGTCGACCATCACCGGGATCGTGAGCGTGATGGCATCCCCGCCTCCGCCGCCAGGTTCAGCCGGCCCGTCCGACGCCGTCTCAAGCGCTCTCATGCCGCCGATCGAGTAGGAACTCACCGACGGCGCAGAAGGCGCACGACTGCGCTGCAACAACCAGCCGCCGCCTCCAGACAATACTGCCAAGATAACGAAAATCATCGAAGGAAAACCAGGTACCAGCGAGAACAGGAGTAGGCTAAAGGATCCTACGATCAGCGCACGTGGCTGGGCAGTTACCTCATCTCCAATTTCGGTGCCGAGATCTGAGCCCTTGTCCTTGTCGCCCACCCTCGTGACGATGAAGCCTGCCGAGATTGAGGTGAAGAGAGCCGGGATCTGACTGACAAGGCCATCCCCGATGGTCAGGATCGTGTAAATCTCAAGGGCTTTGTGTAAGCCCATGCCCTTTTGCAGTGTACCGATTGCGAGGCCGCCCAAGATGTTGACGACGATGCTGATCAAGCCTGCGATTGCGTCGCCTTTGACGAACTTCATGGCACCGTCCATGGCCGCGTACAACTGGCATTCGCGCTCGACGGCGGTGCGGCGTCGACGTGCTTCTTGGATATCGATACCGCCCGCTCGCAGATCGCCGTCAATGCTCATTTGCTTGCCCGGCATCGCATCGAGCGAAAAGCGTGCAGCGACTTCAGCCACGCGCTCGGACCCTTTCGTGATGACCACAAACTGCACGATTGTGATGATCAAGAAGGTAACCGCACCCACCACGAGATTCCCAGCCACTACGAAATCGCCGAAAGTCTTGATGATCCGGCCGGCCTCCGTGTGCAGTAAGATCATGCGTGTCGCAGCGATGCCGAGCGACAACCGAAAGAGCGTTGTCAGCAAAAGCACCGACGGAAATGAGACGAACGCGAGGGGTGACTTGATATAGACTGCGACCATCAGCAGGAGCGCGGAGATTCCAAGGTTGACAGCCTGCAGCACATCCATCAGAACCGGCGGCAGGGGAATAATCATCATGAAGATGATCCCAATTAACAGCCCCGCCAGAATGATATCGTTCCGGCCAGTCGCAACAGCCAGGACTCCGTTGAGAAATTTCACACTGCCCTCCCCCACGACGCACCCGGCGCGGCCGCCTCTGTCAGCAGTATTGCGACCATTTGCTGACAGGCTCTCGCCTCGGACCTGAGGCCGAGTTTCCAACAGGCCTTGGCCCGCACCTGCATCACCCGGAATCGGTCCTTGCCATCCAGTGCATGGACAAGAAGCCGGCCCGCCTCAACAGCGGCTTCTTCGCAGTGCCCCGCTCGCAGCAACGCCAGACAGCGTGCCTGTCGTGCCCAACCCGGTCCAGAGTCAAGATGGTCGAGGGCGAGCAGAAGCTTGGCTGCATTGTGAAAGTAGCCAAACTTGAGGTAGAGATACGCAAGGGCCGATACAGCATCGCGCTTGTCGGAACTGAGGAGAGGCTTCATCAGCATTATCCTCGCATCAGAGCGCGGCAGGCGCTCTCGAAAAGAACTCGGTCGGCTAGCTCCTGATCAAGTACCGAGAGCGCGTCGCGGTACACCGCGCAATCTGAGTCCTGCGCCTGTGCTGCGAGATCGCCCAGCGATGCATGTGCGGCCTTGAGGGTCGTGGCGTATGTCGGCGAGTCGAGGACTCCGGGATTTGCGATCGGGGGGGCGAAGGCTGCCATCATCAGGTCGTCGACCGTGGGGGCGTCGTATAGCAGATCGAATTGTGAAGCCGGCCGAGTGTCGACCACGGGTTTGCGAACAGCTTCCAGCAGCGCCACAAGTTCGGTTTGGATCAGGCCGCCAAAGTCGAGGCGCGTTGGGCGCAGTTCCGCCGACCTACGCGCAGTCGAAGTTGAATGATTCAGGTTATCAAAGTTGATTTTATTCATGGATCACTGCGCTGTGGCATCAACAGCCTTGATGGGAACATCCGTGTTAAGACCAGCCCGAGCAAAAAAGCGTGAATAGGCGCCTTCGCTCATGCACTCTCTTCCTGTTCAATGCGGAGGTCCATTGCCGCCTCTACTGCCCGCAATGTCTTTTTTCGGGCTTCCATGTCGCGGTAGACCCCGACCGGAATCATCGCGAGAAGATTTCGGGATTCGCGCAGCACGGCGATGTGCAGATCCAATTGAACGGCAGAGATTCCAAACCTTTCCGGAATGGGAATGATCTTGGATGGACTAGGAACGGCATCTTCGACGAGCGGCAACAACTGCTGCATCACGCCGGTAGCGGTGATGTCGATCATACTTCGACGCTGTATCCGATCGACCATCTTTTCGCAGAACTCGTGCACGGTATCGAGCACCCGCAACGCCGACAATCCGCCGAGGATCTCACGCAGCCGGGCAGGCTCGACCGACGGACCAGCCGAAGCGATGTCCTGGCCGAGCGTACGTGTAAGAAAGGCGATATGCCGTGCAAAGCCCTCGACGCCAAACTTATTGAGGATCTCCCTATAAAGCCGAAGCGGTCCTGGGCCGCTGGAGAGCGTGGCCCGATAGAAATCATGCAGCTCTGCACCGACGCTCTGATCACCCGCCACTTGCGCTCTTCCTTTGCCTCCACAGCTTCAGTGCGCCATGAGTCCACGGGCACCGGGACAGGCTCGAATCGCCACCCGATCAGAATGGCTCGAAGCGGCGATTTCGGATCATGAATCGCCCTGGCTCGGTGCGCTCTGGCGACGGATCGCTTAGCGGCTGGCCAATCCTGTCCTTCTGGATCCCAGCGGCAATTCACTGTCCCACCCTTTGGGAGCAGACTTGCCATCCTTTCTGAGTGGTGCAAGGCTGCGCGGATCCACATGTTCCCATCAACTCGTTTCGGTGCTTGCTCCCATGGCAGTTACATCTGGGGAACACACCATCGAGCCGAACGGCCCGATTGGCTGGTGCGCAAGACAAACCGCCACAACAGTAGTATGATGTCATTCCACGGGCGACAAATATAAGCTCGTTATGTCTGCATATTCACAAAATATGAGCCGCCCGACGGAGCCACCAGCAGCAGCCGAAAGCTTTTGTTTTTCACCTTGAACGGAGATTTACGCGACCGATGGCCGGCTTTGGTTGCGCTTACCAAGCGCTCGGAGAAGCCCCGCGAATTTGCGTAAAACTGATGGAATAGACTCGTCTGGTCGTTGTCCGTCCTTTAGCAGCTGGCGCGCCATCGGAATGTTTCGCACGACCGGCACAGAGGTAGCCACAGCGCAGGCTTATGCCGCGGCGCGAGATCGGTACATTGCACCGATCAGAGGCAAGGGTGCGTGCCGCCGGTCGTAATAAAAACCACGGCAACATGCGTCGGATTGGTGATCAAGACGGCCGCCCTGCGCGCTTGGCCGAAATACCTTTTGCAAGCAACTCCACATGTAGTTGTTTGCGTTTTGCCATGGCCAAGGGATTGCCGACAGTCTCTTTGTATTCCCGCTTCACTTCATCCTTCGACATCATGTTTTTCTTGGTGAATTGCCAGCGCTCGAATGCGAAGTGTGCAATTGCCACCGTGAGAAAACTCAATGCGGTATAGATTGCGATACCGAGAAGCAGGTTACCTGTCACCGCCCTCAGGCAGGAGATTCCGCAACTCGGCGTCCAGACGAGTGCATGCATACCTTCTCGCAAAACAAGCAGCAGAACAGAGCCGAGTATCAGAATCTTTCCAATCGACTTGACCACTTCGATGAAGCTCGCCAGCGAAACGATCCTCCTGATGTTCTCACTGGGACTGAGCCTCTTCAGCGTCGGCGCGGCCGCCTTGGGCGCGAACATCGGGCCATTCTGTAGGGCGTTGGCGCCTACGCCGATCACCAGAACGATGCCGATGAAGGGCGCGAGCAAAAATTGTAGTTCGGCAACATAGGACCGCAGAAGCTTGTGAGTGACGCTCAGGAGGTCACCCTCGAGAAGCGGTATAGGCAATAGGATCATTGCCTCGAGCCGGTCTATCATGCCAGACAAGGAGGCAAAGAACAGGGTGAAGAATGCGATGGTCAGCGCCGCGGATACGACTTCATTGCTCCGAGGCACCTGTCCCTTCCTGCGCAGGGCGCGAAGCCTTTTGGGAGTAGGCTTTTCCGTCTTTTGGCCGTTCATGGCAACCATTTCGCGACGAGGTTGAATACGGCGAACTGTGATGGCACGTATTGATCCGCCTCGGCCAGAACGATTGTGAGCGAAAGGATCAAGAGCAGGAGGGCCACCGCACTCTTAACCGACATGGCGATAAAGAAGACCTGCAGTTGTGGTGCGAAGCGGCCGATCAGTGCCAGACCGATTTCGCTGAGGAACATGGCAACGATGGCTGGACCGGCGAGAAGTAAAGTCAGTAGCATGACAACATCTGCGAGATGCAGAACCCCCGTAGCAAATGCCGGACCGAATGCAGGCAGCAAGCTCCACAGAGGCCAGACGTCGTGGGAGCGATAGAGCGTATTGATCAATTCGGAGAAGCCCCCGGTGACAAACAGTGAGGTGACGAAGAGCTGCGCCAGCAGCGTTCCAAGCGGCGAGACCTGATTGCCGCTGGCCGGATTCAAGAGGCTGACCATCGCGGCGCCCCTCTGGTTGTCAACGAAGGTGCCCGCCGCCTCAACACCCCAGACAGTCGCGGCAATCGGCATACCGAGTACGATCCCGAGTAAGAGTTCCTTCAGCCCCAAGCCAAGGAACATCTGCAGATGCCAAATCTCGAGGTTCGCGGGCCTGGTTGCCCAAGCATGCGCCATCACCGGGAGGCTCAATGCCATGATTACGCCGTTCCGCGCCAGTCCGGTTACAATGCCACGCCCCAAAAAGGGTATAATCAGCATCATGCCCGCAGTACGCGTGGATGCGAGTGCAAAGACGACAACGGCAGTATGCAAGAGAGACGGATCAATTGCGACATGGGGCGGATCAGATAAGTTGATCGAGAGCGACTCGTTGGAATGGCCCTCATAGTCACCGCGCGAGATAACAGACCGATTGAGCATCTCCCACCTTTGCACTTACATCGCTGCTATCTTGTCGAAGATGTTCAGCGTATACTGATACAACTCCCCACTGATCCAGCTCCCAGTTGCCAGCAGAACCAGGCTTACGCATATCAGTTTCACCGCGAACGGAAGCGTCTGCTCATGAATTTGGGTTAGCGCCTGCACCACGCTGACAACCAGCCCGACCGCTGTAGCGACGACGATCATGGGCATCGATAGAATCAGAGTCAGTTTCAGCGCGTCGATGGTAATGTTGGCGAGAGTGGCGGTACTCATCACGATGGTCCCGCATAGGACAGTACCAGGCCGTGGATCAGGCGCTGCCATCCGTTCACAGCGACGAACAAGAACAGCTTGAACGGCAGAGAGATTGTCATCGGTGAAACCATCATCATTCCCATTGTCAAAAGAATATTCGATATGATCAGGTCTATGACGATGAAAGGCAGGAATAGTAGGAAACCTATCTTAAACGCATCCGCCAACTCGGATGTGATGAATGCCGGGATCAAAATCATAAAATCGCTATCAGTAACCGCGGCGGCGTCCGCTTCGCGCCATAGTTCACGGGTGGTCTGGGCGAAGAATTGTCGTTCCTGTCGCGACGTGTTCTTCAGGAGAAAGTCGCGAAATGGCTCTATAACTAGCGGTATGGTTTCGCCGAGCCCACGGAGATCTTCAAACGCGATCTCTTTGTTGCGCACTGCTTCATATGCGTTTTGGGCCGCTGGCTGCATAATATAAACGGAGAGCAGGATGGCGACCGCATTCAGTGCCATGTTCGGCGGGATGTTCTGAATGCCGAGAGCATTGCGGACCAGGCCGAACACGACCACCAGTTTGACATACGACGTGACGGTAATCGCAAGGAATGGGACGACTGCGAGCGCCCCGGTCAAGACGATCAAGACAACGGGATCAGGCAACCCGGTGTTCATGGCTCGCCGCGTTGTAGGCGCATGTCTAAGACACGCACACCGGTTCGATCGGCGATGCGCACCAACTCGCCCGCAGCGACCACCCTGCCGTTAACTCGCAAAGTGATATTGCTCGTTGCGTCGAAACCAAGATCCAGTACTTGGCCCACAGCGAGTTCACGAAGCTGCTTGAATGACATGGTCAGGCGTCCAACATTCACATCGACCGGTAGGTCGATGCTGTCGAAGGTTTCCGGAGGGAGAGGCTCTGGTTTTTCCATCATGTGGTCCACTGCTGAAAGGACTGCGAGGCGGCCGTCCATGATCGAGGCCCGAAATCGTGAATTGCCCGATAGGCACAGCAGTACGGTCATCGCGCCGTTACGAGCGACCGGTGAGGTGTCGAGCAGGATGATGTCACTCGGCGCGAGTGCTTGTAGTTCCGCCAAGGCAAGGGTCACGCGAGCGACCCTCAGATCGAGAGAGAAGGCCAGATCGTCGAGCACTGTGCACACGACCGGCAGCGCATCGCAGCAGCAGTCGGCGATCCAATCGAGCCCGCCGGCACCGAATTCTACAAGCCCGAGGAGTTTGTTTGCCCCCCCCAAGCGAACAAGCCTAACTGCGTAGGGAAGCACTCCGCTGATCTCGGACGACGACCAGATGGGCCGCTCACCGCACCATCGTTCCACCTGAACCGCTATATCGCGCAGGACGGTGTCAAACAGAATTTCCCGCAAGCTGTCATCCAGTGGCAGCGACGTGATGTCTGGCCAATGTCTCACCGCTTTGGACGGAAGGAGCGTCGGGTCGATCGAGATGCGGAAATCATGGCCATTCAGGCGCAACATAAACCGACGGCAATCTATCGGAACACGCGGTGGTGTCGAATCCGGCATGACGGCTGCCACGTCGATGCCGGTGAGGCTGAAAGCAGCCGGCAAGCGAGCTGCGAGAAGCGAAATGGCGGCGGCCTCTCGCGAACTATAGCAAGGCAGATCGATCACGTGCCTTCTCGGCTATTCATTCACGAGGCGGGTAAGCTGCCCAATGACGCGATCGGTTTGGGCAGGCTGTTGATGCAAATCATCGGGTTCCAATGAATCCTTCTCGTCACGGCAACGGATGTCCCGAATGATTGCACTTGCGGGAAGGCCATCCGCTCAATCGTTGAGCTGTCGTTTACATCCAATCGACCCAACGCGGGCCAGACGCAAATACCGTGTCGATATTGGATCATCCGCCATTCTTATGAATGAGCTCTGACGTACATTCACCCTCATGGTCTTGATAGGCAGTGGCGACTCAGAATCAAAGGCGTAACGTGCAGCAAGGTCAAGGTTGGCGGGGCACGCGCTGATCAGGATCCCAGACGCAACAAACGCGGGCCATCGCAGCCTGAAGCCCGCCTGCAGCCGCTTGTTGATGCTTTTCGGCCAGCCGAGAAAGCATGACCTCACAGTTCATTGGTGATCGACTAGCCTTGCGGGTCGACACATGATCAACGTACATTTCGCAAGCGTCGCAAAAACCCGCTCCGAACGCTGGCGCTGAATAGCTCGGTGGAAAGGGCCGGCCAGGTCCTACGAACCCGGAGCTCAAGCTTGCCGATACGGCTGAGAGGGGGGCCGTAATAGCCCGTCCGATCGCCAAAGTGTCTCCGGTGTAGGCTCCCCCTTAGAACACCCAGCACCTCGTCCATCTGGGCTTGAGAACCTCCTCCATCACCGCACCGATCACGCAGACCGGGGTTCGAACGCAGGTTCGAAAGCAGGATGTCTTGGAGGGCAGCGCTGCCGATCTTACTTTCAGCATTTGGTCGGGTGGCGATGTCTGGGGCAATCAGGTGAAATGAACATCATCAACCGCCATGTGCGCCATGCGCAGAAAATTGCAACCGGAAGCGCTCGCAGGGCATCAGCTGAAACCAGCTCAGTGGGTCTGTAGCGAAATCGCTCGGTCGCCAAAGAGATGTCGTCCAAAGACAGGCCCCTACTCGCCTCTGGACAATGATTGAATTGGAACGCGCTCCCATTCGAAGGGCCGCGCTTCGCTAAGATGCTTTTCTATCTGCGTGACGAGCAGGGCACTTGCCGCCTCAGCGGCGGAGGTGAGCGGCATGTTGGCGGATGAGATGAGGCATGCCGTCAGATGTATCGGCGGATCGATGACCGCGGGCCTCAGAGCTTCGTGGCCTGGAATATCCGAGAAATCCCCCTTGGGAACGATCGCGCTTGCTACGCCGGCTTTGACTAAGGAGAGCACGCTGTAGAGTGTATCAACCTCAGCCACGCAGTTGGGTAGCACGCCGGCCACTCCAAATGCCCGGTCCAGTGCGTCACGCATCATATGCGGCCGTGCCGGCAGCACGAGAGGAAGTGCCGCCAGCTCCTCGAGGGACACGCAAGGCGCGACGTCTTCTGTGTTGGCAGGCTGGACAAGATAGAGGCGCTGGCGGAACAGCGGTTTGCGGGAAACGCCGAGGGTAGGTGTATCCTCGAAGACCATGCAAACGTCGAGCGAGTGCGATTCAACGAGCGACCTAATGCGGAGAAAATCCCCAGTGACCAAGCGCAGGGTCACTTTGGGGAGTGCCGTCCTGCAGGCGCCCACCAAGGTGGCAGCGAGGGAGACGGCGAGCGTCGAAGACATGCCGACCCCGACCGAACCTTCTGGCTCTCCCTCCGCGGAGCGAATGATGCCGCGCAGTTGCTCTATCCGCTCCAAGATGGAGACGGCCTCCCGGTAGAAGGCCTTGCCCGCACGGGTCGGGCAAACGCCCCGTGCGCTGCGATGCAACAGGGTGGCGCCGAGCCTGGCTTCAAGCCCAGCGATCTGTTGGCTGAGGGCCGGCTGCGCCACATGGATAGTGGCCGCTGCCCGGCAGAAGCTCCCAGCATCAACGATGCTCACGAAATAGCGGAGGTGGCGTAGCTGCATGGGATAGTCTTGGCAGGGGTGAAGAGAATTAGAATACGGCTGTATCCGCTCATGGCTGCGGCAGCAGCGCCCCTGCTTTTAGCCGAGAGTGACCCCATTCCGCACTGGCTGGCGACCACCACATTTTGCACACACTGCGGGGTTCCAGCGATACATCAGTTCCCGCACTATAGTCCACGGTTGTCCCTCGCTTAATGCTTGGGGCCGGTACAACCCGTCCCTGTTTCAACATATCATTTTCCCGGCAACCGCCACCTTGCTGACGACCAGAGGAGCACTTAATCGCGCCTGTCTTCCGAAATTCACCAGGGAGCCAAGCGGATAGTCGCAAGGAGCATTCACTCACGATCCCATATTGTGAACTCGCCCTCCGGCACCCAATCTTTTCATGCTGCGACAAAGCACAGCAAGATCGACAAAGCACAGCAAGATTCAGACCAGTTTGCGCAACCGAATATACAGGTCGCTTTGGTGGGCATTGGTTCCGTTTGCAACAGATTGGGGGGTTGTTGACATTCGGCATGCCACTTTCGAACGAAGCGGAGAGATCGATATATCGAAGCGGGCAAGCAATCGCGGAGCCCGCAACTTACCTTGCCGGATCGTTGCAGCGAGCATTACCGACACAGCGTTCGACTTCGATTAAGGCGTCATCCCACCAGGGCAGGCGAACTCGCCGAGGTCGCCGGGCAGAAGGAGCGGAACCTTGGCCCGCGCGAAAGACGCTCTGACGCCAGTTCTTTCGTGACGACCGCAGACCGATCTGCGCTGCGATCTAGAGGGTCTGGCCGCTGATCGAAGAGCTTTATGTGCCGGTTTGCAAGCTCGTCGCGCACATGCCGGATCGGGCGCAGAGCGATGAGATGGGTCTCCTGCACAGGAAATCGTCAACCGACTGGAAACTCAACGATGGATACCACATACAATCGATCCAGAATCCCAGCAATTTCAACCAGGCTCCAAACGGCGCGGGGCAACGCCGCAGGCAGAAGCTCCGCCGTGGCCAGTGCCGACATCCACGCCGCTGACTAAGCAGGTAAAGTCTCCATCCCCTCGACATAAGCGCTCGGATCAATGTCGATCGTTTGAAGCGGTACGTCTTTTGCATGAAACCATTTTGACGATGAAGACGGTCCGAGACATCGAACTGATGCCTCCCACAAACCACAGGAGCGCCCCGACGAGCCATGATGCTGAACATCTCCCAGGTCCGTACTGCTGGTGACTCGGAATTTCCAAATGCTGGTTGTTTCTAGCGGTTTGACATTCGCCACCATTGGTGCCGCCGATGTTGGTCAAGTCGTTGGAGGGCCGCCTGGAACTGGCGGCTTTCATCCGGATCTCCTTTGACAGGGCAGCTCACCGCATGGTCGATAACCGAAAGCAACTTGTCGGATCGAGCAATTCGCGGGCTCAACCTCGTCAAGCCAGCGACGCTCTAGGAACTGCCCGATCCTTGAGGATTCCGCTGCGCGATAATCACGATGATCTCATTCAGTTGGTAGCAATAGGAGGTGAATCATGAGGGGCATTGAGGAGCGTGGCAAGGCGCCCATCTCGGCATTCAACCCCGTCGAGCGTGATATCAGGGACAATTCTCTCATCGGACCGCCGGCTGGCGTTGAAGGACCCGGTCAATCATCCTGTTCTGTGGTGGAGCAGACGCGCTCTGAGCCTCAAGATCAAGCGTTTCGTCCTCTGAGCAGCCAGCACACCAGCAGTATCCTTGATCTGCCGCCGGAGATTCTCGGTGAGATTGCTCAGCGGCTCAGCCCGATCGGTCTGCTGAGCATGTCACAAACAAATCAACAGCTGCGTGTGGCAGCCATGATAGTCGCGGCGCCTCAAGAAACGCGTCAACGGGCTATCCAGGTTCAGGCGATCTGGAGCAGGCTGACGCAACCCCAACCCGGCGCCCCGCTGCTGATGCAGCCCGGCGTGATGGAATCACTCGCGCGCAACTTCAATTGCCTCACCAGAGTGCAGCTGGAGCACCTCGTCGCGCTAGTCGAAACGGTTGACCAGTCGAAACGCGGCTCGGTCCTCCGAGCCCTCGGCAAGGGCACAGGAGGGCTTGCGCCCGAGCTCCAGCAGCGCGTGGTGGCGCTTGCCGAGGGACTGCTTCACCCCTGCATTCGTGCCTCGGTCCTATCGGGCTTCGGAGCGTGTGTGGCAAGGCTTGCGCCCGAGCTCCAGCAGCGTCTCGTCGCCCTGGGCGAGGGAGTTGGGCCCTTGTATAGCTACTTGGCGCTGCAGGGCCTCGGAACAAGCGTGGCAGAGCTTGCGCCGGAGCTCCAGCAACGTCTCGTCGCCCTCGCCGAGGGGGTCCCGCCCAAGGACCGTGCTTCGGCCTTGAGGGGCCTCGGAGCGGGTCTGGCAGGCCTTGCCCCCAAGCTCCAGCAGCGTCTCGTGGTCCTGGCAGAAGGACTTGGCGACCATGATAGTCGCGGCTCGGCGTTGAGGGGCATCGGATCGGGTGTAGCAGGACTTGTCCCCGAGCTCCAGGAGCGTCTCGTCCTCCTCGCCGAAGGGCTTGCGCCCTGGCCTCGGTCCAAGGCCCTGGAGGGCCTCGGAGCAGGTGTGGCTGGGCTTGCCCCCGAGCTTCAGCGCCGTCTCGTCGTTCTCGCCGAGGGGCTTGACCAGCCCGGGGACCGCGCTTCGGCCTTGAGGGGCCTCGGAGCGGGCGTGGCAGGCCTTGCCCCCGAGCTCCAGCAGCGTCTCGTCCTTCTCGCCGAAGGGCTTGAGCCTTGGTCTCGGTCCAAATCCCTGGAGGGCTTCGCAAAGGCGGTGGCAGGGCTTGCCCCCGAGCTCCAGCAGCGTCTCGTCGTCCTCGTCGAAGCACCTGACGACCCTGGACGTCGCGCCGCGGGCCTATTGGGCTTCGGACCGGGCTTGACAGCGCTTGCACCTGAGCTTCAGCAGCGTCTCCTCGTCCTGGCCGAAGGGCTCGGTCCGTCCCAGCATCGCGCTTCGGCCTTGACTGGCCTCGGAGCGGGTGTGGCAGGGCTTGCACCCGAGCTCCAACAGCGTCTTGTCGTCCTCGCGGAGGGGCTCGCCCGGCCTACAGATCGCATCACGGCGCTATGGGCCCTCGGAGCGGGCATCGCAGGGCTTGCCCCCGAGCTCCAGCAGCGTCTTGTCGCCCTCGCCGAGGTTTTCAACCTGCCCATAGAACGCGTCTCGGCTCTCCGAGCCCTTGGAGCAGGCATGGCGGGGCTTGCGCCCGAGCTACATTGGCGCATCGCTGCCATGGCCGACGGCCTTCACCAGGGGGTGCATCGGGCTCGCGCCTTCGCAGCGATATTGCCTTAAGAGGTGAGATAATCCGAAAGTAGGTCCTACGGACGTCTTCAACGGAGGGTGAAATGAGCCGGAGCCGATAGCAGGGGATGACCTGTCGGCGACAATCTGGGTTCTCATGATATTTTGTGCGTGTTGACGTTGCCACTGCGATCAAGTCCGGATTGAAGTTCATGGCCCACTCAGAGGACGGCATTACGTGATTCGCAGCTGCTATTGGAGCATGAGGCTGGGTTCTCGGTCGCGGATCTGTGAGGCAAGCACGGGTAAGCGACGGCTCGACCCACCATTGGGAAGGCCGGCTTCGGCGGCACGGAGGTGTCTCTGGCAACGCATCTGAAGAGCCTGAAGGACGAGAACGGCGGCTGAAGCGGCTCCCGGGCGGACGCCATGCTCGACAAGGCGCCCGTTGCAGGCTTAATACCCCGTCGTGCGCATCAGTCATAGCAGCGCCAGGACAGCGTCGCCCTCGCGATGTCCAGTCAAGATTCGCACACCGCCGCAAATCTTGCGGCCCACGCCGAAAGCGTACCGCGCCATCACTTGCCATCGCATTCCAATCCCATGCCCGAATGAGCGGTTCAGTCATGTGGCCTCCTCCGTATCCACCGTAGCAAGAGCAATGCTTCCGCTGCCACACGGCTTATGTCGCCCAGCACCAGTCTTAGTCTTGCTCCCGCAGACACTTAACATAATTATCAGGAGCTACCGTCCCAGCACCGCAGCGAGTTAGGGAGGCTCCCACTAAGCTGCCATTCTGAAAAATCGCCTTCTTGCCAACGTTGTTGGAGCTCTTCGCGAAGGCGCGGCATTTCGCTGATGGTCAGGCTGTGCTCTCTCGCAAAACGAATGGCGCAACGATATCCGTCAAAGTATTCTAACGTGGGACGGACTGCATCGTCATTCCAGTGAGCCACAAGTTCCTGTAGCGATGAAGGTCGTCCTTGTCTTGGGACAAACATGTCTGTGACCCGATGCTTTGCTCTCTCTACAAAGGCGTCGGAGTTGCCGAGCCGCAACCGCCTTACATGCCACTGAAAGCGCCAGCCCGATGCTGACTCGCGCATGTGAATTGAGAAGGGAGACGAGCTGGCTTCGAGTGAGCCCTGGCTGAGATCTAAGCTCATCCACGTGCATGATCAGCTTACGCAGTCACGGCGTGGATGTGCCCGCGGTTAGGGGGCGTATCCAAGTAAACCCGCTGGGTAGATTGCAATTCGGGATCCCAGGCACCCCCGCTGCCCATAGCGTTTGAGAACAGCATTGTACACGATCCAACGCAATGACCGGCCGTCCGGTCTCTCGTGCAATTTAAATTGAAACGTCTGTCTTGCCGCTGCAGGTCGGCCCGTAAATCAAATGGATTAGCATGTGTTTACCGCTAGAAGCCCTAGTTTTGCGAACTAACTGCCGACAACACACTGGATAGGCTGTTCTCGTCGTTCGGTCCAGTTCACCAACGCCTATGTCGACATTTTACGGCGCTTCACTACTAACCGGGCACCGCACGATGGCAGCTCGTTCTCTCCGGCAAAAGGTACTCCCTGTGTTAGCTTCCGTGTGTGTGCTTGCCCTCAACTGCGGGATACGTAAGGCCATCCCTAAAAGCATCGAATGCGGCAGCGACAGCGCGAATCCCAAAGCGATGCTCCCGCCGTACGCGGACAAAACCGTTTTCGAAGTCCACTATTCCGTCCTTGGCCAGCATCGCCAAACGCTCATCTGAACCGCGAAGACGGATCGGATCAGATCCGTGGGCGACACAGATTGCCGGCACGTCAGCCTCGAAATCGCACATTAATCGCTCGATGATTGCGGCTCGCACGCGGTCGTCGTCTGTGAGGCGATGGCCCTTCGATGTCGCCAGTCGGCCAACTGCGATGTGCCGGATGTAGATATCCCGTGTAACTTCGTTTTGAACGTACCCCTGGCCGATGCGGCCGATAGCCGACGCGCCGAAACCGATCAGGGTTCTGCAGGTATCGGCAGAGTAGCCCAACGAGTTACGTCGCAGGCGACCGGTTTCCTGTGCCAGCGCGAGCTCGTCGTCCGGCAAGGCGAAATGGTCGAGCCCGATCTCCCGGTAGCCGGCGGCAACCAGCGTCACGGCGACAGCCGCATACTGTTCAGCGCGGGCAGCGCTGTCGGGAAGAAATTCCGCCTCGATGAGGCGCTGATTCTTTACTTGGGATGGGATGTGCGAGTAGCCGAACAAGGCAAGCCGGTCGGGGCGCATGGCGACCGCCGCCCTCACTGTCTCGACGCACGACTCCACCGTTTGATGCGGCAGGCCGTAGATGAGGTCGAAGTTGATGCGGCTTACTCCATGCCGGCGCAGCACTTCCACGGCAGCCGACGTCTGGGCCTCGCTCTGGATTCGGTTGATCGCTTTTTGAACAATGGGATCGAAGCTCTGTACGCCCAGGCTCGCGCGGTTCACGCCGGCCGCTCCCAAGCGTTCCGCCATCTCGGGCGTGAGCGTGCGTGGATCGATCTCGATGGCGACCGTAGCTGTTTTCGAGATGGCGAAGCGGCATCGCAGGAACTCCATCAGAGCGAGGAACTCGGCTGGTCCGATGAGAGACGGCGTTCCGCCGCCGAAATGTATGTCGCTCACGGGCAGCGTCTTCGGCACTCGCTCCGAAACCAGACGGATCTCGTCACGCAGCGCCGCCAGATAGTTGAGGATGGGCGCATCATGGCGGGTGATGGTGGTTGGGAAGCCGCAATACCAGCAGGCTGATCGGCAGAACGGAACGTGCAGATAGAGTGACACCGGATCATCAGCCGGCAGGTTCCTGAGCCATTCCTCATAAGCCTCGGCGCCGACCGCCCCAGAGAACTCCGACACAGCCGGATAGATAGTGTACCAAGGCAGCCGGGCCTCTCGAAATTTCGTGGTCTGCAACGGTCACCGTCCCATGCTGATAACATCCAACCTTACCGCTGCGCTGGCCTGCGTCTTTGCGCTATGTCAGTCCGTCCCGCTTTGGGCTCGAAATTTTTTAGCAATGGCCGCCGTTCAGTCTTGGCTGGACAGCGATGGTCTGAGCGCACTCGGTCAGCGACTGACGATGGTGTTCCCGCCGAAACCCTCACGCGAATCGTTTTTCCACCGCGCGTGGGAGATTCTTCTGAGCGCAGATGCCGCCTCCGATGAGACAATACGGTGTTGGATCCAGACTTTGCACGCCAGCTAGCGCCGCCCATAATGATCTCTGCCGTCTCGATGAGCTCGTTGTGTGAATTGCTGGCAAGAAGCATTAGCTGTGGCGCGCCGCTTTCAGGACGAGAACCTGCTCGACGCGACCGTCAGGTCCGCCGCAATGCCAAGGCTGGCGCCTACTGACTCAGTGGTGCAAGGCTGCGGCGCGTGGTTATCGACCATCAGCTCGCCAAAGTGACGGCGTCGTACCGAGCGGTGGCCGCCAGATGATGCCTCAACGGCGGGGCTCACAGCAAACAATGCCGTCGCCATTAAGCCAAACTGTCGCGAAGCGAACAGACGAACCGTAGCCGAAACGTTTGCCGTTCGTGCTTGGGTGGATCCGCAAGGCAAAAAGAACGGAAGCGCGAACCAAGGTCCGCCCGCACATTTGAGCTTCAAGCCGCATCTGGGTCGTCAGGGTGGCACGTCATTTGCAGTAGTACCCTTTGTGAGGCCCGCCGCGGAGGTGAAAAGGGTAATTGTACAAAAATGTTGTATGATCGTCTGGAGTGATAACTACTTAATAAATGTGACAGCAAGTCTCAACCACATTCTAAATTCTCCTAAGCATTAGCACGGCAGGTGCAGCAACACTCCTAGAATTAAGCTTGGTTCGCTGTCAATCGTTCGCTTAGCAAAAATCATTCATCGGTCTCGATTCCTTTTACTATTTAGACGGAGATCAACAATGACCATTGGGAGCCTCCTCCTCGGCTCAACTGCGGCACTGATCGCCGCTTCCGACGCTCGCGCCGTGATCATCGTCCCCGAGCCTGATCCCACTGAGTACCTCAAGATCTGCGACGTCTACGGCTCCAGCTACGTCTATATTTCAGGCACCGAGACCTGCCTGCGCATCGGCGGCTATCTTAGCTACTACGTGGGCTTGGGCGATGTCGGATTGTTTTACCACGCAAGAACCTCAGATGTGAGGACTGGTGAGGATCAGGGTACATGGCAAAACAATACGCGCTTCACACTGAAAGCTTGGACCGGCCAGGAGACCGAACTCGGCACGTTGAAGACCTACACCGAAACCCGCGTGAATTTCGGTAACCGCCACACTTCGGTGTCGGACAGTTCTCGGTCCTATGCCTTCAATGGAGACAGCATCTTGACTTTCGCCTGGATTCAGCTTGGTGGCCTCCGAGTTGGTAAGGACTGGTCGGCCTTCGACATGTTTATTGGCGGCGCGGGTGACGTACTCAACCAGACGCCGGTTCCGTACGGCGCTTTCGATACCAATGTGGTCCAGTACTACTTCGACGCCGGGAACGGCTTTTCGGCCGTGGTTTCGCTCGAAGAAGGCTCAGGCGTGGTCGGCACAATCGACAACTACGCTCCGCACATAGTCGGCGGCTTGAAATACACACATGGCTGGGGAGCGATCACCGGCGTTGCTGGTTATGATAGCAACTACGAATCGGTGGCCGCCAAGGTCCGTGTCGACATCAATGTCACCAACGAACTGTTGCTGTTCGGAATGTTCGGCTACGGTTCCAATGGCAAGCTCAACGACGACTCCATGAACGCGATCGACGCTCATGGTCGCGGCTTCTATAAGATTTGGGGCGGGAACTGGGCTTTCTGGGCTGGCGCCGCTTACGAGCTCAACCAGACAACTTCGTTCAACCTTCAGCTCTCGGGTGATCAGCTCAAGAACTATGGTGTCGCTGCGAACGTCGCCTACGCGCTTCTTCCAGATTTCACAGTTACGGCTGAACTCGACTATGACCGCTACGGAGGCTCCGCCGTCGGAAAGGTGAAAGCTTCCGAAGTGAACTGGACCCATGCCAACAAGAAGAGCAGTGTCGGCGGTATCCTACGTTTCGAACGCTCATTCTAATGCGATGAAGCGTTGAGCTCCGAGGTCCAGTTGATGCGCGGACATTTCCCCTACATTCCGTTGATTGTGGATGCACGGCCCGGACGGCCGTCGTACGCGGCGACCGTCATGGAGCTCGGGTTTGACGCCGTGCTCCTGAACAGGGCGGTCCCGAGGGCGGCCGATCCGGTCGGCATGGCGCGTGCGTTCGGCAAAGCGGTCGATGGCGGTCGTGAAGCTTTCAGCTCGGGAATGCTCGAACCGCGCTACCCACCGACGATCGGCAGGGCCGTCTTCTCATGAAGTCGTGGACGTGCCGGCGGGATTGACCGGCTGGTGCCGCTCGGCGTGAGTCTGGTGCAGCTCCGGATAAAGGATATGGACGAGAAAGGACTGCAGACGGAATCCGCCGCGCGAACGACGCCTGCGCGGTCCATGGTTGCCAAGTGAGCGTCAACGACAATTGGCGCACGGCAATCGAGGAAGGCTGCGACTTCGTCCATCTTGGTCAAAAGGATTTGGCTGCCGCCGATGCTGACGATTAAATACGCCGGATTGAAGCACGGCTTTTCGATCCACGATCACACCGAACTGGAAACGGCGCCAGTGAGCCGGAGTATGTGGCGCTCGGCCCAGTCTATCCAACTAGCCTCAAGAAGATGAATGGGCGTCGCAAGGGCTCGAGCGGATCAGCGAGTGGAAAGCACCAGGTCGCGCCGATCCCATTGGTCTCCATCGGCAGCCTCAACCTGACCGGCTCGAAGGCGGTTTTCGAGGCTGGCGCGGGAAGCGCAGCCGTGGTCACCGACTTTGCGCTGAACGACGCCCCAGAAGCGCGCACGCGAGAAGGGATCGAAAGACAGAGCAATGGCGCTGAGGCGAGAACCGCATGTGCTCGTTGTTGTCGGGTCAGACTCCAGGGGTGGGGGCTGGAATTGCCCGCGAGATCGAGACGATCGCTTGCCTTGGCGTGCGCACCTGCCTTGCTGTCAGCGCGCTGACGGTGCAAACCCATGAAGACGCCTTGGAAATCCAAGTTACGCAACCCGGTCTGGTGGCGGATCAGATGCGCGCTACGCTTCAGCCTAACAGAGTGGCCGCCACCAACATCGGCATGCTCGCAACGGCTGAGATCGATCGTCGCTGCGGTTGCCACTGTGCTGCGCGAATATCCGCGCATACCGACAATCCAGATCCGGTGCTGCTTACACGTCAGGCCGAACGCTTCTTGAAGCAAGCGCCATCCCGCATCATAAAGTAGCATCTGATGCCGCTTTGCCGTGTCGACACCCAATGTCATTGAACTGGCGCTTCTTGCCGGCTCAGAGCTAGCGGCCAATGAGGTCGGCGCGCTTCAACAAGGACCACAAGCCAACCCCGTCTGCTGGACTCCTCCAAATTCGAGACACGGATGGTTCCTATCCAGACAATTGATTTTATCAATCTACGACAATACCGCATAGCGGCGCCGGCGGAATGATCACCGGTAGCAAGACGAGCTGTTTTCAGTGGCCTGCAGGACGCGCACCGCGACCGAGGTACAAGCCAGCCCGTCTGCGGCCATGTTCGGATCGGCCGCCATCGGTGCGCCGAATGAGATTGCCGGCGGAACGTTCTATTCGTGCAGCCGTGACGGCAGTCATCTCACCGAAGCCATCCTGCCGATGGATGGCCGGCAGTCGGTGCAGCATGGGCTGACACTGTTCACGGAATGAAGCCGCTCGCGCTTCGGACGGTTGAAATGGAGGACATTAGCGTGGAACCGATCAGTCTCGACGAACTTCTGGCCAGCGTCGGCAAGGAAGTCGGCGTGTCGCCGTGGCGGGTGGTCTCGCAGCGGATGATCGACCAGTTCGCCGAGTCCACCGATGACCACCAGTTCATCCACTGCGATCCGGAGCGCGCCAAGCGCGAGACGCCGTTCGGCGGCACCATCGCACATGGCTTCCTGTCGCTTTCGCTTTTGTCGGCGATGACTTTCGAGACCATGCGGCCGCTCGAAAACTGCAAGATGGGTGTCAACTATGGCTTCGAATCGCTGCGCTTCCTGGCGCCGGTGAAAACCGGATCGCGCATCCGCACCCGTTTCGTACTGGCCGACGTCAAGGTCAGGCCGTCGGGCTGGGTGCAGACGGCGCTGGGCGTGACGATTGAGATCGAGGGCTCGAAAAAGCCGGCGCTGACCGCGCGCTGGTTGACGCTGACGCTGATCAAACGCCAGCCGGAGGCGGCCTGAATTGTACGAGCGTCAGCAGAGACGATCTTCACGTGCCGGGGCGATGTAGGCGACCAGTGCGCACCGATCGGCAACGCGGCCACGGGGGTCGGCTAGATAGAGTGGCAGGAATGCCTAATCGGGGCTCCGTCTCGGAAGGGGCGTCGATGTATCGGAAGCGCTTCGGCTTTCGGCGCTGCATTCCTTTTTCACGAAGGTCCATGGAGAATTCCCGACCACGGGGTCGAAAGATCGGCTTGTGATCGGAGTGGGCAGATCCTCCCCGACCGAATCTGCCAATAGGGTGTTATCGAGTCAACCGGGTCGAACTTGAGGTCGCGGGTGTCGCTGATCGGCTGCTCGTCGAGCTCGAGAGCTGCCAGCTAAAGGCAGAACACGGCGATGCCAAGAGCTCCGCAGTTGATGTGGACGCCCAGAGCTGGAAGTACAGACCGACGAGTTCCCGGCGGGCGAACTTGCCATTGGTAGCGCGCCAGACCAGTCGCGAGAAAGCCTCGATGAGAAGGCCCCCGAGCCGCACGCGGGATCGACTACAGTGGCGTTTGGCGAGAAGCCTTCGAAGGCGAGATCGAGTGTAAGATGGACGAGCTCGACACGCGTATCGCGCAGTCCCTGCGATCGCGCCTTGTCCGCGGCGCTCGTGCGTGCGAACTGTTGGTAGATCGAGCTGACTAGATGAACCGGGATGGCATTAAAGCGGAACTGGAAGAGACGTCCCTGGCCGAACTAAGCAAGATCAATCCAGCCATCGCTAAAGGTAGGCGAACACGAGACGTTCGGACTCCGTGCCGCTGAAATCCTCAAATTGAATCGGCCGGACCGTTGGAGCTATCATCACCCGCTTGGCTTCCAGAGCTACGGAGCGGGTTGATTATCTGAACGTCCTCGAAGTCCTTTCCATTGTCGGTCACTACGACACACTCGTTGGCTTCGGCTACAGCGGCAATGATTGTGTCTAGGGCGCTCCGCGAACGGCCTCTGGCTTTGCCGTTGACCATCAGCCGCGCCCACACGAGGCCGGCTTTCTCGTCGAACGATAGCACGCGGCCAGCGAACAGCGCTTGCGGGCCTTCGGAGCCCTCGAACCAAGTTTCAAGGCTGCTGCGCTTTTTCCCCTTCTGCTTCTCTAGGATGCTTCGGCGAATTTCGGCGACAGTAAGCGAAGCAATGAAGAGGCTTCGTCCTTCTGCGCGCCCATCCAGGCCAGCAACGAGCCCGAAGGCTCCGGCTTTATGACTTTGCTGATGATATTGGTATCAAGAAGGTAGCGCGTCACAGGTCGATCTTGCGCCCCTCTTCGCGCGGCCGGCTGAGGTCGAGATTGGAGCCAACCAGAGGCGAGCGACGCAACGCGGCGAGAATGCTGCCCGCTTTCGGTGGCTCACCCGCCACGGCTTGCTGTATGGTCCGACGAAGCTGTCGGGCATCCGGCCCGCTCTCCGTTAATTTTCGGGCAAGAGTTCGCAGTAGATCGCGGTCTGCGTCGAACGCCAGGATCTCGAACCGCGCGATGCCGCGCTCAGCCAAACGAGAGCGATAATTCTCGATGGCTCTCTTCTGTGCAGTGTTGCCCATCGCGTGCCTCCGTTCTCTATCCGGATAGATAGCCATGGCTTCTTCGGAGCACAAGGTGCCCCGTCATCGGCCAGCACTGGCTCCTGCGCGACGCGCGTTATTGATCACAAAGAATTTCCATCTTGTCGAAGCACTGTGACTTGGCATCCTTGTCGCGAAACGGAGTATTTCGCGTCAGGACAGGAACGCGATCATAGCGCGACCGAAACGTGCAACAGCCGAAAGCTTCGTGTGGTCGCCGGCGCGGCCCGCGAATCGGCTGTGCCTGCGTTGCCGAAGCCCGATCGACGCTTCGTCAATCTGGTCCGGCTGCTGGCGCGACAAGCCGCACGGGGTTTCGTTCAAGCCGAAACCGATAGCCAAACGCGAGACCGCGTCCCGGAGCAAGGGGCCGCCTCATGAAGGTCGCGCTTGGCGCTCGCTACTCAACTGACAATCACCTAGACGCCTCGATCGAGGATCAGTTGCAGCTCTGTTGCTTGCGTGCTGAAAAGCAAGGCTGGACAGTCCGTCGACAGCAATACCCACCGCGCGCTCTGCGGCGCGTCGCTGTTGCGTCCCGGCCTTCAGGAGCTGATCAGCGATGCGATGCAGGGCAAATTCCTGATCGTGCTCGCAGAGGCGATGGATCGCCTGACCATGACCGCTGCAAACCGGGAGCAAGCCAGGCTGGGCAAGCGTTGCAACAGATCCTTCAACGGAATTCATAGACTCTTAGCAACTCCGGCTCGCTGTGAATGGTAGGCTTATTGCAACGTCTGAGGTCAGTGGTTCCAAACCGTGGCGCCGCTTATCCTCCGACTCGCCGAACTGCTTGCGATTTCGGCTAAAGGCAAAAGAGCGCCCTTTGTTGTTCGACAGGGCGATATCGGCGGTCGTCACAGCCACCGAGATTTGTCCGGTCGTTGGACAACCTTCGAAAGCTGTGACTTCTGTGGAGAACGCGAAATGAGAAATTCGGTAGGACTTGGTCCTGAGCCATGATGACACTGGTTAGTCGCCTACGCATGGCAGCGCATCCTGACCGCCTTCGAATCCTGGGCCTTTGTGCGCATGCGGACCTAACTGTCTGCGAGCTAGCGGAGATTCTGGGCGTGTGTCGAGAGCGGGTTGCGCGACACGTCCGGCTGCTCGCCAGAGCCGACTTTCTTTGCTGCAACGAACAGCCTCCGTGGCGCTCGTACCATCTCAACGCAGGATCCAACGACGGCGGGCTGGTTCAATTATTAGTCGATCTCCTGCCCCATCGCGACGGCTATCATAAACAGGACCTGCAGCGGCTCGAAGCGGTACGAGACACGCGGCCGAAGGGGACCGCGTGCTTGATCGTGAAATAGGTCAATTCAATTGGAGCGCGAAGCTACCATGGACAACTCCGCAGACGGCGCGATCGCACAGCCCGACACCCACGGGCGGTCTTCCTTGGCCGCGGTTGATTGCCGCGTTCACGAGCTGCTTCTGAGACAGGAGCGGCAGGAGCGGACGACCCTCAAGCTCATCGCCTCAGAGAACTTTGCGTCCTCGGCCGTGCTGGAAGCGAACGGCTCGATTTTCACGAACAAGTACGCCGAGGGGTACCCCGGTGCGCGCTACTACGCTGGAAACGAGATCGTTGATGAGCTTGAGAATCTGGCCATTGAGCGCCTGAAAACACTATTTGGCAGCGAGCATGCCAACGTCCAGCCTTATTCCGGCTCGCCGGCCAACCAGGCTGTCTATCGTGCGCTTTTGAGTCCCGGTGACAAAGTCATGGGCTTGCCCCTTCCGGAAGGGGGCCATCTGACTCATGGTTGGGCCATCAACTTTTCCGGTACTGACTATCAACGCGTGCCCTATGGGTTGGATGAAACGACACAGCAGATTGACTATGACCGCTTGCGCGAGACAGCCAAGCGGGAACGGCCGCGGCTCATTTGGGTCGGCGGAACTGCTTACCCGCGTGTCTTTGACTACCCGGCAATGGCAGAAATTGCCCTGGAAGCGAACTCCTATCTCATAGCCGACATTGCGCACATCAGCGGCCTGATTGCCGCGGGAGCGCACCCGAATCCCGTGGGCCATTGCGACGTGGTCAGCAGCACGTCCCACAAGTCGATCCGCGGTCCCCGCGGTGGCTTCATTTTGTCAAGGAACGAAGATCGCTATCAGGCCCTGTATCATACAAAGAGCAAATACAATCTCGCCAGACGAATAGACCGGGCGGTCTTCCCTCACCTGCAAGGCGGGCCTCACATGAATGCCATCGCTGCGCTAGCGGTTGCCTTGCACGAAGCCGCGAACCCGTCCTTCCGAAGCTACGGCCAACAGACGGTCAAGAACGCCAAGGCTCTGGCACATGCACTGCTTGAGCGAGGTCATGACCTGGTGACCGGGGGGACGGACAATCACATGCTGATCCTTGATCTTCGCAATCGGCCACTATCGGGCAAGGCCTATGCCGAGCGACTAGCAAAGGCAGGAATCATCACAAACTTTAATATGGTGCCTGGCGACCCGCGGGATCCGGCGGTCACAAGCGGAATTCGCCTGGGGGCACCAGCAGTGACGTCAATGGGCATGCGCGATGTGGAAATGGAGCAAATTGCTGGCTTCATTGACTCCGTCCTCCAGCGGCCAGACGACGAAGATCTCCATGCCTGCGTGCGAAGAGACGTTGCCGACTTGTGCGCTGCGTTCGAGGTCCCGGGCATCTCCGACAAGTAAGGTGGGCCAAGCAAAATGCCCATACCACATCCAACACCCGAAGCGAGGTATTCATGGTAGGCAGTTCGTGTTCTCTTCCGAATCGGTTGGCGCGGGGCACCCGGATAAGTTGGCCGACAACATCTCGGATGCCATCCTCGATGCCATCCTCCGCACAGATCCCAAGGCGCGCGTCGCCTGTGAAGCGTTGGTAAAATCAGGGATAGTCGTTCTGGCTGGCGAGATTACCAGCGATGCCCAGGTGGATTACAGCCAAGTTGCGCGCGATACGATTCTCGACATTGGGTACGACGACGAGGCCGTCGGCTTCGACGGCCGGCGTTGCTCCGTCGTCCATGCCCTCACCGAGCAGTCGCCCGACATCAGCCAAGGCGTTGACGAGGGAAGAGGGCAAGACCTCCAGCAGGGAGCGGGAGATCAGGGCCTCATGTTCGGCTACGCATGCCGCGAAACCGATACCCTGATGCCTTTGCCGATCCAGCTCGCTCATCGCTTGACGAAACGGCAGGCGTATGTCCGGAAGGCACAGCTTGGCTGGTTGCGTCCTGACATGAAATCCCAAGTCTCAGTGCGCTATGAGGGGTTGCGCCCGGTCGCCCTGGATACCATCGTCGTGTCGACGCAACATGACGAGCAGGTCTCCCAAGAGACTGTCCGCGAGGGCGTCATTGAGGAAATCATAAAGCCTGTCCTGCCGACCCACCTGGAGACGGAAGGCATCAGAATTCTGGTCAACCCGACGGGGCGGTTCGTAGTCGGCGGGCCGCGCGGCGACTGCGGTCTCACTGGACGCAAGATCATCGTCGATTCCTATGGCGGGATGGGTCGTCATGGCGGCGGCGCCTTCTCGGGCAAGGACCCGTCCAAGGTTGACCGCTCGGCTGCCTATGCAGCCCGCTATGTCGCAAAGAACATCGTCGCCAGCGGACTTGCGGACGTGTGCGAGGTGCAGCTTGCTTACGCAATCGGCGTGGCCAGTCCGGTTTCCGTTATGGCCAACACGTTCGGGACAGCCAGGGTTGAGGAAAGCAGGATCGAGCGCCTCATTCTTGAGTTGTTCGATCTCAGACCGAAAGGCATTATCAAGATGCTTGATCTCTTGCGCCCTATATACCGCAATACAGCCACCTATGGCCATTTCGGCCGTGAAGAGCCTGATTTCACCTGGGAGAAGACAGACAGGGCGGACGAATTGCGTCGCGAGGCAGGACTAGCCGCCCCGTGAGAGCCGCCGGCGAGCGAATTGGCAAGCGGAAAGCCCATTTCCACCGGGCAGACCCGCGCCCGGCCCGCGTGGCAAGAGAGCTGGCGGGTTCCCAAGCGGAGACATTGATGCCGGATTATGACGTGCTTTGCATCGGCAATGCCATTGTCGACATCATCGCCCAGTGCGACGACGCTTTTCTGGTGACCAACGGCATCATCAAGGGTGCCATGAACCTCATCGATACCAAGCGCGCCGAGCTGCTCTACAGCCACATGGGGCCGGCGATCGAGGCCTCCGGTGGCAGCGCCGGTAACACGGCGGCCGGCGTCGCCAGCTTCGGCGGCCGCGCCGCCTTCTTCGGCAAGGTGTCCAACGATGCGCTGGGCGAAATCTATGCGCACGACATCCATGCGCAGGGCGTCGCCTTCGACACCACGCCGCTCAAGGGTGAGCCGCCGACGGCGCGTTCGATGATCTTCGTCACCCCCGACGGCGAACGCTCGATGAACACCTATCTCGGCGCCTGCGTCGAACTCGGCCCGGAGGATGTCGAAGCGGACAAGGCTTCGGGCGCCAAGGTCACTTATTTCGAGGGCTATCTGTGGGACCCGCCGCGCGCCAAGGAGGCTATCCGGCAGACGGCGAAGCTCGCGCACGAGGCCGGGCGCGAAGTCTCGATGACACTGTCGGATTCGTTTTGCGTTGACCGCTACCGCGACGAGTTCCTCGATCTGATGCGCTCGGGCACGGTCGACATCGTCTTTGCCAACAGCGACGAGATCAAGTCGCTCTACCAGACCTCGTCCTTCGACGAAGCGGTGGCGCAGATCCGCAAGGACTGCAAGATCGCCGCCGTCACACGCTCGGAAAAAGGCTCGGTTATCGTGCGCGGCGACGAGACCGTGGTCATCCATGCGACCGCCATCAAGGAGCTGGTCGACACGACGGGCGCCGGCGATCTCTACGCCGCCGGCTTCCTGCATGGCTACACGCAGGGCCGCGACCTCAAGACCTGCGGCGACCTTGGCTCGCTGGCGGCCGGCCTGGTGATCCAGCAGATCGGCCCAAGGCCAAGGCAGAATTTGCGCCGCGAGGCGCAACGGGCTGGGTTGCTGTAGATGCGCGGGCAACTAACCAGCCGCCCTACTGACGCGATCATCGCAGTGGCGGAACTGTGTCAAAGCTCGCTGATAGCGACAGCCATTCGCTTCGGAGAACTGACCGATTCTGCTGCCGTGAAGCTCGCTGGAAGAGCGGTGCAAGGCGGGCTTGCCTTGACGGCATTCACCGTCATCGAGATCGCCACCGGCATTTTCCAGAAGCTCAGCTTGGGGAAGGCCAGTAAGGTTCCTGAGGTCGGAGAACTCGCGGCGGCCGTCGGAGCACTTGACTTGCGATCACGTCCCACGATGCTGAATGCGGGCATACTGGTTCGCCATTGGTATGGGACCAGCGGAATTGGCAGCAGGGCTTCATCTTCGTCAATCTCGACGAGGCGCCGGATGTGGAGCCCGGCATTCGCGGATATTAGGAAGTGCTCGCCTGGCTGGTATTCACATCGCGGTCTGGCTTCCACGATTTTGGGATCGTCGAGGGCAACGACGAAGGGATTCAAAAACGGGCCCTGACGGGCGGAAAGGGACTATCCCGCCCTCTCCGATCTCCGTGTCAAAACTCTTCGGCAGACGCAGGATCGCATCACGGGGCCCGGCAGCCTTGGCGGCAGCAACATAGTTTCAGTTCATTTCAACAGGTGCTGGCATCTACTGGGTGTATCTCTTATCCGAACAATCGACAATTACCGCAAGCACGGTCCGCTCGATCGCGTCGCCAGCTATTTTCGCGATAAGCCGGTTCCTGAGGGCGCCGAAGGCGAAACGCGACAATCGGTCGCCATTTGCTCTGACGCTCGTCAGATTCTCGTCAGCAGGGGGTGTGCCAATCTGGGAATGCCAGTTGCTCCATCATGGGGAAATATTCAACGGAGGCATGAAATGGACGCATTGAACAACGCCAACTCGCCGCGCCGGAACCTCACATGGCAAACTGGGGCTGTTCACGAACTAATCGCTTTTGAACAACCCCTGAGAGACTTGCCACAGGAGCGACAACAACAAGCCGAAGTTGGCCCGTCCCGTCCTGTTGTCTCAGCCGCAGACCAGCGCTTCAACACGGCGGCCCAGCAGCCACATAGGAGTCTTATCGCAATTTCCAACCGCGGTGCGACCGTCAATTCTGATCAGCCCAAGACAGGCGGGCTTTCGGCGGCCCTGGAGTGCGTCGTGGAGCGTTCCGGCGCGGTCTGGGTAGGTTTTTCCGAACATCTGGGCGACGGCAATAAGCAACAGGTGCCCCTCGTGCAGCGTGGCAAAGGTCAAATCGGGTGGCTCGATGGGCCGGCAGCGGACTATCCTCGGTACTATCAAGGTTTTGCAAATTCAATATTGTGGCCGGCGCTCCACTCGCTGCCCGACCGGATCTCAGGCTCGGAAGAGGATTATAAAAGTTATCGCGACGTCAATGCCTTCATGGCGCGCGCGGTGTCCGAATTGGAAGATAACTCAGTCTACTGGGTTCATGACTATCATTTCCTGCCGCTCGGCGCTGATTTGCACAGACTCGGCATTGACCGGCCGATCGGCCATTTCCTGCATACGCCATGGCCCGAGTCTGACATGATGGAGCGCGTGCCCAATTCTGGCGAGCTAATGAAATGTATGCTCGAGTATGATCTGCTCGGTTTCCAGACCGACCGTGATGTGAGCAATTTCCTCGCCTGTGTCCAATCTCATTTGGGGCTGGAGAGCAAGAACGGGGTCGTTTTCTCGGACCATGGCCAGACGCAATGCCAAAAGTTTCCTATAGGTATCGATCCGAAGCAATTCGAACAGTGTGCCGCAGATTCGCTTGAGGCGCAGAAAGCCTACATTTCGCAGTTGAAACTTGGTGGAGCAAAGCTAGTTATCGGCGTCGATCGGCTCGACTACACCAAGGGCATCGACAATCGGATTAAAGCTTTCGATCTGCTGGCAGTCGAGCCGCAACGTGTCTCGCTCTTGCAAATCGCAACTCCCTCACGTGGCGACATCCAAGCGTACAGCGAATATCGGCGCGACGTCGAAAGACTCGTCAATCAAGTCAACAACCGGCATGGCACGGACGAGTGGATGCCGATTATCTATGAGAACAGGTCGTTCACCCAAGCTGAGATCGCGGGTCTTTACAGAGCGGCGCGTGTTTGCGTTGTGACGCCGTTGCGCGATGGCATGAATCTTGTGGCGAAAGAATACATTGCTGCACAAGATTCGAGCGACCCTGGCGTTCTGGTGTTATCGAAGTTTGCCGGCGCGGCCGAAGACTTCGGCGAGGACGCCCTGCTGGTAAATCCGAGGCTCTCCGACGAGATAGCTACCGCGATCTCAAGAGCGGCCAGCATGCCGCGCGAAGAACGCATCCAACGCTGGCGGAGGATGATGGACAAACTTGAATCGTATACGATCCACCATTGGTCAGCGGACTTCGTTCGGCAACTGGACAGCAGCCGGGTTACGGTCCCTGCGGATCACTTCCACTATGTTGGCTTGGGCTGGATCAGCGAGGCCCAAATGCCTTCGTATCGGACCGAGCCAGAATTGCACACCGCGCTGACGCGTGCACTGGATAAAAACTGGGTCCTGCCGATCGTATGATGCAGAATATGAAGCACGCGAGCTTTGCCTGCATTTGCGCATCCCTCAATGCCGAGCGCTTGGAGAGAGATACTTATACTGACCGCCTGAATGCGGCTTAAGCGGCTTATCGGGACCACAGTCGGGCTTTGCATCAGACCCTTGAGCCAGGCTCGGTCAGTGTGGTCTCTTGTCTCTTGCCGCCGAGCGGAGTCATCACGATTGCCTAGTCACCCGTGATGACGACTGGCGTGCCAATTCCCGCAGTTTGGCGCTCACTCCGAGAAAACCGCTTCTACCACGCACGCACGGCTTGCGGCCGCATCGTAAAACATCGCCACCAATGCGATCTTCTGCATTCTAATGACGTTGTCACGCGCTTGAAGTCTTGTCCGAAATCCTTCATCGGCGACCTGCGAGGGATGTCGCAGCCCGACAGGGATCCATTAGTTGGACAATGGTGGCAGCGGAGCAGCGCCGCCAATGGGCGACTGAATATTTCACAATGTTAGACAAGCGTAAAAGCGAAATCACATAACGACATAAACATTTCGTTATGCGTCATTGACAAAAGAGCGGACTGCTGTGATTGTCTGCGTGTCGTGGTTCTCGCGTGCGGCGCTGCCGCAGCGGAGCTAAGAGGGAAGCCGGTGCAATGCCGGCGCTGCCCCCGCAACTGTTAGCGGCGAGCCAACCCCACTCATGTCACTGAGGCGAATACCCTCAGGAAGACGGGTAGAGGCTATGACCCCGCGAGCCAGGAGACCTGCCACGGCGAATTACGTCCACGGGCGGGGTGTCTCGGTGGCCGCTGCAAGCCGGCGTTCGTGCCGGCCTGCTAGCGCCTTCCTTGTCATCGACGCCCCAACCATCGGGGTATGACATGACTGACTCTCAGGAGATTCCTGTAGCAACGCTCGGCGTGCCGCGCTTCGGTCGTCGGCGAGAACTGAAATTCGCGCTTGAAAGCTACTGGTCCGGAACATCGTCCGCTGGCGACCTTCTCACGACGTCGAAGGCGCTCCGTGCCGCTAGCTGGGAAGAGCAGCGCGATCGCGGCGTGTCGAAAATCCCGTCGAACGACTTCTCGCTTTACGACCATGTGCTCGACACCGCAGCCATGATCGGGGCCGTTCCATCCCGTTACGGCTGGAATAGCGGCGAGGTCCCACTTGACATCTACTTCGCAATGGCGCGCGGCAACCAGGGTCAGACGGAGGATTGTGGACACGCTGGTCACCAGGAGGAGGCTCATGGACCTGGTGTAACCGCGATGGAAATGACCAAGTGGTTTGACACCAACTACCACTACATTGTGCCGGAACTCGATGATGATCAGACGTTCGCCCTCTCGTCATCGAAGCCGGTCGATTACTTCCTCGAGGCTAAAGCTCTCGGCATTCACACACGCCCAGTCATCCTTGGACCCATCACCTTCCTCAAGCTGGCGAAATCGCCTGCCGAGGGGTTCGGTCCCATCGCGCTCCTACCGCGGCTGCTGCCCGTTTACGAGCAAGTCCTGCAGAAGCTGAAGCTGTCGGGAGCCGACTGGGTGCAGATCGATGAGCCAGCGCTTGTCCTCGATCTGAACCCGAACGAACGAGCTGCGTTCGAATTCGCCTATGGCCAGCTGTCGAAAGCCGCGCCCGAGCTGAAGATCATGCTGGCTACGTATTTCGGGTCGCTGGGAGACAATCTCGAAACCGCGGTTTCTCTGCCCCTGGCCGGGCTGCATATTGATCTCGTGCGCGCTCCCGAGCAGCTGGAAACGGTGGGTCGGCTCGCTCCGAAGGATCTGGTGCTCTCGCTTGGCTTGATCGATGGCCGCAACGTCTGGCGTGCGAACCTGCCCGCCATTCTCGACCGCATCAAACCGATCGTCGCCGGCTGGCCCTTGGACCGCGTCGAGATCGCGCCTTCTTGCTCGATGCTGCATGTGCCGATTGATCTGCGCATGGAGACGGAACTCGACGCCGACATCAGGTCGTGGCTCGCCTTCGCGGCCCAGAAGACGACGAGCTGGTCTTGCTGGCCCGGGCCCTGTCCCAAGGCAGGGATGCGGTGGCAGGCGCGTTGAAAGCGTCTGCCGAGGCTGCCGCCACGCGCGTGACATCCACGAGGATCCATGACCCGCTTGTTCAGGGGCGGATCGCTAGCATTGAGGACAGCGCGAAGCGACGAGAGAGCGCTTTTGGCGAGCGCTCCAGAGTCCAAGCCGGCTCACTCGGGCTGCCGCCGTTCCCGACGACGACCATCGGGTCCTTCCCGCAGACGCCGCAGGTACGCAAGGCGCGGGCCGCTCATGCGAAGGGCCATCTGAGCTATGTCGACTATGAGACGTTCCTGAAGAAGGAGATCGAGGCTGCAATTCGCTGGCAGGAAGAGATCGGGCTGGACGTGCTGGTGCACGGTGAGTTCGAGCGAAACGACATGGTACAGCATTTCGGCGAGCAGTTGTCCGGCTTCGCGCTCACCCAGCATGCCTGGGTACAAAGCTATGGGTCGCGCTACGTGCGTCCCCCCATCATTTTCGGCGACGTATCGAGGCGCAATCCGATGACAGTGCGCTGGTGGCAATTCGCCCAGTCGCTTACGGAAAAGCCCGTGAAGGGAATGCTCACAGGCCCAGTCACCATTCTCAACTGGTCTTTTGTTCGCGACGACGTACCCCGCTCCGAAGCCTGCCGCCAGATCGCGCTCGCCATCCGCGACGAAGTGACGGATCTCGAAAGATCCGGCGCAAGGATGGTCCAGATCGATGAGGCCGCGCTTCGCGAAGGATTGCCACTGCGCCAATCTGACTGGAAAGTCTATCTCGACTGGGCTGTCGAATGTTTCCGGATCGCTTCAACGGGTGTAAAGGACGCGACTCAAATTCATACCCACATGTGCTATTCGGAGTTCAACGAGATCATTCACGCGATCGCTGGAATGGATGCGGATGTCATTTCGATTGAGACGTCGCGCTCGAAGATGGAACTGTTGGACGCCTTCACGGGCTCCAAATATCCGAACGAAATCGGTCCCGGCGTTTATGATATTCACTCACCACGCGTCCCGGAAGCCGGCGAGATCTCGGACTTAGTCATGCTTGCCCGCGAGCGACTGTCCGACGGCCAACTGTGGATAAACCCGGACTGTGGCCTCAAAACATGCAAATGGGAGGAGGTCCGCCCTGCCCTCATGAACATGGTCGCTGCAGCACGCGCGCTCCGGCAGAAAGTGCAGGCGTGAGGCTTCTCTTCCTCACCGTGTGGGGAGTTGCCGACTGGCGGATGTCGGCCGGGAATATGCCAAACCGATCACACTCTTGGAAATAAGCCACTCGGCGAAAATGTGCGATTTTTCTTCGGCACGTGTCCTCATCCCGCAGAAATATGAATGTGACACTACGCTATAGTATTGGTCCTTGGGAACATACAGGCCCCGCGCCTCGAACAAATCGTACACACGTCGTTTCTCAAAGTAGACTGCTTGGCACGTTCGCTCAGGCGGCGACAATATATGGTGCTGCGCGTCTGTCCACTTCCCCAGTACGGGCGAAGTGGCAGGTTTCGGGTATTGCTAGCCTCCCGCCAATTCGGAGATGGATGTGGCAATTCGTGTGGCACAAGTAAAAGCCGCAATCATTTTCGATTGCGACGTCCGCAGCCAGTTGGCCCTTTATTTTCCTGAGATCTGCGTTACAGGCCGGGGCGTTGTCGCCGTTTCGGAGGGTAAGATGGGATAGGCGACCTCGGGTGCCTCTCCGGTCAGCGAGTTGAGGAAGGCAACAAGCAGGTCAACTTCTTCGTCCGCCAGTACTACGCCAAGCTGGGTGGTCCCCATGATGGCGACGGCCTGTTTCAGATCCCAAACCTTGCCCGAATGAAAGTATGGCGCGGTGAGTGCAACGTTGCGCAGCGGCGCCACGCGGAAAACATAGTAGTCATCGGCTGCATTGGTGACGGCAAATCGGCCCTTGTCTTTGTCCGGCAGGACCTCGGCGCTGGGCTGTTCCACGAGGCCGAATGGGAAATAGGCTTGCCCACCAACGTTGATGCCGGCATGGCAGGACGAGCAGCCTTTATCCATGAAAAGCGCCAGGCCCTGTTTCTGTTCGGAAGTCATGGCAAGCTCATCACCATTCAGGAAGCTGTCGAACGGGGCCGGTGTGACCAGTGTCGCCTCGAAGGCTTCGATCGCCTTGGCGAAGTTGTCGAAGGTGACCCGATCGGCTTCAGCCGGAAAAGCTGCATCGAACCACTCGACATATTGCGGCATGGACTTGAGCGTGGCGATGACTTGGTCCGGTGTATTGGCCATTTCGATGCCGGCTTGGACCGGTCCCTTCGCCTGAGCCTTCAGGTCTGCGGCACGACCATCCCAGAACTGGGCGATGTTGAAGACAGCGTTCAGTACAGTCGGCGCGTTGCGCTGTCCCTTCTGCCAACCATGGCCGATCGAGGTTTCGTGATTGTCGTCGCCGCCGGTGGCCAGGTTGTGGCACGAGTTGCACGACAAGACGCCTGACGCCGAGACGCGTGGATCGAAGAACAGTGCCTTGCCGAGAGCGATCTTTTCCGGGGTGATCGGGTTGTTGGCGACTGTCGGCGTGGTGGATGGCAAAGCCCTGAAGGTGGCCAATGCCGTATCTCTGAGGTCGGTGGGGATCGAATCCGCAGCAAAGGCGGTGGGTGCCAGCAAGGTGACAGCCATCGTTCTGAATAGGATTTTCATAAATGGTCTTCCTGCGTCGTGCACGCAGCCACTATGCGATCTGCGGCTCATGAACGCCCTGAGCTAGATCAGTTGAGGGAGAGGATCGGGGTCTGGCACCTGTTTTCGCGGCTGAGCTGGGACCCTCTTGGAAGTGATCGCTCTTCTCGATTGGACTTCAGGGAGGAGGAGTATCCCTGCTCGGCAACCGTTTGTATGCATCAAAGCACGCCCTTGGGGGCGGCTTCGTAGATTCGGTCACTGCGATCTTCCCGCCATCGTTGAGAAAGTCGATAGCAGCCGCAAGACTGGCAATCACTTCCACGATGTGCGCTGCACGCCTTGCGAAAAGTGAACTTCTGAAACCTCAGGGTTCATTCGTTCCTCCTGACCTGCTGATTGCGTGGACACCCGCCGACTGCACATTGTGATGTCACCAGCGATGGCGGTTTCAATACCTAAGCAGCGACGGTCTATGCGACAGTATGGATGTCCTATCGGAATAGCCGGTCCGCCTTGTCGATCGTCACACCGACATATAGCTCCGCTTCTACGAACATCCCATCACGCGAGGAAAGACATGGCCAATACGCGCAGTATCGCCAATCTAGCCCTTGTGGCGGCGCGGCGCTTGAGCAGGTCCACCGGCTGTAACTGCCTCACACCTTGATCCACAGATCCTAGGCGATGACCACGTTGTCGTCATCATTTGACGGACGCGGGGCATTAGCCCATAAGCGAGCCACCGCAAACTGTGCGGTTGCCATTAATGATGTGAATTGGAATGATCTTCGGTTTGCGAAACACGCACGTCCGACGGAGCTTGCGTTGACAGAGGCGGCTTTACGCGCAATAGCACTTCCGCCGGCCTGTTTTTGTGGAGTTCAATTGTGGTTCGGCCAAGGGCGCTGGGCGCCGGACCGACCCCGTGTAAACCTCCTCAAAGAGAGAGAGAGAGAGAGAGAGACCCTGCATGGAAGAATTCTTACCGCGCATCGCCACTGGTGTCGGCATCGGCCCGGCTCTCGCAGAGAAGGGCGTTGGGTTAATGCTGGGTTTCCTGCAAAGCCACGCGGCCGACGGTCCCGTTGCGCGCATGATCGAGGCCATTCCGGGAGCTTCGGAATTAGTAGCGAAGTATCATGGCGACGACCCAGAGGGTGGCGGCCTTATGGGGCTCGGCCAGCAATTGATGAGTGAGGGTCTCAGCATGGCAAAGATCGCCGGCCTCGCCAACGAGACGATCGCCTGCGCCAAGGAACATGCCGGCGACGAACTCGTGGACGAGGTCCTCAATTCCGTTCCTGGCCTTCCCCAGTTCGTCTGATCAGCGGCAGCCGGGGGCGCATGACCTCGTGCGCCCGTGCCGGCCCGTCTGCGCAGCAGGCATTCTCCGCCGAGCGTTTCCGGACCGATCTCGCCAGACCACCGACCGCCGGGCACGCGAAGCGAGCGTTGGAGTACTTCATTCGTCTGTTCCAAAATCGACCTCAGGCGAATCGATGTGTATAATTTCCGGCGGTAAGGGTTTATCCTGAACGCTTTCGATGAAGCGCGCGAGATAAGCAAACGTATTGTATTTCTCGAGGACCAACCGCTTCGCCTCTCTTATTGCGCCGCGACGTTCCTTCCAGAGGTCCGAGTCGATGATTTCTTGAATTTTTGGGATTACGTTCTTGTCCTCTGGGTCAATCAGAACCATAGAGTCCGAAGGGAAGAACCTCGTGATTGCCGGGCTGCCGTAATAGATCGGCATTGTTTCAGCAACGAAGCAGTCCATAAGCTTCTCTGTAAAGTAGTAATCAGCACGAGTATTCTCGAACGCTATACTGTAACGGTAAGGTGCGAGTGCGTTCCATTTATCTCCAATCAGCCGAAAACCTCGGCCGAACAGGTCAAAATCGAGCTCCTTTCTCAGCCGTTCCAGAAACGCCAGCCGATATCGATGTCCTTTAAGCAGGGCGATGTCACTGGTAATCCATGAGAGCCGAAGCGGCTTATCCACGACTTCGCTGACCAGAAGTTGGTCATATGTCTTGTTTACAGACCAAGACCGAGTGATAGGTGGAGACAAAACGAATCGGCGCGCTGCATTCTGCCGAGCAGCCAGCTCTGCGTCACACGTCAGGACGATAGTATTTTTCCCCTGCCCTTCATGAAACGCGCGATGAGCTTTCGTCGGCGGTTCGCCGATTGCAAAAATTGTCCTGTTTGGGCTCGCCTCGATATCAACAGGGAGCCCGAAAAGAGAAGCAGAGTTAAAGACGATATGCCAATCCGGCACGAAGGATGTCGTGCGAACAAAAGCGACATTGTTCCAGATTCCACTGCCCTTTGGAGTGAGATGGTGGATCGCATCATCCAAAACGCCCCAAGAATCTAGACATGTAGCTACAATGGGCGCCGGGCGTTCCGTCAACAATTTGGCCGACAAAGAAGTTTCACTCCCTTCACTCGTGAAGGTACTCAATCTACATTCCGGATTGCGGTAACATTGGGCAGCATAAACCTTCCGGGACCCGCTGTCGAGGCAATTGTCGCTTTGCACTTGACCAGGTTCTTCCTCGCTTTGTGTGGTGATCAGGCCGGCTGAGTGGCAGCATGCGTGCCCTAATGAGTTCGCAGCCCGCTCTGCCCAATGGTACGTTTAATCGTCTTCAGGCGGTTGATCAGCCCTTCCGCCTGGCCGTTGCTCCACGGTAGTTCAATGGCATCGCGAAGGGCGTCAGCGTCACGGCGTAGGGCCCGACCGAAACGCGTGATGGCGACGGACCCGGAGTTGACGCCACGTCGATCGAAGTGTCGAGCTCGCCCAATTCACAGGCCCCGCAAAATGCCGCGGAAGCGCATGGCAAGCCTGCGCATAGTGGCAAACTCATGTGATCCCTGCTTCAGGACGTCGACCTTTGTGGCCTGGTTGATCATCAGCACATCCCGAGGCTTCGTGCAGAGGGCCGGGGCGACTACCGGCGAGATCACACGGCCGGTCGCGGGATTCGTATGGGACAGCGTCGCTGGCTGGTTGACGCGTATGATTGAAGCAGGCGACGCACTGTCCTTGCCCGGCCTCTCGGCGCGGCGCCAACTTGCGAGAAGCCGCTCCAGATTCGAGAAGCTGCCTGTGTCGCCGCGCTGTTCGATATCGTGGAACAGGTGTCGTCCGCAGCGAGGACCGGCTAAGAAACGCCTCGAAATACATTGATGTCCTTGGTTACCAGCGGCGGTTCCCAGCCCCTTGGAAGAGCGGCTCACCGGGCGATGAACTTACATTTGGCCATTGCCAATGAACGTCCATCGTCCCTGACGCCCACCAGCAAGCGATCACGATCCCTCGATTTCACAGTCCAAAGAAGTAATACCGAGACAAAAATACCGCGCTTAGGCCCGAGACTACTAGCAAATTCGACGCAAAGTTACAGCCGGGACGCGTCACGCACCTCGGCAGCGTCGCCAACAACGAGTGGCTCAGCGTCACGACGGGAAATATGGCGCATCGATGTCGCTTCTGGACGAGCATTGGCAATAACGCTGTCGAGACATTATTGCTTTCGGCGGCAACCGGCCCTATGAAGCGACGCTTCGCTGACTATGTTTCACCGCCTGGAGAGTTTCATGACAGAAGAAGCCGGAAAAAACGTCGACACCCTCATTGAGCTTGCCGCCGATGTCGTGTCGGCCTATGTCTCCAACAATCCGATCCCGGTGGGGGATCTCCCTGCCCTCATCGGCCAAGTGCATGCGGCTCTGAGAGCGACGGCCGGAGGTGTCTCTGCGCAAGAGCCGGTCGCTCTTACGCCTGCAGTCCCGATCAGGAAATCGGTGACACCGGACTACATCATCTCCCTTGAGGACGGGAAGAAATTCAAATCGCTAAAGCGCCATCTGTCGACCCACTATGGGCTGACGCCGGATGGATATCGGGCCAAATGGGGCCTGCCGGCGGATTATCCCATGGTCGCGCCGAACTACGCCGCGGCGCGCTCGACATTGGCGAAGACGATGGGGCTCGGCCGCAAACCGAAGGCGCCGGAAGCGCCGGAGCCTGCGCCGACGAAGAGAACCCGCAAGAAGGTCGCGGCTTGATTTCGGCAATCGAGATTCGTTCTGGAGCGTTGCAGCCATCGGCTTAATCTGCGCGTCATATAAAAAGGCGGGGCCAACCCCGCCTTCCTTTCAAACAACTTTGTTTCATGAGGACTTCGCGACGCCTGCAGCAATCTGCTGCCCTCAGTTTTTGCTCGGTCCCATCGAGCGGCCGTGAGGACCTACGTGCCTACTCTTGCCAGGACGCAGGAGAAAATTTCAACCAGCTTTGCTGAGGCTGCCAGCGGAGGACTTGCCAGTGCGGCGATCCTGCTCGATCTCATAGTTGATCTTCTGGCCGTCAGCGAGGGTCGAGAGGCCCGCGCGTTCGACAGCGGAAATGTGGACGAAAACATCCGGACCGCCATTGTCGGGCTGGATAAATCCAAACCCCTTGGTGCTGTTGAACCACTTTACCGTTCCAGTCGGCATATACTTGTTCCTTCTTTTACAATGCAACGTGGGCAGGCCAGTAGGCCTGTCCGAGTCATAGCCGAGAGTTGGGCGCAGCAAAAAGCGAAAAATTGTTAAGCCCCGATCAGCTGGCGCACTCCTTTGTGGGCGTAGCCGCCAGCAAGCACTGTCCTACACTACCGCTCGAGCGTGGCCGGAAGCGCCCAATTTCTTCCAACGCTCCTCAGCGCCACGTCGGTGGCTCGTGTTTGGAGGCACGGGACGTAAGGCCGACCGCTGCTCGTGCCGCAGGTCAAAGGCCGGGTAGTTCACGGAACTGCCTTCGAGCATAACGGCTTGGCAAGCGCATGAAGGAGTTTCGATTTGGATTGTTTCAAGAGGGTCGAGGGGTTGATCGATGCGACCAGCGTGGAAGCGATCGATAGCGCGCGCGTTTTGCTGGACCAGTTCAAGGGCAAGTCAGAAACAATCGCCCAAGCGATTGACGACTTCCTGCTTGATTTCATGACCTTGCTGTTTGTGGTAGAAGCCACCCGCGAGCAGTTCCACAATCCGGCGAGGCGGTTAGCGCGCATCAGATTGAGCAAGGTCAGGCTGTTACTCACGCGATGCTCTTGACCTAAGCGACCACTCCGCCAGGCATGCATTTGCAGCCGAGCGCACCAGGCGGTATTTTACGCACATGAAATCAATCGCGACCGCTAAATTCTGCTGTTTGGTGCCCAGGGACGACGGCAAGCGCGGACAGCTTCCGTGCTGCTGTCCTGCAGCGGCAAATGTGCTGCATGCCCCCATCCAAGGCGAGCTCGACGTTTGTTTCTTACGTTGACCAAGGTCCGCGAAAACACTCCCCTTCCCGCAGCAACTCATTACGTTCAACGGCCTCGCGGCAGGCCATCACGCCAGAAGAGAGCAACGGCATCGTTTTTCCCGCCCAGTCCTACGACCTCGTTTTCCAGCGCCTCGCGAATGTCGCCACCCGCCGTTTTTTTTCAGGTCCGTCTTCGCGCGCGAGCTGGCTCCGCGCGCCCACTTAGCTACGCTGCTCACGCCTCTACCCTTCAGCACCGCCCGGTCTGACTGTCGAGGACATCGGTCCGCTGGAGCGACAACATTTCAATTCTGACCGTCGGTGCAGCGGCCTTCGAAGCGCATCCTGTACCCCTCCCCGGCAGCGCGCCTGACCGTCTTCCGAAGGAAGAAGATATTCTCAGCGTGCTCGCGTCGCCTTCAGCCCTGTTCGATCGCCAACAATGTCGGATGCGCAACATGGCAGAGCCCGATTTGTCAACAGCCTCCAATGGTTTTCTGATCTGGCACGGTGCATGCCTGGTTGTCCGCAAGACGTAGCGGACCAAGGAAAATCCCTCCAATGACCACCTCGCCAAGAACACCGCCGCAGGTCTCCTGGGTCCATCCGAAGGTGAGGCTCGAGTGAGCCCTGGGCCCATGATTCATCTGGCTCGGCGCTGCCCGCTGATCCTCCCACGGGGAGGCGAAGACACAGCGCGTTCATCAAAATGAGGAACAAATCACTTTTGCCTCGAACCCTTTGCCTTGCCAAACGGAGCCATCGATCGCCCCCCTAGCTGCGCAAGGCGTTCACTGCCACCGCCCTGGCCCTGGTGACGACCGCTCCGGCTCTGGCCGCCACCGACGGCGGCAAGATCGCGGATTTCCTGCTCGGCAATGGCATGGGTCGACATCCCCGATCACCGCGCGCCAGTCGTCACTCACATGGTACAAGGTCAGCACCGCCGACGAGCCACCCGGCAAATCCGGACTTGCCCATTTCCTTGAGCGTCTGATCTTCAAGGCGACCACCAACCGCGCCGGCAGCGAGTTCGACCGAGCCGTCTCAGTCAGCGGCGGCTACAATAACGCCCTCACCGCCTATGACTCGTTTTGGGCGAGATGATGGGCTTCGAGCGATCGCATGTTCAACCTCATCCTCAACGAGGATGATATCAAGACCGAGCGAAATGTGATCCTGGAGGAGCGCCGTTGGCGCAGAGAGACGAACCCGCAGGTCTGCTGGACGAGGAGGTCAACACGACATTGCGGCCAAATCAGCCCTACCGCATTCCGGTCAAACGGCTGGATGCGGGAGATGGAAAAGCTGAACGGCACCGACGCATTCACGATCTACAACAAATATTGCCGACCGAACGTGGCCGGCACGTAGAACCAGGCGCTGGCCGCGAAGACCTTTGGCAGGGTTGTGCGCGGGCCAGACCTGCCCGCGCGCAACCGCCGGCCGAGCCCGACTAGTAGAACCGCGAGGCATCTTCTAGCGAATTCAGGTATTCTCCCTTTCCAGTTGGCAACCGTGGTCTGCTAGCTGTCTGGCCGAGGTCCTATGAGGAGCTTGGACGTCCGGACTACACACCGAACCTGCTATATACGCCTGGCGTTGAGGAGGAAACCGATTGCCCCTGTGCCTGCCGATGACCCGTCACCTGAGATCCCCTGACCTGTTTCGATCCATTGATCGCCTGCCGACACTTGGCACGCGGATTAGCGAGCGGACATTCGAGGTTCTCAACCCGTCGACCGGCGAAGTGCTGGCAGAACTACCCGACATGGGAGTCGAAGAGACATGCGCTGGAATCGAGAAGGCCTATGTCGCGCAGCCTGGATGGGCAGGGTTTACCGCACGTGAGCGCAGCGATGTTCTATGGCGATGGCATGAGTTGATCATCGACCACGCCGACGATCTCGCTGCAATTCTCACCGCGGAGATGGGCAAGCCGCTTGCCGAGGCCAAATCGGAGATATCGCATGCTGCGGCGTATCTGCAATGGTACGCCGAGGAGGCAAATCGCGTCTATGGCGAGACGATCTCCGCACCATCGACGGACCGCCGAATGCTGGTGATCAAGCAGCCCATCGGGGTGGTCGGCACGATAACCCCATGGAATTTCCCGGCCTCGATGGTGGCGCGCAAAATCTCGCCAGCCTTGGCGGCGGGCTGCACGATTGTCCTCAAGCCCGCTGAACAGACGCCGCTCGTGGCTGGAGCAATGTTCGCCCTCGCCCATCAGGCAGGCTTCCCCGAAGGCGTCGTCAACCTGATCTATGCGTCCGAAGGTGACGCGGTCGGCCGCGAACTTTGCACAAATCCCAAGGTCCGCAAGATCAGCTTCACCGGGTCTACTGAGATCGGGCGCTTACTTATGCGCCTGTGCTCGGACCAGATCAAAAAAGTCAGCCTAGAGCTCGGCGGCAATGCACCCTTCATCGTCTTCGATGATGCCGATATCGATGCCGCGGTTGACGGTGCGATCCAGGCGAAGTACCGCAATGCCGGCCAGACCTGCGTTTCAGCGAACCGCCTTTACGTCCAGTCGCGCGTTCACGACGAGTTCGTCGAGAAATTCGTGGAACGGGCTCGCCAACTTCAAGTTGGTGACGGTTTCGCCCCCGGAGTGGACATCGGGCCTCTCATCGACAAGCAGGCTTTGGCCAAGATTGAATCCCATATTGCCGATGCCGTAGCTAAAGGCGGCGCAATTCGATGCGGGGGCAAACGCGTCGGCACGAATGGCACGTTTTTCCAACCAACGGTCCTGACCGGTGTCACCAGCGAGATGACCGTGGCGCAAGAAGAGACATTCGGGCCGCTCGCACCGATTATTCGCTTCAACGATGCGGATCAGGTCGTGCGTGATGCCAATGAAACGATCTACGGCCTCGCGGCGTATTTTTATGCCTCTAACCTGAAGCGTGTCTGGCGTGTCGCCGAGGCCTTGGAATATGGAATGGTCGGGGTAAATACCGGCCGGATGTCTTCGGAAGCGGCGCCGTTCGGTGGGATAAAACAGTCCGGCATCGGGCGGGAGGGATCCCGCCATGGCCTCGAGGACTACCTCGAAATGAAATACCTCTGCATGGGCGGCATCTGAAGCATCGGCTTGCAGGGTTCACAGACGAGTTACCTAGCGAGCGACCTCCAAACTTGTGAATTGTAGAATCGCTCCTCGATTGGGAACTGAGGGGCGGTCCGCACCGGAGCAAACACGCAATCCTGAGGAGGCCCCTAAAAGGAGGTATCTCTCGACGAGGACAAGCGTCTGCATTTTCGGCGAAGACGGCGCGCATGCGACGGAGGATACGCTTGCGATTTGGCGGCCCTCGCCGACTATCCTCAGGCGACGGGCTGTCGTTGCGCGGTCTGGTTGGAGCTTGTGCACCAAGCCATCGTAATCAGTAGCTCAGCTGTTCTTCGGCTGACTGCCGCGCCGGTACATGCTCGGACAGAATCGAAGGTACCATCACGCGGCATTCGCATCCACATTGGTGATCGGCGCACGGTCCAGGGCGCGCCAGGTTGACCGAGCGGGTCGAACCGAATGACAGCCTTGACCGGCTGGAGGACGGAAATCCCGATGCCGCAGAGGTTGGTCAGCGCAGTCGAGCCCACACGGCATTTGCGGCACGAACAGCAAGGCTGGGAAGCGATCGGCCGAGCGGTCCTTGAAGGGGCGGGCCAGGGTTGTTTGACGACGCGTTGGTTCAGGTCAGCTAATCTAGTCTCTACCGTTCAGAGCGGCTTCCTCGCCAGTGACAGCGAGTCAAGATATTTGGCATCGTCGGCTTTGAGTGCCGCGCAGATCTGGTCGAGATGGGGACAGCTCACTGGTGCACCTTTGGGCTCATAGTGTTTCCTCGTCATCGAGATGAGGATTGCCGGATTTGGCGTAGAACACCAACACGGGTCCGAGATCAAAGCGCGTCCCGGGCGCAAGGCGCTGGACGGACCGGGGCCATTTTTCGGTTGAGGCGCCATCGATGCCTCGCGCCAGCGTTTTGGCGAAGCGGGGTATCAGCGGAGCGAGTGTCGGTGCCAGGATCGCAGCGGCCGTCGTCTGAAGGGCTAGCGAAGTCCGATTGCGGGCGGGATAGAAACGTCGCGCCGCCGCAAAGTCTCGTGCCCCGCGGTAGATCACGCAATCGCGCATGAATTCGCAGACCTGAGTGGCCGCGCGCCGAACCGAGAAGCCTTCGTCCGAATAGGCGCGCTCCATCGCAGCGCGATAGATCTCTATGCCAGCAAAGAAGGCGCGGTCGACCGGGCTCCAGTCGCCTGCATCGGGTACACGGCCGGCAAAATCGTGCTTGATTTCCTTGTTCAACGCCTCAAGCCAGTTCAGCCAGATGCTTTGGAACACCTCGTTCTCGGTGCAGCGCAGTGCGTCCAGCGTGAAATCCGTCCGCTCACCTTCCGGGCGTGTCAGGCCCAAATGAAGGCGCACGACGTCGACTGTCTTTGGGCTCAGAACGTCCTTGCCCCAGACCGCATGGCGGCAGCTGGTTGAGAACTTCTTGCCGTCGAGCAGGTAGAACTCGTTGACGTGATAGCGGATGCGTGGCGTCCAGTGGGAGAAGACCTCGGCGTAAAGAGCGGGGTAGAGTAGGGCGTGGTAGAACGAATTGTCGAAGCCGAAGAAATGGACAATCTGCCAGTCGTTGCCGGGCATCTCCGCCTTCCAGTCGCGACCCACCGAGCGGCCGAGCGCCTGGATGTTGTACAGAAAACCGAATGCCATCTCCGGCCACACCCAGATCACTTGCCCCGGGAACCCCTCGGCCGGCAGGCCCCAGTCCGAGGGGTGGGTAATGGGCACTGAAAAGTCGCCGCGTTGGCGAAGGCGCGCGAAGAGATCCAAGATCCGTAGCGGGACGCCCGACGCCTTTAGATGCCGGTCGATATTGTCGTAGCATTGGTCCATGGCAAGTTCCGGACGGCGGAGGGAGCCGACCACCGGCGCCTCGGCAGACTGCCGTGATTGGGCTGCACGCAGGTCGTGGCAAAGGTTTGGGGCGCCGCATTCCTCGCAGATGTTGCCACCCGCGGATCCGCCGCAATCGGGGCAGAGGCCGCTAACATCCGGTTCGTAAAGATAACGGCCTGTCACGGCATCGAAAAGCGCAGGGCTCTGGCGTAGATCTATCGCCGTGCTGCTCAGAAGACTGCGGAAACAGGCGGCTTGAAACTCGCCGTAACCGTCATCGCCGATTGTGGCTTGGAAGCTGTGGACTTCACAATCGAGAAGTGCAAGCGTGGCGCGAATCTCGTCGGCGTAGTAGCGCGCCACATTTGCAGGAGTGGATTGATCGGCATCGGCGCGTGTCGCGACGTAGCTCTGGTAATCGTCGCTTCCGGTCAGGTGATAGGCCTCGACTCCTTTCATGCGCAGGAAACGAGTATAGACGTCAGCGCCGAAAAAGGGGCCAGAAAGATGCCCCAGATGCAGATCGCCATTTGGCGTTGGCGGCGTGGAGAAGACGAAGATTGGGCCGCGTGGGGTCGTGGTCTTTGCAGCGGCATCAAGGGCGGCCTCGCCGTCTCGCCAGTAGACATCAACGAAATCTAGATCTTTGTTGCCGTCATTCCGCAGAACATGCGCTTCAAAAGGGTGGAACAGAACGACATCGCCGGCCTCGACCGAGATTTCCCCAAGGTCGGTCCTGACCTTGCCCGATCCTGACAGGAACACGAACGCCTCGATCTCGTCGTGCCGATGGGGCTCGGATGTGACGCCGGGTCCAACCTTTCCGAATGAAAACCCCGTGCGAGCGCTGCCCGTTCCAAGCGTGGCAGTGTCGATACCGAACGCCCGCGACAGTTCCGTTCGAGAAAACGTGTATTTGCGCATGACAACGAACCTAAGCTGTTGAAGAGTGGGACGGACCTTCGGCTGCCAACGCAACAGCCTCCCGTGCAATTCGTGGAGAGAAACGGCAGCCCGACCATTGGCGACCCGGCCAGGATAGTGCAGCTCTGGGCCGGCAAGCGGGCGACCAAGCGGGGCACTAGTCGGGCTGTAGGCGCACAGAAGACCGCCTGCGACCACCTCCGCAATCCACGTGCCAAAGCGTCGTAACGGGCTGCGGTCGATGCTCCGCGAGCCCGCAAATCAGACGTCCATACCGTCCGCGCATTTTGAGCGGTCGATCAGTTTCGTGTGCATGCCTCCGCCTGGCTGCGTGAGCTCAATCGCGATAGAAGATGCCATTTGGGGGCTTGAGATTGTCGAGATCGGCCACTTTGCCCTCGGGCGGGTTAAGGGCGCGCTTAAGCACGTTATATTCAGCGCGGGTCGGCCCGCCGGTTGAAGCACGCTGGAACACCAAGTAGAGTGTCCGCCGAGAACGATTGCTTTTGTTCGGTCGTGAGTAGTGCGGTGCGTAATCGTCGAAGATGAAGATGTCGCCAGACTTCCATACTACGGGTTCCCAGGAGAACTTTTCGGCAACTTGAGGGTCGATCACCCCACCGGCATCCATGGGAAACACCCCCTTCTTGTGGTTGCCGGGGCTGAAGAAAAGCCCGCCGTTTTCCTCGTCGGAGTCGTCGATGCCTATGGCAACCACCGCATGGACCATCCGATCCGGGAGTTTGTGTGGAATGTGATAAATGTCCTGATGCGGGAGATAGCCGCCGCTGTCGGGGTAGTGGAAAATCAGCAACTCCTTGAGCCTGCGCGAATCTTCGCCAAGCAACTCCTCGACCGCTGACTTAATGCGCTGATCTTCTAAGAGCAAACGACGCAATGGATCATGGAAGTCGAGAAAATTCTCCATCTTGGAGGTGATCTTTCGATTGTCCGTCGTCTTCTCGAACCACATGAGCCATTTATCATCGCTGACGGCCCAGCGTGACATATCTTCGACAAAGGTAGAGATGTCTTCCTGAGCCGCTGGATCGAAGAACCTTTCGAGCCTGGCGTATCCGTCCTTCTGCCACTTTTCTCTTTGTGCGTCAGTCAACATGCGAAAAGCCTCCTGTTGGAAACACTGGTTTGGTTGGACATGCCAATTAGGGCGGTCGGGCGCTGATCAAGTTGCGGGTCCACAGAGACGGACTCACGTGATGAGGGAGGCGATGCTAAGTGCGTTCCGCTCCGGCGGATATTGTCCGCAGAAGCTCGGCGCGAGACTGCCTATGTCAGGCTCAGCCGGGTCTAGGGGCCCTTCCGCAAACTGGGCCGGATCAATCGCTTCACCCGGTTCAACCACGACACGCATCGCCAAAGGCCGGCACCATCCGCTACCTGCCGACCCAGCCATGGCCGCCAAGACCACGGCGGTCTTTCCAGTGAGCGACTTGGTACGGCCTTGGCAACCGTAGGGGAAATGCACGCCCCCAGAGTCATGCGATGCGCCGCTTGGTCGAAGGGCTTGGTCGGTCACGATGATATCGGAGAAGCCTCCGGGGTTCGCCGCAGCGCAGGCGGGCATCATTCCTAGGATGCCACCGCCGATGATCAAAAGCATACGAGTCATATTCCACTGCCCATTTCTTCGGCTGCGTGGTCGGGCCAGCTCTCGATCGAGGTATGAGTGATGAAGCCAGGATGCTCGGGGTTCGCGCATGGCGCGCGCCCAAGTAGGCTATCGAGGATGCGACGCGCGCGCCAAGCCAGCAAGCTTAGGTTCGGATCGGCCAGGCCGCGCTGCCCGAGGCTCGCATTTTGTACGAAGATGCGTCTGTCACACGGTCCGTCCCAGCTCACCGAAAAATCCTCGCGAATAGCTAATTCATTGTCGATCTGCTCCAAGCGGCCCATGATCGGTTCCAACAAGCTTGGGACCGCGTTCTCGTAACCGGTGGCCAGGATGACGATGTCAGCCGTGACTTCTTCGACCTCGTCCATGCCATGCTGCAGAGTCAGCCTGTGACCCGGTCCGGCGTTGATGCAGTGCGAGACGGTGCAGCCCGGCCGCAGTGTGATGTCGCATCGGTTTGGCTCGAAAAATGCATGGCGGTACAGCGCCTGATAGATCGCGCGCAACGTGCTTTCCGAAATGCCGTCCGAAGCAAGCACGAAACGCCGCAGGAGCAGCTTACGCTGCGACTCGCTCATCGCCGCGAAGCGATCCGAAAAGCAGGGCATGAACAACTCGTTTGTGAACGGGCTGTTGTCCAGAGGCAGATAGTTTTCGCGCTGCGAGACCCAAGTGATCGAGGCAGGCCGCCGTTCGTTCGGCAGGCCGACAAGGTGCAACATCACCTCGGCTCCCGACTGGCCTCCGCCGACCACGCAGACATGCTTTCTCCGCACCTCAGGGTGGATGTGCAGTAAAACCGATGAGTGGAACAAGTTGCGTCCAATCCAGCCCTGAAATTGAGGCGGAATTTGCGCCTGCTTGCCAATGCCGACCACAACGTTTCTGGCGCCGAGAACCGCCTTATCCGTCCGCACCTGAAACTCGCCGTCAAAGCGGATTTCGCGCACTGTCTCGCCGCCACGCACAAGTGGGTTCCTGTGGAAGACCCAGTTCAGGTATTGTTCGAACTCCACTCTGAGCACGGCTTCGAACTGTGCGTTCAGGAAGTGATACAGACGCCCGTTCTCGTGCAGGAAGTTTACGAAAGTGTAGGCTGATCGCGGATTCACCAGAGTGACCAGGTCCTTGAAGTGACTGACCTGGAGCTCCGAGGAATCGAATGCGCTGCCTGGATGCCAGCGGAAGTCGACCTGCCGATCCAGGAACACTGCCCCTTTCCCAACTTGCTCGTGTATCTGACACGCAAGGCTCAAATTGGACGGGCCAGCACCGATCCCAACGCAAGATAACTCCACCTGCTTCCTCCTATAGCGCCTTCCCACTAGGCGGCTTGTTCGCGGCGAATATCGGCCATAGCCATTAGCCTCCCGCTCACGGACTTCGAGCCCCAGTCCCGACCGGGCTTGCGAGAATTTGTTCTGCGCGTTCGGGTCTTCGCATGTAGACCGCGCATTCCAGCGCGGTGACAATCGACGATGCCGGCGACGTGGGGCAACGACGTTTGTCCTTTCCGCCCGTCTGGATGCCCCCCCTCGCCGTCACGCGAGGAGCTTTCCAGGCCCACTAAGGTGTTTGAAGCCGGCGCAATCGCCTGACTCGACCATGACGCGCCGGCGTTTCGGCGGCTTGATGGCAGGCGAGAGCGCGGTTTTCACTGCGGCGACGGCATTTTCGGTGCGCATGATCATGGACGACGTCTCGCTGATGCGTTCGCAGAGTCCCATGCATGGGCCGTGCCAAAGAAGGAAATTTTATTAAACAATGGGTTGGCGGATTTACGATCCTGTCGGAAGTCCGACATTGGGGGGGGGGCGCCTCACTGCGGCGCCCGATTGCACGTCGATGTCCCCTTTTTTCCGATAGCTAATCGGGCACCTTCTGCACCAGAATACTCCTCTTGTGGAGACCAGCACGAAGTCTTCATGAACGGACAGTGCAGAACCTTGCGTCTCTGCCGGACAGAGTACCCGCACGATCGGCAACTGTTCCCCGCCGACCAGCCGACCGCGTGGCAAAGATTGAGAGCGGCGAAGCTTGCGCTAACGGCCACATTTCTCCGGTATTTCAGCGATGCATTCCTCAAGACGCTTCAGGCGGCACTTCGCATTGCGAAGTTCATGTCCGGCTTCGAAACGCCGATGGCGCCCCTGAGGTGTAATCGCCACGTGATCGCGCTCCAGTTCGGCAATGCGCGCACGCAACCTGCCGATCCTCTTCCTGACGCAATGCATTATCCATCCACGCCCGCGAATCGGTCTTCCTGGCAACACCCTAAAAGCTATGCGGGTTATGCCACCGAGACGTAATTTCCGGCAAGCCGAGACGCTCTAAACATCCGCTAATGCAATCTAGAGAAAGCGTTCTTCGGGAAGAAGGCTGACGCTGCTTGGGGGAAATCACTAGAAACCCTCGGATCTGACGCGTCGCGTCGGCCGATTGCGGCAGCTCCAAAGCGCAGCGACAGGCCATCAAGCGCCGGCCAGCGTGCCCTTCACCGACATTGAGAAGACATCGAGCAGGATGGCCAGCCCGACGCCGCACGCGGTCAGGATGAGGCCGGCCATGAAGATGCGGTTGGCGCGTTCGTAGATGGGTCGGCGCAACGAACTCATGTCGAGTAGCAGGGACAGCGCCCGCAACTGCAACGCGATGCCGACCAGGATCGGCACAACGGCGAACAGGTCGTAGAGCCGCCATGGCATGGGGTTCGCCGCCCAATGCGTGACGAAGCCGAGCGAAAAGGCAAGCAGAATGCCGACGACGGTGATTGTGCCGTTGCGAAAAATCGTCTCGATCAGCTCTTCCTTCGGATCGTGTTCGTCCAAGCGTCCCTCCTCTCACTCAGCAGTTGTAGGCCTTTTCACGGTCGACGTAGGCTCTCGGGAAATCCCTGTACATCGCCGCCAACTAGTCAAGGGCCGAGGACCGAAGCCGCGAGGCAAACGTTTTTGGTTTGCGCGGCCCTCATCACTTCCTCAGGCGCCATCGGCCTTTGCCGCGAAGTGAACGATGGAAGCGCCGCCTGCCACGGGTGCTGCGCTCAGAGCGGCAGGGTCAAGAGCGTCATTTCAGCTGGAGTGTCTACAATGAAACAAAAAAGCTGAATGGCACTCTAGAGGTGTTTGGTCCCGAGCTTTGATGGTGCATTATTTTCTTCCGAATGGAAGGGGTCACTATGGGCCAGGTTCTACACGGCAGCGCCACGACGACAGAGGCAGTCCGTCGAGCAATACAAAATAGTCATGTCTGGACGGCGCCCGCTGATCAAGGGTTTGTTTTCAGCGATGGGATGGTCGCGGGTGCGGTCATGTCTCCGGCCTGTTGCTGCGGTCTTGTGACTGCTGGCCCTGATGGTATCCGCTGATCCTTTGGCCTGATCAAGAGAGCGGCTCGAAGCTCCGACTATGCTGCAGGCGTTCAGGATCTATCCTCGTCTGTTCCCATCACGTCATTGTCACCCTCGATTCCGGTTCGCGGCCTTTGCCGATGGTGTGGTTACGCCGGTGTGCCGGCATAGTGTGTTGCGTCGCTTCATAAGTGCGAAGACGATACGGGCGAGCTTGTTGGCGGTCGCCACGGCGACAAGCTTGAAGGGCTTGGTCTCCATCAGGCGATCCGCCCAGTTTCTCAACGCATCGCCGGAACGCTTGCGATGCAAGCAGGACTGCCTTTATCTCGGAAACCTCGAGGCAAAGCGCGATTGGGGCTCGGCGTGCGACTATGTCGAGGGCATGTGGCGCATCCTGAAGCACCAGGAGCCTGACGATTTTGTGCTCGCGACCGGCGAGACGCATTCGGTCCGCAGCTTTGTCGAGGCTGCCTTCAGGCGGGTCGGAAAGGAGCTCGTCTGGGAAGGCGAAGGCGTTGACGAGGTGGGCCGCGAACGCAGGAGTAACCAGGCGCTGATCCGGATAGACAAGCGTTATTTCCGTCCGACCGAGGTTGACCTGCTAATCGGCGATGCCTCGAAGGCGGCCACCAAGCTCGATTGGAAGCCGAAGACCACTTTCGATGAGCTCGTTTCGGAAATGGTCGAGGCCGACTGCCGCGCGTACGGAACCACGACATCGGACCGCTCATAGACAAGCATGCTCAGGCCAAGATCGAACACCATATCGCCGATGCAGTCGAAAAAGGCGGCACAATTCGATGCGGGGGCAATCGCATCGGCAAGGATGGCACGTTTTTCGAACCAACGGTCCTCACCGAGATTTCCAGCGTGGTGGCGCTTGCGCGGGAGGAGACATTCGGGCCGTTGGCGCCGATCATTCGCTTCGACATGCGGATCAGGTCGTGCGTGAGGCCAACGACACGATCTAAGGGCTTGCCGCCTATTTTTATGCCTCAAACCTGAAGCGTGTCTGGCATGTGGCCGAGGCCCTGGAATATGGCATGGTTGGCATCAACACCGGACGCATGTCCTCGGAAGCGGCACCCTTCGGCGGGATCAAGCAGTCCGGTATCGGGCGTGAGGGTTCCCGCCATGGGCTCGAGGATTACCTCGAAATGAAATATCTCTGCATGGGCGGCATCTGAACCATCTGCTTGCGCGGTTCGCAGATCCGGCAATCGCACGAGCGATCTCCGAATACGGGAACGCAGTATCGTTGCTCGACGCGCAGCGGGCGGGCGGCTCCGCGACCGATGCAGACGCAATTCTGAAGTATACTGGCTGGATGTATCTGTCGACGAGACAAGCGTCTGCATTGTCGGGCGAAGAGGGCGCATTGACGGAGGACAAGCTTGCGAGCGACCAGGCGTTCCTCGCCGAGAAGACCCCGAAGGCCGAGCTGCCGGTAAGCTCACGGACGGCGCCGAACTCGATCAGCCGATGGAACGGAAGACGCCGGCTGCGGTCGCCCATGCCGGCGATGTTTTCCGATGCCACGATCGCATCGTTGGACAAAAACTCCTCGACGACGAGTTCCTCGCCACTGGGCGCTGAGTCTATCCAGCGCTTCTTAATGCCGTCGGAAATCCCTCTCGAGACCGTTTGAGATTGCCTTCTCATATTCCATTCGCCGCGGACATTGACGCCGCCCAACTTCAACTTCTGAACGCCAGGGGTGAAACCGAATGCCCGGCAGGAGACTGAGCTCGCTGCCGGGCCGGGTACGCCTTGGGTGGTGGCGTAAGTCAGCGGTTTTTCGGAGCCATGAGACGACTTCTCCTCAGATCGTTTTTCGAATAGCCTGCATGTAGCGTGCCAAAACAAAAAAGCATTTAAAACAACTGTGGATCAGATTATGCTATGTTGCGTATCCACATTGTCGGGTATCGGACAACGCTGACCGCGGCTGAATGGCGCATGAATCAGCTCTCTCCGGGGGGATTCTGTGCTGAGACAGCGCCGGGCAACCGGTACCAGCTGGATGCCTGGCACACAGTTATTGATTGCGACGGCTCTCAGCATCGAGTGCGGGGCTAGTTCGACCGAGCTGTCGATGGATGCGGAGATGGCGCGTAGCGCTGTTAAACTTTCCCGCGTCGCCGGCATACAGGAACAGCCGGAATTGATTGGCCGTCGCTCTTGTGCAGGATGTGCGGTCGGCGGCGAGATGCGTCTTCCAGGATTTGATGTGGTTCCCGGCCGCGCCGGCAGTAGAGATCCTCGTAGAGCGCCTTGGCTATTCCGCCGGCAAGTTTGGTGACGATGAAGCGGCTGTCGGCCCCTTGGGCGCCGACCTTGACGCGGGCGATGAGTGCTCGACGCGGCTCAAAGTGGCGGCGCCGTCCAGGAATTCCTTGAACCGGCGGACCTTGTTCGTCTTCGCCGACGCTTCAAAACGCGCCAGCGAGCGGCCTTCCAGATCCGCGACATGCTTGCGTAGGGTCGTGGTAGGCGCCTCGCCAAGGATGAAGTCGACATCGTTAGCGCAATCCATGATCTGCGGACTGCAATAGTGGCTGTCGGCCCGGATCAGGATCCGGGTGGTCGGCCAGTTGCTCCGGATCGCCCGCACCAGGCGCACAAAATCCGGCTTCAGAGAGCGTGCATACCGTCGCGAGCCAAACGAAACGAGTCCGTTGTCGGGTGTAGGTTGGCACCCGTATTTATTCAGTTGGATGCTCTCATCGCCTCTCGCGGTAAGCAGCAAGGAAGTTCATGGGAGGTAAGAGTTGGGGCGGGGCAAGCGCGTCACGTCACCTCTCCTTAGCGTGTGTTGTCGGCGAAACTGTTTAAGGCTCTTGATAACATGCGTGCCAGCACTTTGCGGTTTTCTGGGTTTACCATCATCGTGTCGTGATTGCCTGGGACTGGAACTGCATGGATGGCCGCCGCACTCAAAATTCGGTCCCAGCCGCGCATGAGCGATGTTGCCTCTGGGCCAATTGAGCTCTCGCCCAGTCGCACACGACGGCTGAGGAAAGGATCAGCTGCATAAAACTGGTGAATCTCAATTGGCAGGGACGGAACTTGATACGACTGCAGCGCCCTATGAAATTGGGCGATTCTTTCAAACATCAGAACGTCATTGTGGAGATCACGATCCGGAGGTATCGCCCCAATTTTTTGTGCCTTTTCAAGCAGCTGAGTAATTGAACATTGTCCAGCAAAGCGTTCCAACACTTCGAAGCTCTCATCATCCAAGGATTCGAAACGTTCCAATACCATATTTCGGACAATCTGAGAGGGGGATATGCTCGGTCGATTTGCAAATAGCGTAACATCGATGAACGCCATGAAAGACACGGCTTCATCCAGACCCAGTAAGCGCTGGGCTATGGCGTAAGCCAAGATGCCACCCGAGCAGTATCCTGCAAAGCGGTATGGACCTTGAGGCTGAATTTCTTTGATTGCCAGGATGACCGTGTCAGCAATCGCTTCAAGGGACAGTGAACGAGCTTGATCGGAAGACGGCCATGGCAAAGCATAGACGGGACAGTCTATGTTCATTTCCTTTACCAAACCGATGACATAGGAACAACCGCCCTCACCGTCGGGAACAAAGAAGAGCGGCGGTTGAGATCCCGTCACACGAACGGGTAGAATGCCAGGTCTATGACGGTGAAAGTCAATCTCGACCCTCGATGCAAGCTCCTTCAGGACAGGAACATGAAAGAGATCAGCCGCGCTAAACTTCAGTCCAAGATCTGATGCTCGGCTGAGTAGCTGCACCGCCAAGAGCGAGTGTCCGCCGAGTTCGAAGAAGTGGTCATGGCGTCCGACCCGCTCGACACCCAGAAGCTCCGCCCAGATCTGCGCCAGCGCCGTCTCGACCGCGCCGCGCGGCGCCTCATAGGCCGCCCGCGCATGGGCGTCGTCGGCCGGCGCCGGCAGCGCCTTGCGGTCGAGCTTGCCGTTCGGCGTCAGCGGCAGCGCCTCGATCCGCACGTACGCAGCCGGCACCATGTAGTCCGGCAGCCGCCCGCTCACATGCGCGCGCAAGGCGGCGGCAAGCCCGCCTCCATCGTCCTCGTCCGAGCCGGCCTTGGGTCCACACACCACATAGGCGACAAGCTGCTTGTCGCCGGCGCGGTCCTCGTGCGCCACTACCGCCGCCTCGCGCACCCGGTCGTGCTCACAAAGCCGCGCGGCGATCTCGCCCGGCTCGATGCGGAAGCTGCGGATCTTCACCTGGTCGTCGTTGCGGCCGAGGAACTCCAGATTGCCGTCCGGCAGATAACGCGCCAGGTCGCCGGTCCGGTACATCCGCGCGCCTGCCCCATCGCTGAACGGATCGGCCAGAAACCGCTCCGCCGTCAGCTCGGGGCGGTTCAGGTAGCCACGCGCAACGCCTGCCCCGCCAATGTAAAGCTCACCCACCGCCCCAAACGGCACGGGCGCACCTTGACCGTCCAGAAGATACACCCGCGTGTTCGCTATCGGACGCCCGATCGGGACAACTGGCCTGTTTAATCCAGCGGAATACACCCAGGCTGTCGCGTCAATCGTTGCCTCACTAGGCCCATAGAGATTAACAAGTGGCCGCGATGCCAATTGCAGCCATTTAGCTACATGCTCATTCCGGAGCGTCTCTCCGCCGCAGAATGTGTAACGTAAACTACGGACTTGCTTTGGATGAACGTCGTCACCCGTTGTCAATGCCGAAAGCAGCGACGGAACCAACTGAAGTACTGTCACCCGATACTTATTTACTATATCCAGAATTGTTCGGACATCTAATTGGCTATCGAAGGGGAGAAGAGTTAATTGGGCCCCAATCGACAAGGCTGTCCATAGCTCCCAAACCGCGGCATCAAAAGAGGGGGAGGTTCGCTGCAAGAAAATGTCGTGGGCAGCAAGCCGGAATCGATCCGCCTGCCAATTTGTGTGATTCACCACTCCCCGGTGCTCGACCATGACGCCCTTTGGGGTTCCGGTTGAGCCTGAGGTGTAGATCACATAGGCGAGATGGCGCGCGGTGAGGCCAAGGGTGCGCGGGTCCGGGTTCGAGGCCGGCAACTCGGCCCAGGCCGGGGTCGCCGTATCCAGTTCGACCACGCTCACATCGGCCAGTGCCTCGGCGCCGAGTGCTGCGCGACCGGCCGCATCGGCCAGCAGCAGGTGCGGCGCGGCATCGTCGAGAATCTGCCGCAGCCGCTGGAACGGATAGGCCGGGTCCAGCGGCAGATAGGCACCCCCCGCCTTCAGGATCGCCAAAAGTCCCACCACCATCGCCAGGCTCCGCTCCAGGCAGATCGCCACCGGCTGGTCCGGCTTCACACCCAGTGCGATCAGATGATGCGCCAGCCTGTTGGCCCGCGCGTTGAGCTCGCCATAGCTCAGCCGCTCGTCCTGATGGACCAGCGCCACCGCCTCCGGCGCCTTTTGGACCTGCTGCTCGAACAGCTCATGGATGCACCGCTCCGACGGATAGGCCGCCGCCGTCCGGTTCAGATCCTGCAACAGATAGGTGCGCTCGTCGGCCGGCAGGATGTCCAAGTTGCGCACCGGCGTATTGGGGGCATGCTCCAGCGCCTCAGCCAGTTGCTCGAGAGCACGCTGCATGTAGCCGCAGATCCGGTCCGGAGACACCGGCTCCGCCACCTGCGCCGTCAGGCCGAGCGCCTCGCCAAAGTCCTCCACCGACAAGGTCAGCGGATAGTTGGTGCGCTCCTCGCTGCCCAGCCATTCCACGCCGGACCGACCATCATCCGTCCCGGAGCCGGCCATGGCCGCCGGCGTGTTGTGGCGGTAGTTCAGCAGCGCGCCGAACAGCGGCGCCGGCGCCGCAACGCCGCTGCAGCGTTGCGCCAGCGCCAGCGAGGCATGCTCATGCGCCAGCAGCTCGGAAAGCCGGCGATGCGTGGCCCGCACACTTTCCTCGACTCCGGTGCCGTCGAGGTCGAGGCGCACAGGCAAGGTGTTGATGAACAGGCCCATGGCGCGGTCGGCGCCGGCACCGGCATGCATGCGGCCGAACAGCACCGTGCCGAACACCACCTGCTGACGCCCGCTGCTCAGCGCCACCACCTGCCCCCAGGCCAGATGGCACAGGCTGGCCAGGCTCACCCCCAGCCGCCGCGCCTGGGCCCGCAGCCGATCGTTGAGCGCCTGCGGCAGCATCCGATGCGCCTCGCCAACCCCGCTGCCGTCGCCATGGACCTCGCTCAGCCCGAACGGCAGCGTCGGCTCGTCGATGTCAGCTAGCATCGCCCGGAAGAACTCTTCATGCGCCTTGGCATCGACCCCCAGCCGCGCCTGCGCCACCAGCTTGCGGAACGGCTGCGGTGCGGCAAGCTCATGCCCGCGACCTTCCAGCACGGCCCGCACCTCGGCATGCATGACCTCCAGCGTCGTGTGATCGCCGATCAGATGGTGCAGCAGCTCCAACAGCAGCCAGCGCACGCTGCCCGGCTCGCGCGCGATCACAAACCGCAACAACGGCGCCCGGCCAAGGTCGATGCGGTACTGGCGCGGATCGAACCGCCGCTTCAGCTGCTCGGAACCGGGAACGCCATCCTCATCCAGCTCGACCTCGCGCACCTCCAGGGCCGCCTTGCGCCACACCACCTGCGCCGGGCTCGACAGACCCTCCCAGACAAAGGCCGTGCGCAGAATGTCGTGACGATCCACCACCTGCTGAACCGCACCAAGATAGCGCTCCAACAGGTCACGATCGGCAAAGGCCATCTGCGAGACCAGCAGGTAGGGATCGCCCCGCCCGGCCAGAAGATGATGGAACAGGATGCCGTCCTGCAGCGGCGACAGGCAATAGATATCCTGGATGTTGCCGACCCCGCCCGGCACCGTGGCGACGATCCGGTCGATCTCCGGCTGGGTAAGATCGATCAGCGGCAGCATCCGCGGCGTGATCGCAGTGCTCTGCTCGCCGATCAGGTTGGCCGGCACCGCCACCTCGCGATGGCTGCCAAGGCTGGCGGCCAGATCGCAAAGCACCGGCCGGGCGAACAGGGTGCGCACCTCCACCCCGAGCGACAGCCGCCGCAGCCGCTCCATCAGCTGCACGGCCAACAGCGAGTGGCCGCCGAGCTCGAAGAAGTGGTCGTGGCGGCCGACCCGCTCGAGGCCGAGCAGCTCTTGCCAGATCCGGGCCAGCAGCGTCTCGACCTCGCCCTGCGGCGCTTCATAGGCGGTGCGCGCATAGGCCTCGTCGTCGGGAGCCGGCAGCGCCTTGCGGTCGAGCTTGCCGTTCGGCGTCAGCGGCAGCCCATCCAGCCGCACGAAGGCCGACGGCACCATGTAGTCCGGCAGCTGTTCGCTGACATGCCCACGCAAGGCGCCAGCAACTCCGCTTCCATCGTCCTCGTCCGAGCCGGCATCGGGCACACACACCACATAGGCGACAAGCTGCTTGTCGCCGGCGCGGTCCTCACGCGCCACCACCACCGCCTCGCGCACCAATTCATGCTCGATCAGCCGTGCGGCGATCTCGCCCGGCTCGATGCGGAAGCCGCGGATCTTCACCTGGTCGTCGTTGCGGCCGAGGAACTCCAGATTGCCGTCCGGCAGATAACGCGCCAGGTCGCCGGTCCGGTACATCCGCGCGCCTGCCCCATCGCTGAACGGATCGGCCAGAAACCGCTCCGCCGTCAGCTCGGGGCGGTTCAGGTAGCCACGCGCAACGCCTGCCCCGCCAATGTAAAGCTCACCCACCGCCCCAAACGGCACGGGCGCACCTTGACCGTCCAGAAGATACACCCGCGTGTTCGCTATCGGACGCCCGATCGGGACAACTGGCCTGTTTAATCCAGCGGAATACACCCAGGCTGTCGCGTCAATCGTTGCCTCACTAGGCCCATAGAGATTAACAAGTGGCCGCGATGCCAATTGCAGCCATTTAGCTACATGCTCATTCCGGAGCGTCTCTCCGCCGCAGAATGTGTAACGTAAACTACGGACTTGCTTTGGATGAACGTCGTCACCCGTTGTCAATGCCGAAAGCAGCGACGGAACCAACTGAAGTACTGTCACCCGATACTTATTTACTATATCCAGAATTGTTCGGACATCTAATTGGCTATCGAAGGGGAGAAGAGTTAATTGGGCCCCAATCGACAAGGCTGTCCATAGCTCCCAAACCGCGGCATCAAAAGAGGGGGAGGTTCGCTGCAAGAAAATGTCGTGGGCAGCAAGCCGGAATCGATCCGCCTGCCAATTTGTGTGATTCACCACTCCCCGGTGCTCGACCATGACGCCCTTTGGGGTTCCGGTTGAGCCTGAGGTGTAGATCACATAGGCGAGATGGCGCGCGGTGAGGCCAAGGGTGCGCGGGTCCGGGTTCGAGGCCGGCAACTCGGCCCAGGCCGGGGTCGCCGTATCCAGTTCGACCACGCTCACATCGGCCAGTGCCTCGGCGCCGAGTGCTGCGCGACCGGCCGCATCGGCCAGCAGCAGGTGCGGCGCGGCATCGTCGAGAATCTGCCGCAGCCGCTGGAACGGATAGGCCGGGTCCAGCGGCAGATAGGCACCCCCCGCCTTCAGGATCGCCAAAAGTCCCACCACCATCGCCAGGCTCCGCTCCAGGCAGATCGCCACCGGCTGGTCCGGCTTCACACCCAGTGCGATCAGATGATGCGCCAGCCTGTTGGCCCGCGCGTTGAGCTCGCCATAGCTCAGCCGCTCGTCCTGATGGACCAGCGCCACCGCCTCCGGCGCCTTTTGGACCTGCTGCTCGAACAGCTCATGGATGCACCGCTCCGACGGATAGGCCGCCGCCGTCCGGTTCAGATCCTGCAACAGATAGGTGCGCTCGTCGGCCGGCAGCAGCTCAACCCGGCCGACCGGCTGCCCTGCATCGGCCGTCACACCATATAACAAAGTTTGCAAATGCTGTGTCATACGGCCGATTTGCTTCGGCGCTAGTCGACTTGCATCAAAGTGCCATCGAAAGCTTCCGTCCTGAACGCAGACCTCAAATGTCAGCAAACCGCCGCATAGGCCTGCCCCAGCACTTTGGCTCGTCAAATCGCCAGCGACGGAACAGCTGTCTGTCGTCATTGTGAGGCCAATCGGCCAGGGCTGGTGCGACCGTAGGGGCTCCACACCTCCCACTGTGGGCCAGCGCGCGATAAGATCCCGCGCAAAGCTACCGCGCTCCCTCAACTGAGCGCATTCGGCTGCCACCGTTTTGCGTAGTTCTTCAAAATCATGTGCAAGATCAATGGTAACTTCCATCGGCGCGACAGAGGCGATAAGCACCTCCCTCGCTTTAGAGCCAACTTGCGATCTATCCGATGCAGGCGTCCATCCCAGTTGAAGCTCTGTTTCTCCCGTGATGCGGGCGAGATAGATCAGCCAAGCCGTTACCAAGCATTCCGTGCGATCATGTGGCGCCAGCTTAGCTAAAGCACTTGGAATGAACCACGAACTCGATTGCCATCCGGGCGGCGCCTCAGCCGCGGACGACGACAGGAAAGGAAGCTGCAATATTTTAAACTGCTCTAGCCGCTGTCGCCAAAAATCCTCCCGAGGCGCTAGCAATTCATGGGTGGCAGTTATGCTCCGCGCCTCATCATCGCTTAAGATCGGAAGGCGATCACCTTCATCCACATCAAAGTGCCTGGCGAGGGCTCGCGCGTCCAGAACCTGACCAACTAAGCTGCCAAAGCAAACATCAATATCCTGCGTACCCGTCGCCACACGCCAATGGCTGGAGTGGATTTCAAGCAGGCAACCTGCCGGAAAGCCCGAGCGTTGAGGCAGCACCTCCAGGCGTCTGACTGTGACAACCCCATCGCCTACGAGAGCCTTGGGCAGACACAATGGATTGGGGTGATATGGCCCAAAATCTAGGGCCCGCGTCATCGCTGACAGATCTTGCGCGGATCGATCCCATCGCAGACAGCCTGCCGCATCTGGGCGTCGACGTCTGGGAAAATAGCTTCTGTTCCCCATCGCCTGCGGATAAGCAATAAGCTTCCCGCTCTCGAGGCCAGTTAAAAGCTCGCGGAAACCCTCGACAGCTGCCTCATAACATTTGAGGTTCAGGGTCAGTGCCGTATCGGTAGGCGCAATCAGCACTTGGCGTTGGACCACGACGTCACCCGTATCAACACCATCATCGATACGATGCCACGTGATGGCATGTTCGGTCTCTTGCGCCAGCAGCGCCCAGGACGTCGCGTGCGTTCCTGCATATCGTGGCAATGGACCGTCGTGGTAGTTGAAAGCAGCTCGACGCACTTGCCCAAACACGTCCGGTGGCAATATCAGCGGATTGGCGACGGAGAAAATCCAATCCACCGGCTTAGCCTTCAAAAGAGAGCAGAGCTCTTCAACACTCGCCATGCGGGGGATGTTGGCGCGAGCCGCCCACTCTGCAAATTTGGCATCGCCACACAGGGCCGCACCAATGACGTGGCCCATCTCAATTGCCAGCTGAGCGCAGCTGATAGCAAGCGTACCACTGCCAACAAAGACGCTGGAGGAGATCGATTGCGCTGCAGCATGCCTATCCTGATCGCCTGGTTGGCAAGCGCCTGCACGCACTGGAGAAGACCGATATGCCATCTTCACCCCTCCAGCAGTCCACCCAGTAGGCCGGGCAGTGCCCGACCCAGGCGTCGCGGCACGTAGCGGCCCAAACTAATCACACTGGTTCGGATTTGCTCGGGGGTAACTGCGCCCACAGTCGCTTGTGTAATATGGCGTGCTTTGACGGTAACGAAACTCTTGCGCGGAGCCACATCTTCCCCAAGTCCCCGACAAACCCCCACGGCTCCAAATATCGTCTCCGGCAGCATCGCAGCTGCCAGCTTAACCTCGTCCGAATCTCCGGTGAGCGTGATCATCGGTCGACCTCTCCTCAGTCTATGCGCCTTGTAGAGGACTACGCATGTACCGTGCCAAAGGAGAAATCGTTCTCAACCAATATGATAGCCTAACACTGCTGTGTTGCTTATCCGACATCGTCGGACATAGGACGATTGAGCGCTGTCAATCGACCGTTCAATTGCGGATCGCTGTCAAGCATCTGCCGCGGCGTTATCAACTTAACACGCGTTCAGGGATTTGCGGCATAGACCGACGGCATGAACACCGCGACCGTCAGCTACAACCGCCATCGTTTCCCGCCGCAGATCATCGCCAATGCAGTCTGGCTACGTGTATATGGCATTGGTGGCTGGCAATATTAGATTATTGCATTCTTGCAAAGAATGACTTAGCATAGGCCTGCTTCTTCACGCACTCGGTTGCGATTTCGGGCGTCAAAGAAAAATCTAGAGGATTCGCATGACCATAAGACTGCTTCACCAGACCGACCTGTTTCGTCCCTATATCGATCCGGACGATCACTGGGACCTTGCTTGCGTCTATGCTCTTGCCGCATCGGGCCAACTCGAACTCGGCGGCGTACTGGTTGACTTCCCGCCCAATCACTATCCGGGCCGCAGTCCGGACGTCACCGGCATTGCGCAGCTAAGCTACCTCACGGGGTTGCCGACCCATGTGGCTGTCGGTTCCTCCGTTTCCTACACGCATGACCGGGCGTCGCTTGCTACCCTTTCCAGGCGCGACCGCGCCGGCGCGGAGTTTCTCCTCCGCTATCTTCACGACAGCGAAGGGCCGGCCTATATCAGCATCGTAGGCTCCTGCCGCGATCTCGCCATTGCGGCCAAGCTTGAACCGGATCTCTTCCGTAACAAATGCGCAGGCATCTACCTCAACGCCGGCACGGGCCATCCCGATGTCGCGAAGCAGGGAGGGATAGAGTACAATGTCGAACTAAATGCAGCCGCGTACGCGGCCACGTTCGACATACCCTGCCCGATTTACTGGATGCCATGCTTCGAGACCATTTGGCAGGAGGCGGAGGGAACGGTCGAGCGGTATGGTACTTTATACCGTTTCAAGCAGCGCGACATTCTGTCAAAGTTGTCGCCGGCCCTCCAAAGCTACTTCACCTATTCCCTCGAAGGGCGGACAGATGCACGCTACCTACAGCCGCTGCTAGCGCCGCGGAGCGATGTACCGAGCTTCGTGACCTTTCGTGCCGATCGCGATATGTGGTGCACCGCCGGCTTTTTCCACATGGTGTCTCAAGCCGTGGACAAGGCGGGCAACATTATTCCAAGCTCCAACACGGACGATGCGGTTTTTGGCTTCCGTCCCGTCGACATCAAATGCGATCCGAATGGGGTGCCGACGTGGACGGACGCCGATCCAGAGTCAAATCGGTTCTTGTTTGAGGTGAAGGATCTCGATAGCTATGCTAGCGCCATGACCCTCGCCATGACGACGCTACTGGGGAATATTCAGTAGTCGCAAGCCGAAATGGCGGCCATTGCAATTTCGAGACCTATCGATAACGAGTGGTTTTGGCGCAGTAGCGCGGCCCTCGCCGTGGCCGCGAAGCGAAAGATCGGCGCTATCACCACGTGTTATCCTGGCTGCGTTGCGGCGCAGACAGGAAGCTGGTGGGCAACGAACCTCCCAGTTGCCCACCGGCCTTCCAGCCCCCGTCGCGAGGACGACCGTTCAAGCTATGGCTCTGCGGTGGCTTCCAGCGCTTCCAGCGCCAATGGAGAACCGCTAAGTCAAACTCCAGCTCAATCACGAGGATGGCGCGAAGTTGAGGCGCGGCAGCCAGTAGTTCCTCGTCAAAACACTCATATCCCGCAATCACGACCTCAGCTTCAGCGATTGCGTCCATTAGCGGCTTGCGATCACAGAACCCTCGCCGGCTGCCCAGCCGAGCAAATTAAGCTCGCTGATTTCGCGGAGCGAGGCGATGCCTTCCGGGCTAAGATCTGCTGTCGCC
>NZ_JAMYOI010000029.1:0-73952 GCF_040319775.1 Mesorhizobium sp. M0870
CTGGCCTCCAATCCAGCCAGCATCTTGAATCACAAACATCCGGCTTTGGGAATCCTACGATTCTCTCAAAATAGGAATCGCTCTATTTCGCGGCCTCGATCTGTCCGCGGATTTCGCCGTCCCTGTTGGCTGCCGTGTGCAAATTGACATAATCCTTGCCGCCCATCAGGTCGGCGGCCTGCGCGTCGGTCAGCACGGCCGACCCTTTGATCGGGCTCTTGAGCTTGCCCTTGAACGGGATCGCCACCCCGGCGTTTTCACCCATCGCGGCTGGGCCGTGAATATGCCCGGCGGTCGCCGACCCGCTGAGGCCGGAATATTTGACGTTCCAGCTGAGTTTCTTCGTGGCCGTGTCGAAGGTAAGAGCTGCGGTGCCCTTGCCTTTTGTGGTCACCGGCGGGTTCTGCTGGGCGCCGTCGAGCGTCGCTTTCAGCTTCACCGTCTCGGCCAGGGCCGGCGCTGCCGTAAGGAAGGACGCCGAGATGGCCAGTGCCGAAAGCATCGGCGCCAAGGATTGGATACGCATGAGGATCTCCGTTTGCTGATGACATCCAGCCACGGCTCCCCGGCGCGCGGATGTATCGGCACAACGCTTATAAGAGCGAATGGCTGCGCGCGAGTAACACTTACGTGCAAACTAATGGACCGCGCGATACCCCGGATACGGGGAGCGTCAGACCGCCGCCAGCGCCTGCGTCAGGTCGGCGATCAGATCGTCCGGGTGCTCCACGCCGATCGACAGCCTGACCGTGGTCTCCAGCACGCCGATGCGCTCGCGCACCTCGAAGGGTATGCCCGAATGCGTCATGGCCGCGGGGTGGCTGGCCAAGGATTCCGTTCCGCCCAGGCTCACCGCCAGCTTGAAGATCTGCAGGTTGTTGAGAAAGGCGAAAGCCGCCTTCTCTCTGCCCTTGATATCGAAGGAGAAGGTCGAGCCGGCACCAGTGCATTGCGCCCTGTAGGTGCGACCAGCCGGCGTGTCCTCGCCCAGGAACGGCAGGTAATGCACCTTCTCGACCTTGGCATGGTCGCGCAGGAATTCGGCGACCAGCCGCGCATTGTCGTTGGCCCGCTCCATGCGGATCGACAGCGTCTCCAGCGAGCGGCCGAGCATCCAGCAGGAATGCGGGTCGAGCTGCGTGCCGATCGCGCCGCGCAGCGCCTTGATCGGCTTGGTGACCGCCTTGCCGCCCATGGCGGCCCCCGCGATCAGGTCGGAATGGCCGCCGACATATTTGGTCAGCGAATAGACGGACACGTCGGCGCCATGTTCGATCGGCCGCTGGAACACCGGGCCGAGCAGCGTGTTGTCGCAGACGACGATCGGCGTCGACCCCTGGCTCGCGCCGATCTCGTCGGCGATCTTGCGCATCAGCGCGATATCGACCAGGCTGTTGGTCGGATTTGACGGCGTCTCGATCAGGATGACCGACACGCGGCCCTTCGCGACGGCGGCGTCGGAGGCCGTGCGCACCGCCGTCTCGTCGACGCCGTCCGCGAAACCGACAGCACCGATGCCGAAACCGGAGAGCGTGCGCGTCAAAAGCGTCTCGGTGCCGCCGTAAAGCGGCTGCGAATGAAGGATGACGTCGCCCGGCCTGATATAGGCGAGCAGTGTCGTGGCGATCGCCGACATGCCTGATGAAAACAGGATGCAGGCATCCGTCCCTTCATAGATCGCCAGACGGTCCTCGACGATCTCGCTGTTGGGATGGTTAAAGCGCGAATAGACCAGGCCGGACGCCGTGCCGCTCGGCGGCTCCTTGCGGCCGGAGGTGTAATCGAAGAAGTCGCGTCCTTCTTCCGCCGACTTGAACACGAAGGTCGAGGTCAGGAACACCGGCGGCTTGACCGCGCCTTCCGAAAGCTGCGGATCGAAGCCATAGCTCAGCATCAGCGTCTGCGGGTGGAGCTTGTGGTTGCCGATATGGGTTTTCGACGGGCGTGGCGCGGTCATGATCTTTCCTGCCTGTTCGAGTGAAATATTGAACGGCAATTTATGCGATCCTGTTCCACCAGTTCTTGCTATTTTGGGGCTCTCATGGCTGCATTCCCGCAACAAATTGCCCGGAGAGACCGAACGTGCAGCAGAAGATAGCCGACGATTTCGACCGCAAGATCCTGCGTGAGCTGCAAGCCGACGCCCGCATCACCAACCACGAGCTTGCCGAGCGGATCGGTCTGTCGCCATCGCCCTGCCTGAGGCGGGTGCGGCGGTTGGAGGAGACCGGAATTATCAGGGGCTACACCACGCTGGTCGATCCCTCAGCCTTTGGCTGGAGCATGGTCGCCATCGCCACCATCCGGCTCAGCCGTCAGAACGAAGACGAGATCGTGATGTTCGAGGACGCGATCCGCGGCTGGGAAGAGGTGCTGGAATGCCACCTCGTCACCGGCTCGCGCGACTATGTGCTGAAGGTGGTGACGGGAAGCCTCGAACAGTACGAGCGCTTCATCAAGGAAAAGATCGCGCGGCTGAAATGCGTCGCCTCGATCGAAACCAGTTTCGTCATGAACACCATAAAGGAACGGCGCCTCTGACATTTCTGCCGGAGGCGCCGCTTTCTGGATAAATGTGTTGCCGACTAGGCTTACTTGACTGCCTTGTCGGTGATGGCGGTGGTGTAGGCGCCGGTCGGCTCCTTGGTGATGATCTTCTGGTCGAGCAGCGCCTTGGCGGTGCGTTCGTAGGTCGCCGGGTCGAGCTTGCCGTCGGCATTGTCGATCAGCTTGGCGACTTCGCTCATCATGCGCTTCTGGTGGTTCTCGTCCTGGCCGCCGCCGTCCATGACGATGCCCGCGGCCTCGTCATTGTTGTCGATGGCGTATTTCCAGCCCTTCATCGAGGCGCGCACGAAACGCACCATCTTGTCTTCGAAGGCCGGGTCCTTGAGCTTGTCTTCGGACGCATAGAGCCCGTCCTCGAGCAGGTCGTTGCCCATGGTCGAGTAGTTGAACACGGTCAGCTGTTCGGGCTTGTAGCCGGCGTCGATCAACTGCCAGTACTCGTTGTAGGTCATGACCGAGATGCAATCCGCCTGCTTCTGGATCAGCGGCTGCACGTCGAAGCTCTGCTTCAAGACGGTGACGCCGTCCGGGCCGCCCTCGGTCTTGAGGCCGAGCTTGTTCATCCAGGCATAGAACGGATACTCGTTGCCGAAGAACCAGACACCGAGCGTGTGACCCTTGAAGTCGGCTTCGGTCTTGATCGGGCCGTCCTTCGGGCAGACCAGCTCCATGCCTGCCTTCTTGAACGGCTGGGCGATGTTGACCAGCGGCACACCCTTTTCGCGGGCAGCCAGCGCACCGCCCATCCAGTCGACGATGACATCGGCGCCGCCGCCGGCGATCACCTGCTCGGGCGCGATATCGGGACCGCCCGGCTTGATGTCGACGTCGAGACCTTCGGCCTCATAGAAACCCTTGGCCTTGGCGACATAGTAGCCGGCAAACTGGGCCTGCGTGACCCATTTCAGTTGCAACGTCACCTTGTCGGCGGCCATTGCCTGGAACGCGGCGAGCGACATCGCGCCGGCCAGAACGGGAATAATCAGTCTTTTCATTTTTTTACCCTCTGAAGTTAGTGCCCTAAACCCACCGCCCCTATCCACCACGGACAGAGGGATGCCAAAACGTGACGGCTCTTTCGACAAGAGCGACCACGCCATAAAAGACCGAACCCGCAAGTGCTGCAACTGCGATTTCGGCCCAGACCATGTCGATGTTCATCCGCCCGACCTCGGTCGAGATGCGGAAGCCCATGCCGACGACAGGCGTGCCGAAGAACTCGGCAACGATGGCCCCGATCAGCGCCAGCGTCGAGTTGATCTTCAGCGCGTTGAAGATGAAGGGCGCTGCTGCCGGCAGCCTGAGCTTCAGCAGGGTTTGCCAGTAGCCCGACGCATAGGTGCGCATCAGGTCGCGCTCCATGTGGCCGGAGGCGGCAAGGCCGGCGACCGTGTTCACCAGCATCGGGAAGAAGGTCATGATGATGACCACCGCCGCCTTGGACTGCCAGTCGAAGCCGAACCACATCACCATGATCGGTGCCACGCCGATGATCGGCAGTGCCGAGACCATGTTGCCGATCGGCAAGAGGCCGCGCCGCAGGAACGGCACGCGATCGGCGAGGACCGCGGTGATGAAGCCGGCGCCGCTGCCCACCACATAGCCGAAGATCACCGCCTTGAAGATGGTCTGCCTGATATCGGCGCCGAGCACCGGCAGCGAACCGGCAATGCGTGCGCCGATGGCGCTTGGCGGCGGCAGCAGGATGAAGGGTATGCCGGCCCCGCGCGTCACCGCTTCCCAGATGATCAGTATCCAGGCGCCGAAGATGGCCGGGATGATCAGGCGCAACGCGGTCCGCGCCCATTTGGCGAAAGGACGCAATGATGACAGCACCGCCACGCAGCGCCAGCCAAGCAGCCAGGCAGCCGTGAGCAGCAGGAAATAGGGCGCCCGTGCCAGGCCCTCGAAGCCGGCGATGCCGCCAATCAGCAGCCAGGCGACCAGATGTGCGCCGATGAAAAGCACAACCGCTTCGACGACGGACGGTATTCTGGCCATCGTGATCAAGGCAACAAGAAGCAGCACGCCGAAGATCAGCCAGTTCGTCGCCGCATAGGGATATATCAACGTCCCTGCGGGCTGCGCCAGTGCATCCACTTTCGGCGCGGCGATCGCGCCGAGCGCCACAGCGATCAGGCACAGCACGATCGCCAGCACCGCTTGCCAGGAGGGTTTCAGCCAGTTCATGCCGGCCTCCCGCCCATGGCGCGGTCGACGAGGCGCCCGGCAATGCCGACCACCATGACCAGAAGTGCGGCCACCACCGAACCGGCGACCAGCGCCGACCAGATGTCGATGGACTGGCTGTAATAGGCGCCAGCCAAAAGCTTGGCACCGATGCCGGCGACAGCGCCGGTCGGCAGTTCGCCGACGATGGCGCCGACCAGGCTTGCCGCCACCGCCACCTTCATCGAGGTGAACAGGAACGGCACCGAAGCCGGCACGCGCAACTTCCAGAAGGTTTGCGCACGACTGGCATTGTAGGTGTGCATCAGGTCGAGATGCATGATCTCGGGCGAGCGCAGCCCCTTCACCATGCCCACAGTCACCGGGAAGAACGACAGATAGGTGGAGATCATCGCCTTCGGGATCAGGCCGCTGATGCCGATCGCCCCCAGCACGACGATGATCATCGGCGCCACCGCCAGGATGGGGATGGTCTGCGAGGCGATGATCCACGGCATCAGGCTGCGGTCGAGCGTCGCCACATGCACGATGCCGACCGCAATGATGATGCCGAGCGCGGTGCCGAAGGCAAAGCCGAGCAGCGTCGACGACAGCGTCACCCAGGCATTGTAGACGAGGCTGCGGTTCGAGGTGATGGGCCGCAGGAAGGTGTTCTCGAAGAAATTCACCGCCACCTGGTGCGGCGCCGGCAATGTCGGCTTCGGCTGCGACAGCGTCTTGCCGATGAGTTCGCTAAACGTGGAGGTCTCATTGGCACGGCGGTCGAGATCACGCTGGAACGGCGCGTTGAGGATGACGGCGAAAACATACCAGAGCACGACCACGCCAGCGAGGATGGAGGTGACGGGGATGAGTTTGTCGCGGAAGGTGTCCATCTAGCAGGCCTCGCCGGACAGGCGTGCGCTCTGCGTAACGCGAGCGACCCACCACGCGTTCGTCATCCTAGGGCGAAGCAAGGAGCGAAGCGACGCGGCGCAGACCCTAGGATCCATGCCGTTACCTCTCCGCTCCGCAACGGTGCCGAACATGATCCCCTCTGCCTCGCCCTGCTTGGCCGATACTCTCAACCGTTTTGGCCTTTCGGCAGACGTCACGGCATGCATCCTAGGGTCTGCGCTCGCCGCTTCGCATCGGCTCCGCCCTAGGATGACGAAGGCGCGGGTGGCCGCCCCCTCACCCGACCTCCGCTTCGCTCCGGCCCTCCTCTCCCCGGTGGTGGGGAGAGGAGGGAGCCCGTCGTTTGCTCCCTCAATCATCATAGCTGTGCCCTGCCCGCAGCCCGTCACGCACGCGCGCTGCGATCGCCAGAAACTCCGGCGTCTCGCGGATGTCGAGCGGCCGCTCTCTCGGCAGCGTCGATTCGATGATGTCGCTGACGCGGCCCGGCCGCGGTGACATGACGACGATGCGCGTCGACAGATAGACGGCCTCCGGAATGGAGTGGGTGACGAAGCAGATGGTCTTGTTGGTGCGTCCCCACAATTCCAGCAATTGCTCGTTGAGATGGTCGCGCACGATCTCGTCAAGGGCGCCGAACGGCTCGTCCATCAGCAGCAGGTCGGCATCAAAGGCCAGCGCACGGGCAATCGAGGCGCGCTGCTGCATGCCGCCCGAGAGCTGCCAGGGATATTTCTTTTCGAAGCCAGAGAGGTTGACGAGGTCGAGCGTGCGCTTGATACGCTCGCCTTGCTCCGCCTTGGACAGACCCATGATCTCCAGCGGCAGCCCGACATTGCGCTCGATCGTCCGCCACGGAAACAGCGCGGCGGCTTGGAAAACATAGCCATAGGCGCGTTTCTCGCGCGCCTGTTCTGCTGTCATGCCGTTGACCGAAATCGTCCCCGAGGTCGGCTTCTCCAAATCGGCGATGACGCGCAGCAGCGTGGTCTTGCCGCAGCCCGAAGGCCCGATGAAGGAGACGAACTCCCCTTTGCCGATGGTGAGATCGACATTGGACAGCGCCTGCACCGGCCCGTCATTGGTCTGGAAGGTCAGTCCGAGTTTGCTTGCCGCGACGACGGCTGGCGAAGTCCCCGTCATCGGCTGCCGCCTGCCTGTTTCCGTCCCTGCGGCGGCTGGAATCCGATTGCTTTTATCGCGATGTTGTTTTCCACTCGCCCTGTCCCATTGGTCTTGTCCCACTCGATCGACGCCCGGAGTTTCCCCGATGTCGCCCAAACCCACTTGTCATCTTATCCGCCCTGAAAGCACTTATGAAGGCAAGCAGGGATTGACCTATTTCGCCGGCATTACCGCCGAAACCGTCGGCGCCTCCGGCATCTGCATGCACATGCTCACCATCCCGCCCGGCGCGCGCGCCAAGGCGCATATGCATGAGAGCCACGAGACGGCGATCTATGTGCTCTCCGGCGAAGTCCACACCTGGTACGGCGACCGGCTCGAGCATCATATCGTCACCAAGGCCGGCGACCTTTTCTATATTCCCGCCGGCGTGCCGCATCTGCCGGCCAATCTGAGCAGCGCCCCGTCTTCGGCCGTCATTGCGCGCACCGATCCCAACGAACAGGAAAGCGTCGTCCTGCTGCCGGAACTGGATGCGCTGGTCGCGTGAGGCCAGCATCGACGGAATGGCCGCCATCGGCACCGTCACGAACATAATTGCAGCGGCCCCATTTCCTCAAGGCCGGGGATGGTGACGAAGAAACCATCCTCTCCCTTGTTGGTGACCACGACGGTTTCGATTGTCGTTCCCGCCTCGCCTTCCGCCGAACAGGTCGCGCCAAGCGATTGCGCGCCCAGCACCGATGTCAATTGCTGTGTGAACCGGCAGCCGCTGCCATAGGTCTCGACGCCTTCGGCGGTCAGCACGATATAGGCATCGCTCTCCTGATAACCGGCTTTGACGCCGGCGCAGCCGACATCATTGCCCCAGGAGCCGGCCAGTAGGCCGTCCGCTGCTGCCGGACCTGAGGCAGTTGCCATCAGGACCAACGAAATGAGCGCGGCCGAACGCGCCAAGCTCAAACCCCGGTCGCCGGGATGCCGGTGCGTTCCACCTTTCGCGGCGCGGAAATCTCTTTCCACGTCGACAGCGCCCGGTTGACCGCCGCATTCGGCTCGCGGCCGACGAATTCTCCATGCCCGGGTTTGGCCTTGATCTCGGCCTCCTGGATCGACAGTTCGCCACGCGAGAACACGAACCGCGGCAGACCGGTCACCTCGAACCCTTCGAACACGTTGTAGTCGATGACGGACTGCTGCTGCTTAGAAGTGATCTTCTTCTTTCGCTTGGGATCCCAGACGACGATGTCGGCATCCGCGCCTTCGACGATGGCGCCCTTTTTCGGATACATGTTGAGGATCTTGGCGATGTTGGTCGAGGTCACCGCGACGAACTCGTTCATCGTCAGCCGGCCGGTGTTGACGCCTGTGGTCCACAGCACCGGCATGCGGTCTTCGAGCCCGCCGGTGCCGTTCGGGATCTTGGTGAAATCGCCGATGCCGTTACGCTTCTGCTTGGTGGTGAAAGCGCAATGGTCGGTCGCCACCACCTGCAACGAGCCCGCCTGCAGGCCGGCCCACAGCGAATCCTGGTGCAATTTGTTGCGGAAGGGCGGGCTCATCACGCGGCGCGCCGCATGATCCCAGTCTTTGTCGAAATACTCGCTCTCGTCCAGCGTCAGGTGCTGGATCAGCGGTTCGCCGAACACCCGCATGCCCTTCTGCCGCGCCCGGCGGATCGCCTCGTGGCTCTGCTCGCAGGAGACATGCACGACATAGAGCGGCACGCCGGCCATGTCGGCGATCATGATGGCGCGGTTGGTCGCCTCGCCTTCCACTTCGGGTGGCCGTGAATAGGCGTGGCCCTCGGGGCCGTTGTTGCCGGCAGCCAGCAGCTTCTGCGACAGGGCGGCAACGACGTCGCCATTCTCGGCATGCACCAGCGGCAGCGCGCCGAGATCGGCGCAGCGCTGGAACGACGCATACATCTCGTCGTCGTCGACCATCAGCGCGCCCTTGTAGGCCATGAAATGCTTGAACGAGGTGATGCCCTTGTCGACGACAGTGGCCATCTCGTCGAACACCTGCTTGCCCCACCAGGTGATCGCCATGTGGAAGGAATAGTCGCAGGACGCCTTCGAGGTCTTGTTGTCCCACATCTGCAAGGCTTCGAGCAGCGACTGCTGCGGCGCCGGCAGGCAGAAATCGACCACCATCGTCGTGCCGCCGGAGAGCGCCGCGCGCGTGCCGGATTCGAAATCATCGGCCGAATAGGTGCCCATGAACGGCATTTCGAGATGGGTGTGCGGGTCGATGCCGCCCGGCATGATATAGCAGCCGGTGGCATCGAACTCGTGGTCGCCATGCAGGCCCGAACCGATGGCCACGATCTTGCCGTGCTGCATCAGGACATCGGCCTTCCAGGTGCGGTCGGCAGTGACGATGGTGCCGTTTCGGATGACTTTGGTCATTGGTTGTTCCGTTGTTCTTGCCGCGCTTCTTACGAGCGTCGTTTGAAGGTAGATTCTAAGCTCACTCCACGATGACAGCCGTCTCCACCACCGCGTGGAACAAAACGTCCGCGCCCGCCGAAGCCCATTCCTTGGTGATCTCCTCGGCCTCGTTGTGGCTGAGGCCATCGACGCAAGGGCACATCACCATGGCGGTGGGCGCGACGCGGTTGATCCAGCAGGCGTCGTGGCCGGCGCCGGAGACGATGTTGCGGTGGGAATAGCCGAGGCGTTCGGCGGCATCACGGATCGCCTTGACGCAGCCGGCATCAAAGGTCACCGGATCGAAAGCACCGACCTGTTCGATCTCGTAGCGAATGTCGAGTGCATCGCAGATCGTGTCGATGCCTTCGCGGATGCGGCCGTCCATCGCGTCCAGCACTTCCTTTTCCGGCGAGCGGATATCGACGGTGAAGACGGTGCGCCCGGCGATGATGTTGCGCGAATTGGGATAGACCTCCATGTGGCCGACCGCGCCGACGGCATCGGGCTGGTAGTCCATGGCGATCTCGTGCACCAGTTCGATCACCCGCGCCATGCCGAGCCCGGCATTGCGGCGCTTGGGCATCGGCGTCGAGCCGGTGTGGGCTTCCTTGCCGGTCAGCGTCACCTGCAGCCATTTAAGGCCCTGGCCATGGGTGACGACACCAATGTCGATATCTTCGTCCTCGAGGATCGGACCCTGTTCGATATGCAGTTCGAAGAAGGCGTAGATCTTACGGTCGCCGACCTTCTCGCTGCCCTTCCAGCCGATGCGCTCGAGTTCCTCGCCGAATTTCTTGCCCTGTTTGTCGACATGCCCGTACACATCGGCCTGGTCGAGCACGCCGGCGAACACGCCGGACGCCATCATCGCCGGCGCGAAGCGCGAGCCCTCCTCGTTCGTCCAGTTGGTGACGACGATCGGATGTTTGGTCTTGATGCCGAGATCGTTGAGAGAGCGCACCACTTCAAGCCCACCCAGCACGCCGAGCACGCCGTCATACTTGCCGCCGGTCGGCTGCGTATCGAGATGGCTGCCGACATAGACCGGCGGCAGGCTGGGATCGGTGCCTTCGCGGCGGGCAAACATCGTGCCCATTTCATCGACGCCCATTTCGAGCCCGGCCGCATCGCACCAGCGCTTGAACAGATGCCGCCCTTCGCCGTCTTCGTCGGTCACGGTCTGACGATTGTTGCCGCCGGCAATGCCGGGGCCAATCTTCGCCATCTCCATGATGGAATCCCACAAACGGTCTGAATTGATTCGCAGATTCTCGCCGGGTGCGGCCATCTTGAGTTCCCATCTACACCAGGGTTCTTGTCGCCCCTTGAGTGATTTACAGCTTGACCGTATGGTCAGCTTTTAAACTACACAACCTGACCAAGCGGTCAACTAGAATCTTGGGGTAGACATGGCAGAACCCACCCGCCCCATGCGGCGACAGGAGATCCGACGAGAGAATGAAAAAACCATTCTCGTCGCTGCCGAGAAGGTGTTTGCGGAGGCAGGGTTCGGCGGCGCCACGATGCAGTTGATCGCGGATCTGGCGGGACTGCCGAAGGCAAATCTCCACTATTATTTCGCCACCAAGGAAGAGCTTTACCGGTCGGTAGTTCAAAACATCTTTGAAATCTGGCTACAGGCGGCCAATTGCTTCGACGCGGCGCGCGGACCCATAGACGGCATCAGTGCCTATATCGACGCCAAGATGGAAATATCACGCCGCCATCCTGACGGCTCCAAGGTCTGGGCCTCTGAAGTGATGCACGGTGCGCCGGTGCTTCAGGACTATATGGAATCGACGCTGCGCGAATGGACGGACGGCCGCGTCGAGATCATCAGGCGCTGGATCGAGGAAGCCAAGATGGACCCGGTGGATCCGCGCCATCTGCTCTATATGCTTTGGGCTACGACCCAGCACTACGCCGATTTCGGTCACCAGATCGAGACGCTCAATGGCGGCAAGCCGCTGTCCGACCGGCAATGGCGGGAAGCCAAGGAAAATATCAAGCGGGTGATCCTGACCGGGATCGGCGCGTTGCCCGCCTGACTGTAACCGTTCGTTGCAGCAAAAGATCAGGTCGGCGCGCTGCCGCACCGACCCCACCCGACCGCTTCGCGGCGACCCTCTCCTCCAGGGCGAGGGATATCGTGTCAGTCCGTCAATCGATGGACCTCAGCACTTCCCGCACATGGTCGATCAATTCGTTGATCTGGCCCTTGGTGATGATCAGCGGCGGCGACAGCGCGATGATGTCGCCGGTGGTGCGGATCAGCGCGCCGCGCTCGAACGCCTTGACGAAGGCCGAGAAGGCCCGTTTGGTCGGCTGGCCGGCGATCGGCGCCAGCTCGATCGCACCGATCAGGCCGATGTTCCTGATATCGATGACGTTCGGCTCGCCTTTCAGCGAATGCAGCGCGTCTTCCCAGTACGGCGCCAGCTCCTCGCCACGGGTCAGCAGGCCCTCTTCCTTGTAGGTGTCGAGCGTGCCGAGTGCGGCCGCGCAGGCGATCGGGTTGCCCGAATAGGTGTAGCCGTGGAAGAACTCGATCATGTGCTCGGGGCCGGTCATGAAGGCGTCGTGGATCTCCTTCTTCACGAACACAGCGCCCATCGGGATGACGCCGTTGGAGACGCCCTTGGCGGTGGTCATGATGTCGGGCGTGACACCGAAATAGTCGGCGGCGAACGGCGTGCCGAGACGGCCGAAACCGGTGATGACCTCGTCGAAGATCAACAGGATGCCATGCTTGGTGCAGATTTCGCGTAGCCTCTCGAGATAACCCTTCGGCGGCAGGATGACGCCGGTGGAGCCGGCGACCGGCTCGACGATGACGGCAGCGATGGTGGAAGCGTCGTGCAGAGCGACGATACGCTCCAGTTCGTTGGCGAGTTCCGCGCCATACTCCGGCACGCCCTTGGTGAAGGCGTTCTTTTCCGGCAGATGCGTGTGCGGCATATGGTCGACGCCGCCGAGCAGCGTGCCGAACATCTTGCGGTTGGTGACGATGCCGCCGACCGAGATGCCGCCGAAATTGACGCCGTGATAGCCGCGCTCGCGGCCGATCAGCCGGGTGCGCGAGCCCTCGCCTTTAACACGGTGATAGGCGATCGCCATCTTGAGCGCTGTCTCGACCGATTCCGAACCGGAATTGGTGAAGAAGACATGATCCATGCCCTTGGGCGCGAGGTCGACCAGGCGGTTGGCCAGTTCGAACACGATCGGATGGCCCATCTGGAAGGCGGGCGCATAGTCGAGCTCGGCGGCCTGCTGTTGGATCGCTTCGGTGATCTTCGGCCGGCAATGGCCGGCATTGACGCACCACAGGCCGGCGGTGCCGTCGAGCACCTTGCGGCCGTCGCTGGTCGTGTAGTGCATGTCCTTGGCGGACACCATCATGCGCGGCGCCTGCTTGAACTGCCGGTTTGCCGTGAACGGCATCCAGAATGCGCTGAGATCGTTCGGCGTGACTTTCAGCCGGTTGGACATGACCAGGACTTCCCCTTGTAAACTGTTTCGCTGCGCCCAACGCTTGGTCTTTGCCGCGTTTTCATGCTACGCAAATTTTTGACCGATTGGACAAACGTTAGCACCGCCCTCTCGGCGGTCAAGGATTACTAGCGGAAATGCGGCACCTGAAGTGCGTTCCACAGGCTAGGGAAAAACTGGTCCAGAGAATTGGTCCAGATGACCCTCAACACGAGGGCTTGCAACGGTGACCACCGGCACGGACGCCCCTCGCCGCACCCGCATCCAGCAGGAAAAGCGCGAACTCATCCTGGAGGCGGCGCTCGAGGTTTTCTCCGCCAACGGTTTCCGCGGCTCGACCATCGACCAGATCGCCGAAGCCGCAGGCATGTCGAAGCCCAACCTGCTCTATTATTTCCGCCGCAAGGAAGACATCCACGAAACGCTGATGCAGCGCCTGCTCGACACCTGGTTGGCGCCGCTGCGCGAACTCGACGACATTGGGGATCCCCTTACCGAACTGCGCAGCTACATCAGGCGCAAGCTGGAGATGGCGCGCGACTTTCCGCGCGAGAGCCGGCTGTTCGCCAACGAGATCCTGCAAGGCGCGCCGCGCATCATGCCGCTGCTGGCCGGAGAGTTGAAGACGCTGGTCGACGAGAAGGCGACCGTCATCAAGGGCTGGATGCGCGCTGGCAAGATCGCCAAGACCGATCCGTGGCACCTGATCTTCTCGATCTGGGCAACGACGCAGCATTATGCCGATTTCGACGTCCAGGTCCGCGCCGTGCTCGGGCCGAACCGCGGCGGCGACGGCCGCTTCGAGGATGCGGCCCGCTTCCTGGAACAACTGTTTCTTGATGGGCTGAAGCCGAAGACCTGACGCTTCAGGCGCTGCGCCGCTTGGCCGGCAGTTCATCCAGCAATGTCTGCAGCTTGGCGATCGAATTCTGCTCGGCGAGCGGCGTGTAGACGATCAGCTTCATGTCCGAGCCGTCGCCGATCGACAGGCTCATATGCTCGAAGCTCATGGCGCCCGCGCTCGGGTGCCGGACATGTTTCACCCCCGACAATCGGTGTGCGACGTCGCGCTGCGGCCACCAGGCACGAAATTCGGGGCTCGAACGCGTCATCAACTCGATCAGCCGCTCGAAGTCCGGATCGCCGACATAGCGGGCGCTCGCCGCCCGGAACGAGGCCAGCACGGTGCGCGCCAGTTGCTCCCAGTCGACCAGCAGGCGCCGGTGGTGCGGGCTCGTGAACACCATATGGATGATGTTGCGGGCATCCCCTTCCAGCAGGCCATAATCGCCGAACACCGCCACCGCCGCCGGGTTCCAGGCCAGCACGTCCCAGCGCCGCCCGACCACATAGGCCGGCTGCAGCACCAGGCTCTGCAGCATGTGCAGCAAGGGGCCGTCGACCCTTTCCGGCGCCACCGCACGGCACTCAGGCCGCTGGCGGTCGGCAAGGATGAACAGATGCTGTTTTTCGGCCGCGTCGAGGCGCAGTGCTTCGGCAAGTGCCGTAAGCACCTCGACCGAGGGCCTGACCTCCCGCCCCTGCTCCAGCCATGTGTACCAGGTCGTGCCGACGCCGGCGATCATCGCGACCTCCTCGCGGCGCAAGCCCGGCGTGCGCCGCCTGAGACCAGTCGCGATGCCGGTGGCCGAGGGCGTCAGCCTTTCGCGGCGCGAACGCAGGAAGGCGCCGAGTTCGCGCCGGCGGCTGTCTTCGGCCGAACGTGTTGGAGCAGCGACGGGTTGGGAATCCATGTGCCTAGTATAGCAGTATTGATACCAGGATAAAGTTTGAACTGTTTGGCCCGCGCCAACTGTCCCATCTTCCGTTCAGAGCAACAGAACGGAGGCTCTGAACATGGAACTCAAAGACAAGACGATCCTCATCACAGGCTCGACCGATGGCGTCGGCCGCGTCGTCGCGCAACGGCTCGGCGCCGCGGGCGCCCGCGTGCTGGTGCACGGCCGCGATGCGAGGCGCGGCAAGGCTGTTGTCACCGAGATCGAAGCCGCCGACGGCAAGGCGGAGCTTCTGGTCGCCGACCTCTCGTCGCTGGCCGAAGTGCACCATCTCGCCGAGGCGGTGCGCGCCAGGACGGATCGGCTGGACATCCTCATCAACAATGCCGGCATCGGCACGGCGGGCCAAGGTGCCAAAAGACAGATCAGCGCCGACGGCTACGAACTGCGCTTCGCGGTGAATTATCTCGCCGGTTTCGTGCTGACATCGGAGCTTCTGCCATTACTGAAGGCGAGCACGCCGGCCCGCATCGTCAATGTCGCCTCGGCGGGGCAGCAGGCGATCGATTTCAGCGATGTCATGCTGACCCGCTCCTATGAGGGCGTGCGCGCCTATTGCCAGAGCAAGCTGGCGCAGATCCTGTTCACCGTCGATTTGGCCGAACAGTTGAAAGGTACCGGCGTCACCGTCAACGCGCTGCACCCGGCGAGTTACATGAATACCACCATGGTCCGGCAGGCTGGTGTGACGCCGTGGAGTTCGGTCGAGACCGGTGCCGAGGCCATCCTCAACCTCGCCGCCTCACCCGCGCTCGACGGAAAAAGCGGCCTCTATTTCGACGGCCTGCGGGAATCCCGTGCCGACGCCCAGGCTTATGACGCCAAGGCAAGGCAACGGCTGCGAAGCCTGAGCCTCGATCTCATCGACCCGGCCTCCCTCACATCGAAGGAACAGCATTGATGACCAAGACAATCGAACACACCGTCGTCATCGGCGGCTCGTCCGGCATCGGCCTGGCGACGGCACGCAAGTTGCTCGGCCGGGACATGAAGGTGACCATCACCGGGCGCAACGAGGAGAAACTGAAGAGCGCTTGGAAAAGCCTTGGCGGTGCTGCCGAGAAGGCTGCTTTCGACGCCGCGAAGCCGGATGAGGTCCGCCAGTTCTTCGAGAGCCTCGGGCCTTTCGACCATCTGGTGCTGGCGGCCAGCGGCGGCAAGGGCCTCGGCCCCTTCCCGACGCTTGACCTGAGCGACATCGGCAGTGGCGTGGAGGAAAAGGTCCGCCCGCAGCTGTCTTGCCTGCAGGCCGCCTTGCCGACACTCAACAAGGCCGGATCGGTCACCTTCATCTCGGCGGTGTCGGCGCAGCTCGTGACGCCGGGCGTTGCCGGTATCGCTGCCATCAACGGCATGCTGTTGACCGTGGTGCCGATCCTGGCGGTGGAACTGAAGCCGCTGCGCGTCAATGTTGTGGCGCCAGGCGTCGTCGACACACCCTGGTGGGATTTTCTGGCCGAGGAGCAGAGGCAGGCGCTGTTTGCCGATTACGCAGGCAGGACCCCGGTCGGCCGCATCGGCCGCGCCGAAGACGTCGCCGCGGCAATAGCCTTCCTCGTCTCCAACGGCTTCGTGACCGGTCAGGTATTGACCTGCGACGGCGGACTGCGATTTGCGGCATAGGACAGGACCGTTAATTGGCCTTCTTTGGAACGCGGTCGTTCTCGTCCGCAGGCCTGTCGCCTGCCGGTTTTGCCGAAACAGGCTTTTCCGGAACATGGGAGTAGTCAGATGTATCCGCCCCATACATCTTGTTGTCGATCGCTTCTTGCCAGCTGAAATCCGCGTCCGACGGTGAAACGTCGGCAATCTCATGGCGGGAGGAGCGAGAGTGCAGCCAGTTCGGGGTGATCTCTCGGACCAATTGTGCAAAGCGTCCCATCGAAACCGTTCCTTTCCTTGTCTTTTCCAGGAGGCGCGATCGCGGTTGCGTCAGCTGGACCTAAAGTTGACCTCTCAGCCAGGCCAGCGTCTCGACAACGCCGGCAAGCCCGTACCGCGCTGTGGTATGCGCTGGTGGCTTGACCCGGATCGATATGCCGTCGGCATCATTGACGGTTACGAAGCCATTTTCGTCCGAGGTGTCGTCGCCCAGGAAGACGGGGCGACGGCCGGTGAACGGCGCGATGTCCATGAATCGCCGAATCGCGGCGCCCTTGGCGGCCTCGAGCGGCAGCAACTCCACACCGGCGTTGCCGGCAACCACCCGGTAGCCCTTTGGCAGCGTGGCCAGCGCCTGCTCGACAAGCTGCGTCGCGCGGGGAAGCAGATGGGGGGCGGCGCGCGTGTGGATGGCCAGCACCCTTCCCTTGCGCTCGATATAGGCCCCACGACCGAGCTCGGCCTCGATCTCGTCGGCAAGGGCCGCGATATCCGCCGGCTCGTCCGCGACTTCGACGTCGTCGTCCGGGAGAAGCCGGTGCTCCAATCCATACAGCCCGGCCGCGCGCAGTTTCAAAGGCTGAAACAGATGGTCGACAGCCGCAACGGACCGGCCCGTGATGAACGCCAACGCCCCGTCCAGCTTGCGGTCCAGGCCTTGCAGCAAGGAGCGGAGCTCGTCGCTGACCGAGACGGCGTCCGGGTGTTCGGCATGTTCCAGCAGGGTGCCGTCGATGTCGAGGAACAACGCCCATTCGCCGGTCAGCACAGTCTGCGGTTTCGGCATGACGGCCTGCGGCTTTTGCGGGCTTTCGCTGATCATCTTTTGCAGAACCTCGTTCATGACATGACTACCCGCTTGCGCTCGAACATGGACACGACATTGTCGACGCTAGGCAGCCGGTCACCGACACCGGTTACCCGGTCGAGGTCACCGCGCTTGCGCAAGCGCGCTGCATCCAGAAGCATGCTGCCGGCCCAGCGATAGACATTGTTGTTGCGGATCGTCTCGCGCATGGGCCGCATGCGCTCGCGCTGTTCGTCTGAAGTCATGATCAGCGCCTGCAGCAGCGCTTCGCTCATCATGGCGGCGTCGTAAGGGTTGACGATCAGCGCCTCCAGCAATTCGCGCGAGGCGCCGGCGAAGGTGCTGAGCATCAAGACGCCCTGTTCGTCGTCGCGCGCCGCGACGAACTCCTTGGCGACCAGGTTCATGCCGTCATGCAGGCTGGTGACCATGCATATGTCGGCGGCGCGATAGATCTCATAGACCTGTTCCTGCGAGTGATGCTCGGCCACCATGATCACCGGTCTGTAGCCCTCGCTGCCATAGCGTTGGTTGAGCTCCTCGGCATAGCGGTGGCATTCGTCGTGGAGCAGCTTGTAGGCCGGCAGCGTGCCGCGGCTGGGAGCCGCGATCTGCAGGAAAACCAGCTTTCCGATCCATTCAGGGTATCGCTTGAACAATTCGTCCAGCGCCTGAAATCGATCCAGAATGCCCTTCGTGTAGTCGAGACGCTCGACACCCACGGCCAGCTTCACATCCGCTTTCAGTCCGAACCTGTTGCGCAGGCGGGCGCGGCAGTCATCGACATGAGGCAATTTTGCCAACAGGTCCGCCGGCCATTCTATCGAGATGGGATAGGCGTGCACCAGCGTCGTCTGGCCACCATAGGAGATCGCCGCATCGGCCCGCTCGATGCGGCTTTCCAGGAAGCGATCGACGCTTTCGGTGAAATTGTTGGCGTGGAACTGGGTGTGGAAACCGATGATAGAGCTGCCGAGCAGCCCCTCGAGGATGCGTTCACGCCAAGGGCAGATGCTGTACACCTCCGAGTTCGGCCATGGGATGTGCCAGAAGGTGATGACGATCGCCTCCGGCAGGCGCTCGCGGATCATGCGCGGCAGCAGCGCGAAGTGGTAATCCTGGACCAGCACGATCGGCCGCTCGTTGCGCGCTTCGGCAACCACCGTATCGGCAAACTTCCGGTTAACGGCTTCATAGGCAGCCCAGTCGGAGGCGCGAAAAATCGGTCGGGTGAAGGCGATGTGGCAAAGCGGCCAGAGCCCCTCATTGGCGAAACCGAGATAATAACCCTGATGTTCTTCCTCCGTCAGCCAGACCCGGCGCAGCGTATAGGACGGATGGCCGGGAGGCACCTGTACCCGGTCGTGGTCGTCGACGGTGAGGCGGTCCGCCGTTCCGCCGCCATAGGCGATCCAGGTGCCGCCACAGGCGCGGGTGATCGGCTCGAGCGCGGACACCAGCCCGCTGGCCGGCACCAACAATTCGACGCCATCATCCCTGATGTTGTGGATATAGGGTTCGCGGTTCGACACCACGATGACCTGCGCATCGGGCAGATCGTCGGCGAGGATCTTGCGCAATGTCTCGGGCGACCACGTCACCAGCGCCGCATCGGCCGATTGGCCGTTCTTTTCGAACTCACGTATCACCTTGCGCGCCGCCTCCGCGGCCACGTCTTCGCCCGCTGTATGGGCAACCGCCGGAGGGTGACTGCGGCGCTGCCGCGATAGGGAGAGGAATACGGCAAGAGCGGAAAAACCGAGGCTCGCGAAGATCAGAACCCAGAGCAGTTCCGCACCGTAGTTTGTCATTGAATGTCAACTCACCCGGCCGTCGGCGACCGTTTTTTCGTGTTTCCCGTTTGAAAAGGTCCGCCGACCACGTGGTCGGCGTTCGGACCCGTATTTTTGCAACGCACAAAGCTCGGATCGGTTCCGCCAATTTTGTTCGGATCATGTCCTTACGATGAGCGGCACCAGCCCTTCATGGCGGTCGGCAAGGAAAGCGACGACCCGATCGCCGACGCGCTGGAAGGTGAGATCGACGACCCGGTCGCCGACGCCCAGGTGCCGCAGTGTCAGCGTGTCGATGCCGATCGGCAGCCTCGGGCGGGTGACGCGGATTTCGCCATCCCAGCCGTCGATCTCCAGGCCAAGGCAGGCCTGCATCAGCATGAAGGCGGAGCCCGCCGACCACGCCTGCGGCAGGCAGGCGACGGGATAGGCGATGGGTGCTTCGCCCGGCGCACGTGTAAAACCGCAGAACAGTTCGGGCAGCCGCATGTTGAAATGGACTGCGGATTCGAATGTGCCGCTCATCAGGCGAACCACGCTTTCGCGCTCGCCATAGCGCGCCAGGCCGGCACCGCACAGGGCGGTGTCGTGCGGCCAGATCGAGCCATTGTGGTACGACATCGGATTGAAGAACACGGCATCGTCGGCGAGCGTCCGCAGTCCCCAGCCGGAATGGAAGGAGGCGGAAAGCAGCTGGTCGGCGACCATCTGGGCCCGCGCCGGCTCAGGCAATCCGACAAAAAGCAGATGCCCGGCATTCGAGGTCCGCACCTTGCAGGGCTCGCCCGCACCGTCGATCGCGAGGGCATAGAAGCCGAGATCGTCAAGCCAGAAATCGCGTTCCACGGCGACCCGCATCGCCTCGGCGCGACCATCCCAATGGTCGGCCCTGTCGTCCTCCCCACGGCGGCGGGCAAGCTTGGCCAGCCCCCGGAAAGCGGCAAAGACATAGCCTTGCACTTCGACCAGGGCGATCGGACCCTTGGGAATGCGGCCATCGGCATGGAAGACCGAATCGAAACTGTCCTTCCATCCCTGGTTGGCGAGGCCGGACTCGGCCGCTCGCTGGTAAGCCACGAATCCGGTCTCCCGGCCTGCCTCCTCCGTCCATTCGGCCGCGGCGCACAGTGACGGCCACAGGCCGTCGATGAACGCCATGTCACCGGTACGATCGGCGTAGGCGCAAGCAAGATAGATGTAGAGCGGTGTCGTATCGACGCCACCGTAGTAGCGGCCGAAGGGGAGCTCCCGCAGCGCCACCATTTCGCCCTTGCGGGTCTCGTGCATGATCTTGCCCGGCTGCGAATCGCTGAACGGCGATGTCTCGGTCGCCTGGTGCTGGGCCAGAAAGGCCAACACGCCCCGCGCCAGGCCCGGATTGAGCCACAGCATCTGCAGTGCCGAGATGACGCCGTCACGACCGAACGCCGTCGAGAACCAGGGGATGCCGGCATAGGGATAGGGGCCGGTCGCCAGTTCGGTGGTCAGCAGCGCGACATCGGCGCGGGCGCGCTCGACCCAGTCGTTGAAGACGCGGCCCGAGCTGCGCACCGTCGCGCCATGGCGACGTTTGGCCCGCATGCCAAAGCGGGCGCGGGCAGCAGCGGCGCGAAACCGGTCGCGGTCGGGCTTATCGGCCACCTCGGGACCGACCTCGACATAAAGCACCTTCCTGCTGCGCTTGGTCACGGCGATCAGGAAATCGGCACGGGTGGCTGTCAGTTGGTCCGGCGCCTGCGAGAACGATATCGCAGAGAGGCGGGCCAGGCCGTCGAGCCCGTCATAGCGCAGCAGGACGGACGTCGCGTCTGTTTCGGCGGCATGGGCCAGCCCGCGCTTCAGCCGTGTCGAGCCGCGCACTTCGAACATGTCGCGGAAATCGGCGGAATAGTGCAGGGAAACGCTGATCGTCGAGTGTTCCCGGCTGTAATTGGAAAGGGTGATGCGTTCGAACAGCCTGTCCTGCCAAAGCAGCCTGACGCGTTCGATGTGAATGGCTCCCTGCGGGATGTCGCGTCCACCGGCGCTCTGTATCGGCAGATTGGTCAAATTGGTGGTGAACAGCACATTGTCCTGGCTGAGCGAGGCGCCGAGCAGCGATGTCTGCCTGCCGCCGACGGTCAGCCGGAACTCGGAAAGAACCCGTGTGTCGTCGCGAAAGAAACCGTCGCCGGCTCCGCGTATGTCGCCATAGGCGTCGGCAACCGCGAAGCAATCGCCCTGCTTGAGGGCAAACAACCGATGCGGCTCGCGAGGGGCGGTGGCGTCGAGCGATGCAAGCGCAACCGCGGGATCGAGCTGGCGCTCATCGAGTTGGGCCATTCGTCAAAGATCCCTGTTGTTTCGTTGTCGTGGCTCGAGCACGTCGTTGCTCAAGACGCCTTCGCCGCGCTCGGGACGCCGATCAGGCCCGCATAGGCGGCCAGATAATCGCCAGCCATTCTTCGAGCGGAGAACCGCTTTTCGAAAACGGCCCTCACCTTTCGCCTGTCGAGTTGCAGCAAGTCGGGCACCGCGGCGACCGCGCCGTCCACCGTGCCAGCGATGAAACCGGTGACGCCTTGATCGATGATCTCGGGCAGCGCGCCGCAATTCCAGCCGATGACCGGCGTGCCGCAGGCCATGGCCTCGATGGCGACAAGGCCGAACGGCTCCGGCCAGTCGATCGGGAACAGCAGGCCGGCCGCCTTGCCGAGAAATTCCGCCTTCTGGTCCTCCTCGATCTCGCCGACATAGACCACGCGATCGCCGTCGATCAAAGGCTCGACCACCTCGTGGAAATAGGCGCGGTCGTCGTCGCCGATCTTTGCCGCAAGCTTCAGCTTGAGGCCTGAGCGCATAGCGATCTCGATGGCGCGGTCCGGGCGCTTGTCGCGTGAGAACCGGCCGAGGAAGGCAAGGTAGGGTTCTTCCGCCGTCGTCTCAAAAGTCGGTTCGTAGAGAGTGGTCGGCAATCCGTGATGGATCGTCGCCAACCAGTTGGCGTTGGCAAAGCCCGCCTTCTGGCTGTGCGAAATGGAAATCAGGGGAAAACGAGGGAACCGTTCATAGGCCGGCGCCAGGTCGACATAATCCAGCCTGCCATGCGGCGTCGTCACCGTGCGGTCGGCGAGATCCTCGAAGAAGGAAAAGTGCAGGAAATGGCTGAGATGGAAGTGGATGACGTCGAACTCCGACGCCCGTTCCCTCACCTGCGCAAGCATCGAAAGATGCGCCGCGATCTCGGATTTAAGCGGACGCGGATCGAGGCGCAGCGCGCGTTCCCGGCTGGGTACCAGCGTCGCGGAAGTCTGACTGTCGCCACTGGCGAACAGCGTCACCTCATGGCCCAGATCGACCAGCGCTTCGGTCAGATACGAGACGATGCGCTCGGTGCCGCCATAGAGCCTTGGCGGCACCGATTCATAAAGCGGCGCGACATGGGCGATTTTCATATTCCATCCTGGATGCTGGGCATGCAGGTGTGAAATGCGTCAACGGCTCGATTGGTTCCGATTTTATGATCGAGCCGTGGGCACCAGAGGCCGCAGTCGGCATGGAACTGTGCGTCAAACAGATTGCGCGATCAGGGTCAGAAAGCCACCGCTCAGCGCGACATTGCCGACGAAGCCGTTGATGCGGGACGCACGGTCCTGGCCCTGATGGTCCCAGAAATTGTGAAACATCGGCGTGGCGATGATGAGGAACAGCAGCAGCACCGCGGCCGCGAGTGCCGTCCACAATCCTGCGATGACCAGCACGCCGGCGGCGATCTGAAGCACGATGCCGAGCCACAGCGCCAATCTTGCCTGCGGCACACCGCGCGCGGCCATCAGCTGGGTCAGGAAGGCCGCGTTCTGGATGTTGCGCAGGCCGGCGAAGACGAAGGCGCCGCCGAGCAACAGGCGAGCGAGAAACAACAAGGTCGAAGGCAAATCGGCAGGCATCAAACGCTCCCTTTGAAAGTGGAGCGCCGCCTTTCGACGGCGCTCCCAACATAACCGGACAATCAGGCGGCCTTCGCCGCCGGCACCGGGTGAATGGCCTGGAACGGGATGCACAGCCGGTTCCAGGTGTTGATCATGCCGAGCGCAACGGAAAGCTTGACCAGTTCCTCTTCCGAGAAATGCTCGAGCGTCTTTGCATAGAGTTCGTCCGGCACGCCATTGCTGGCGATCAAGGTGACGGCTTCGGTCCAGGCCAGGGCAGCGCGTTCGCGCAGGGAAAACAGCGGCGATTCCTTCCAGGCTGAAACCAGATAGAGCCGCTGCTCGGTCTCGCCGTCGCGCCTCGCCTCGCGGCTGTGCATCTCGACGCAGAACGAGCAGCCATTGATCTGCGATGCCCTGAGCTTGATCAGGTGCAGCAGGCTCACCTCGAGCCCGCATTCGTCCACCGCCTTGTTGAGCGCCGACACAGCCTTCATGATCTCCGGCGCCTTGGCGAAAAATTGCAGCCTCTGTTTCATCTTCCTGTCCTTTCAAATCTGCTTTGGGTTTGGGTCTACGGGGTTAACTGGATTTCTGCGGCCGCTGGTGGCGCTCGACGAAGGCGCAGCTCGCAGCAAGCGACCTGGGATCGCCTTCTGCCGCATAGGTGGCCACGATATCGGACAGCTTGGTCTCGGCGAGCGCGGCGCGATAGGCACGCTCGGCCTTCAGCATCGCGGCGTTGATGCCGCAGGGTTTGACATAGGCCGAAGCATCGAGCTTCACCGGACCGCGCTGGCGGATCTCGCCGCAACGGAAAGCCGGCTCGCGCCCTTCGATGGCCAGCACGATGTCGAGCAGCGTGATGCGCTCGGCCGGCCGCGCCAGCCGATAGCCACCGGCAGGCCCGGGCACCGATTCCAGGATGCGCGCCGCGCTCAGCATGTTGAGATGCTTCAGCAGATAGCTAGGCGACAGGCCAAAGGACTCGGCCAGAGCGGCGCCAGGCATGGTGCTGTTCCCCTCCACACTGGCCAGCGTGGCAGCGCAATGGATAGCTGCCTCAACGCCCTCGCCCAGCTTCATTGGATCGGCTCCTTTATCATGGATATATACTATCGTGGATAATTATTATCTGCAATAGGAAAATTAAAAACGGCGCTCGAAAGCGCCGCTCTTTGGGGTAAGTCCCTATTCCGCCGCCACCTTGGCCATCGGATTGTTCGGGTGCGTCGTCCAGTTGGCATAGACCGGCGATACCGGCCTGCCGGTGCGCTGGTCCATCACGCCTGCCGCCAGCGGTTCCATGGTGATGCAGTTCTCGACCGGGCAGACATTAACGCACAGATTGCAGCCGACGCATTCGGCCTCGATCACCTCGAAGTGCCTGACGCCGTCGACCATGCTGGTGATCGCCTGGTGCGAAGTGTCCTCGCAGGCGATGTGGCAGCGGCCGCATTTGATGCAGGCATCCTGGTCGATACGCGCCTTGGCGACGTAGTTCAGGTTGAGATACTGCCAATCGGTGACATTGGGCGTGGCGCGGCCGACGATGTCGTTGAGCGAGGCGTGCCCCTTCTCGTCCATCCAGTTTTCGAGGCCCGCGATCATTTCCTGCACGATCTTGAAGCCATAGGTCATTGCCGCCGTGCAGACCTGCACATTGCCGGCGCCGAGCGCCATGAATTCGGCAGCATCGCGCCAAGTGGTGATGCCGCCGATGCCGGAGATCGGCAGGCCGCGGGTTTCGGGATCGCGCGCGATCTCGGCCACCATGTTCATGGCGATCGGCTTCACCGCCGGGCCGCAATAGCCGCCATGCGAGCCCTTGCCGTCGATGGTCGGCTGCGGCGCGAAGCTGTCGAGGTCGACACCGGTGATTGAATTGATGGTGTTGATCAGCGACACCGCGTCGGTGCCGCCGGCATGTGCCGCCCGTGCGGGCTTACGCACATCGGTGATGTTGGGCGTCAGCTTGGTGATGACGGGCATGCGGGTGTTCTGCTTGCACCAGCGCACCACCATTTCGATATATTCCGGCACTTGGCCGACAGCCGCGCCCATGCCGCGCTCCGACATGCCGTGCGGGCAGCCGAAATTCAGCTCGATGCCGTCGGCCTCCGTCTCCTCGACCACCGGCAGGATCGCCTTCCAGGCCTCCTCGACGCAAGGCACCATCAGCGAGACGACGATGGCGCGGTCGGGCCAGTCCTTCTTGACCTGCTTGATCTCACGCAAATTGACCTGCAGGTCGCGGTCGGTGATCAACTCGATGTTGTTGAGACCGAGCAGGCGGCGGTCGGCGCCCCAGATCGCGCCATAGCGCGGGCCGTTGACGTTGACCACCGGTGGGCCTTCCTCGCCCAGCGTCTTCCACACCACGCCGCCCCAGCCGGCCTTGAAGGCACGGATGACGTTGTAGGCCTTGTCGGTCGGCGGCGCCGAGGCCAGCCAGAACGGATTGGGCGATTTGATGCCGACGAAATTGTTTCTGATATCTGCCATGCTCATGCCCTCCCGTTCGAGGTCAGTGCCCGATTGATGCTCTCCGCAGCGTCGCGGCCCTGCGCGACCGCGGAGACGGTGAGGTCGTCGCCACCGAAGATGCAGTCGCCACCGGCCCAGACCCTGTCGAGCGACGTGCGCCCTTCCGCATCGACCTTGATGCGGCCGGCTTCAAGATCGATCGACGCACCGCTGCCATTAAGGGCGACCGGCACAAAACTCTGACCAATCGCCTTGAACACCTGGTCGGCAACGAGCGTCAGTGTCTCGCCGGTGCCGGCAAGCCTGTCGCCGTTCAGCGCCGTGTATTCGAGTTCGACGGCGGTGACCTTGCCGCCTTCGGCGATCACCCGCTTCGGCTGCAGCCAGTGGCGGATGCTGACGCCGTTGGCTGCCGCCAGATCCTGTTCGAATTCGGAAGCGTTCATGTGCTCCTGGCCGCGCCGGTAACAGATCGTCACCTCCTCGGCGCCGAGCAGCTTCGACTGTACGGCCGCGTCGATGGCCGTCATGCCACCACCTATGACGACGACGCGGCGGCCAACCGGCAGGCCGGAAAGGTCGCTGGCCTGGCGCAGTTCGGCAATGAACTCGACCGCGTTGATGACGCCGTCGGCCTCCTCGCCATCGGCACGCAGCGCGTTGACGCCGCCAAGGCCCATGCCGAGAAACACCGCATCGTAATTGCGGATCAGGTCCGACAGCTGGTAGTCGCGGCCGAGCGCCTTGCCGTTCTGGATGTCGATACCGCCGATCGCGGTCACGTAGTCGACTTCGGCTTGGGCGAAATCGTCGACACTCTTGTAGGCGGCGATGCCGTATTCGTTGAGGCCACCGGCCTTCGCGCGCGCCTCCAGGATGGTCACGTCATGGCCGTGGCGGGCGAGCCGGTGCGCGGCCGCAAGGCCGGCCGGCCCGGCGCCGACCACGGCGACAGTCTTGCCGGTCGGCTCGGCGCGCGGGTAGAACTGCTTGTTCTCGCTCATGGCGACGTCGGTGGCATAGCGCTGCAGGCGGCCGATCTGCACCGGCTTGCCTTCCGCCACCTCGCGCACGCAGACTTCCTCGCACAGCGTCTCGGTCGGGCAGACGCGGGCGCACATGCCGCCCAATATGTTCTGATCGAAGATGGTCTTGGCCGAACCGATCGGATTGCCGGTCGAGATCTGGCGGATGAACAGCGGAATGTCGATCGAGGTCGGGCATGCGTTCATGCACGGCGCGTCGTAGCAGAAATAGCAACGATCGGATTCGACCAGCGCCTCGTGGTGATCGAGCGGCGGATGCAGGTCGGAAAAATTGTCCGCATACTGGTCGGCCGAGAGCCTGCCGCCCGCAATGCCTTCCCTGAATTGGCCTTCTGGCATCGTCAGTTCCCCATGTTTTCTTTTGAGGAAGGCTAGCACGTTTTATTTTTTTATCAATTGGTCAATTTTCGGCACAAGCCCCTGAAAAGGCTCGACAATAACATGATTTTTTTAGTCATGTTATTGGCAATTACGGCTGCGTTTGCAGCGTGAGCGAATGGCCGGACTCAAGTCCATGGCCATGGATAGCCCGGACCTCGTCCGCGACCAGTTGCTGCAATCGCCACAGATTGCGGTCGTGGATGCCGAACGCTTCAAGGTGGCTGACCGTGTTGTAGAGATACTCGGCGCCGGATCCGATATGCCCGCAGGCTCTGGCCAGCACGCTCGCCACTCTGTCCAACGGCTGGTTCAGCGACGTTCCCCTGCCCTTCACGCCGACCCAGAAGCCGAGCGCGCGCAGCGTGCCTTGCGGCGTATGCACCCGCAGCCAGCGGACCGTCTCGATGCTTTCGTGGTCGCTGATCTCGCGCCGCAGCAACCTTTCGATCTGCGCCGGTTTCTCGCCCTCCGGCAAGCGATAGATCACCCCGTTGCAGCGTCCGCCCCGTTCGAGCGCCATCATCAATCCCGGCTGCTCGGCGCTGCCGCGCCACCGCACCATGTCGAGGCAGAAGGACCTGTGCCAGCCAAAAGCCGTGGCGAGCTGTTGCTCGACCGACTCGAATTCCGGCTTCCAGATCAGCGACCCATAGGCGAACACCCATAGCGGTCCGTCATCGGCTTCATTGGACAGCCGCAAGGCAAGGTCTCGAAAGTCCTCGTCGTTCATGTCTGTCCAACTCGGATCCGGGCCGGGATCGGCCTCTTCCCGATGGCACAGTGCGACAAGCTCGGGCGTGAGCGACATCAAGCGCATGGACGACAACCCCTCATGACCGCAGAGAAATCGAAAACCAGCGCGCGTGCAACCAGGGAACGCTTGGCACGCATGCCCATTGTTGTCCGGGCGATGTCGGATTTCCGTCGTGAGGATCGTCCTATGGTGGACGACGATCGATGCATGAAAGGTGAGGAGACCGAAAATGCCAAAAACCCCGATGCCCTTCTTCTGGTACGAACTGATGACATCAGATCTCGACGCCGCCGAGGCGTTCTACACCCAAGTGGTCGGCTGGACGGCGCAGCCCTTCGACACAGCCCCCGGCATGCCGCGCTATATCGTGATGAATGTCGGCGAACGTGGCGTCGGCGGCCTGATGACCTTGCCCGAGGATGCCGCCAAGATGGGCATGCCGCCGGCCTGGCTTGGCTATATCCACACCAGGGATGTCGACGCCGCCACGGCATCGCTGGAGAAAGCCGGCGGCACCGTTCACCGGCGGCCCGACGACATTCCGGGCGTCGGCCGCTTTGCCGTCGTCGCCGATCCTCAAGGCGCGACCTTCATGTTCCTGCAGCCGAACGGCCCGGACCAGCCTGTCGTGCCGGCCGGCACGCCGGGCCACATCGGCTGGCACGAGCTTTATACGAGCGACTGGAAAGCCGCGTTCGATTTCTATTCCGAGCAATTCGGCTGGGTCGACGCCGGCGATTTCGACATGGGCCCGATGGGCACTTACCAGACTTTTACGGCTGGCCCCGAATCCGGCGGCGGCATCATGAACAAGCCGGAGCAGATCCCGGTGCCGGTCTGGCAATTCTACTTCAACGTTGCGGCCATCGACGCGGCGGCAAAACGGGTCACTGACAATGGCGGCAAGATCCTGATGGGCCCGATGGAGGTCCCCGGCGGCAGTTGGATCGTCCAATGCCAGGACCCGCAAGACGCGCACTTCGCCTTGATGGCGCCAGTCCGCTGACCGCGATCGAACACCGCTGAAACAAAGCGCGGGTTTTCATCAGACCACCCGATGAAGGCCTCTACCCCCTGGCGCCGTTACCCCCTGACTGGCGCCGTCTCATTCCGGCGCCAGCACCGCAACCTTCAACTCAGCTTTTTTCGCGCCGCTGAACTGGACGGTGGCCGGGCCGGGCGCAAGCTTGAAGCGCACGCTCTTGCGGATGCCAGGGCATGTTTTCACGCCGCTATAGCCCGCCGACTTGATGGCCTGGCCATCCTGGATGACATCGATCCAGGCCTCCCCCGAGAGACTGATCTGGATGGCTCCCTCGGATGGCACTTCCACGCTGGCGACGGCCCCAAACGTGTCTGATGCCGGCGCACGTTCGGGCGCCACCGCAAAACCGGCTTTCTCTACCGGCACCAGCGCCAGGTCCGCAGCCGCACCAACCGCCAGCGCCGCTCCGGACGGCGTTGCCGGTGCCGCGGCAAACAGGGTCTGCTCCCGCGTCACCGGCCATTTGAAGGCCTCACAGCCGGCGTCCTCGGCCATGGCGAAGCTGGTGCCTGCGACGATCGCGAACAGGCTGATGACGACTTTTTTCATGGCAAGACCCCACACATTCAGATTGTTGTACACGCCCTGATACAACCATAGAGGTATTAATGCAACCCTGGCGAGAAACATTTGAAGGGAATTGGGAACATTCCCAATCACTGATTGTTGATGGCAACCCAGGGGAATAAATGGTCCAATGCCGGGCGATAAACTATGGCCGATCCCGGAAGCTAAAGGAGTTTTAGATGAAGCTTTTCGACGGCCTTGCCAAATATCAGCCGCAGGCACTCGGCATTCTGCGCATCGTGACCGCGCTGCAGTTCATCGAACACGGCACCCAGAAACTGTTCAATTTCCCGATCAGCGACCACGCCGGTGCTTTGAGCGGGCTGTCACTCACCGCCGGCATCCTCGAATTCGCCGGCGGCATCCTGCTGGCGCTGGGCCTGTTCACCCGGCCGGTCGCGTTCCTTCTGGCCGGCGAAATGGCGATCGCCTATTTCATGGCGCACATGCCGCGCGACTTCTTCCCCGTCAACAATGGCGGCGATTCAGCGATCTCGTTCTGCTTCATCTTCCTATATCTGGTGTTTGCCGGCGCCGGCGCCTTCGCGCTGGACAACCGCCGCAGCGCCTGACGCCCAGAAGAAGGGGCATGCCTAGTGCATGTCGCCCAAAAGTGCCCAGCGGTTTTGGGACAACGACATGCACAAAACAGGAATCTGAAGCGCATCGGCGAAGCCGAAGCGCTTCAGGCACGCATCCGTTCGAAATTGGCGTCGAAAAGCGGCACCGCCTGAATGCGCGCCGCATGGCGCTTGCCCAGCAGCTCGATTTCGAAGCCGTCGCTCTCATCGGCGATCTCCTTCGGCACATAGCCGATGGCGACGGATTTCTTCGAATGATGCGCATAGCCGCCCGACGTCACCCAGCCGCGCACCGCACCATCGAACCAGATCGGCTCGTCGCCAATGACATCGGCATCGTCGGCATCGACGATAAAGGCGCGCAGGCGCAATTTGCCGCCCAGCTTGCGCTCGGCCAGCGCCGCGGCCTTGCCGATGAAATCGGCGTCCTTGCCGTAAGCAACGAAGCGGTCGAGCCCCGCTTCCAGCGGTCCGTAGATCGGCCGGTACTCGCGCCCCCATGAGCCGTAATTCTTGTCCAGCCGCAGCGCATTGAGGGCGCGCGAGCCGAACAGGCCGATGCCGAATTCCTCGCCCGCCGCCATCAGCGCTTGATAGGCGGCGCGCTGGTATTCCGGCGCCACCCAGATTTCGTAGCCGAGGTCGCCGGTATAGCTCACACGGCCGACCAGGCACGGCGCCATGCCGATATCCATCCGGCCAATGGCCATGAAGGAAAATGCCGCATTGGAGACATCCGAACGCGTGGCCTTTGCCAGCACATCCCGCGCCTTCGGGCCGGCGATCGACAGGCCGGTGAGCTTCGCGCCCAGCGCCTCGATGCGGACCGAGCCATCGTCTGGCAGGTGCTGCTCGAACCAGCGCATGTGGTATTGCTCGGCGATGCCGGAGCCGGCGAGGAACCAGCCGTCCTCCCCCAGATTGGCCAGCGTGAAGTCGCCGATCAGCCTGCCGTCCTGCTTCAGCATCGGCGCCAGCGTCATGCGGCCGGGTTTCGGCAGTTTGCAGGCAAGCATCCGGTCGAGCCAGGCGGCCGCCCCCTCACCCGTCACCTTGTATTTGGCGAAGCTCGAAATCTCGGACAGGCCGACACCGTCACGAACCGTCGCGACCTCCTTGGCGACCTGCGTGAAGTCGCTCGAGCGGCGCCACGAGAATTCGTCCTTGACGCCTTCCGGCGCGTACCACAGCGGCACTTCCAGCCCATAGGCAACGCCCCATTGCGCACCCGCAGCAGACAGCAGATCATAGATCGGCGTCGTCTTCAGCGGCCGCCCGGCAGGCAGCTCCTCATTGGGGAAGCGGATCGAAAAGCGCCTGGAATAATTCTCGCGCACCTTGGCGTTGGTGTAGGCCATCGTCGCCCAGTCGCCGTAGCGCGCGACATCCATCGCCCAGATATCGGCGCCGGGATCGCCCTCGATCATCCAGTTCGACAAAGCAAGGCCGACGCCGCCGCCTTGCGAAAAACCGGCCATGACGCCGCAGGCGACCCAGAAGCCCGGCAGCCCGCGCACCGGCCCGACCAGCGGGTTGCCGTCCGGCGCGAAGGTGAAGGGGCCGTTGATGATCTGCTTGATGCCGGTGTTCTGGAAGGCCGGGAAATGGCGGAAGCCGACCTCCAGCGACGGCGCGATGCGGTCGATGTCCGGCGCCAGCAGTTCATGGCCGAAATTCCATGGCGTCTGGTATTCGGACCACGGCTTGTTGGCCTTCTCATAGGTGCCCATCAGCATGCCGCCGCGCTCCTGGCGCAGGTAAAGCTCGCCATCGAAGTCGACCGCGTGGATGATCTCGGTGCCGGTCTTGGCGTTCCAGGCGGCGACCTCCGGCATATCCTCGGTGATCAGGTACATGTGCTCCATGGCCAGCACCGGCAGTTCGAGACCAACCATGCGGCCGACCTCGCGCGCCCACAGGCCGCCGGCATTGACGACATGCTCGGCCACCACCTCGCCCTTGTTGGTGATGACCCGCCACAGCCCGTCGGGACGCCGCACGATGTCCTCGACCTTGGTGAAACGCTCCACTTCCGCCCCAAGTTTCCGCGCGGCCTTGGCATAGGCATGGGTGACGCCCGAGGGGTCGAGATGGCCGTCCTCCTTGTTCCTGACGGCGCCGACGAACTGCCTGGGGTCGAGAAGCGGCATCAGTTCGGCCGCCTCGTTGGGCGAGATCTCCTCCAGCTCGATGCCGAGATAGCGGCCCTTGGCGACGACGCCGCGCAGCCAGTCCAGCCGCGCCTCGGTTGCCGCCAGAAGCACGCCACCGGTCAGATGCACGCCGGTCGCCTGCCCGGAAAGCTCCTCGATCTCCTTGTAGAGGTTGATGGTGTATTTCTGCAGCTTGGCGACGTTAGGGTCGCCATTAATGGTGTGCATGCCGCCGGCCGCGTGCCAGGTCGAGCCGGACGTCAATTCGTCGCGCTCCAGCAGGACAACATCGGTCCAGCCGTGGCGGGCGAGATGGAACAGCACGGAGCACCCGACGACGCCACCGCCAATGACCACGACCTTTGCATGCGATTTCATGAGTTTTGCTCTGTTATCAGTGAGTTGGATGGGTGAGTGGATTCAAGCTGGGAACGATCACGGCTCGCCCTGCCCGATCGCTTCCTTGCGCCTGGCCATGTAAGCCTCCAGCGCCTCGCGCACGGCGATATCCATCACCGGCTCGACATAGTCTTCCAGCGCCTTCTTCCACAGCCGCGTCGCGCGCGCCGTCGCGTCGAGCCCGCCAGCCTCCTGCCACGCCTCGTAATTCTGCCAGTTGGACAGCATCGGCTGGTAGAAGGCGGTGGCGTAGCGCTCCAGCGTGTGCGGTTCGCCGAAGAAATGGCCGCCGGTCGGCACCGCGCCCAACGCCTCGACGGCGAGCTCGGCCTCATTGACCTCGATCGGGCGCAAGAACTCCATCATGTGCTGGATCATCTCGACATCGATGATGAATTTTTCGAACGACGCCGTCAGCCCGCCCTCCTGCCAGCCGGCGGCGTGGTAGACGAGGTTGCCGTGGCCGAGCACCGCGCCCCACAGCGCCATCAGCGTCTCATAGGCGCCCTGCGCATCGGCAGCGTTGGAAGCCGAGCCCGGCGTCGTGCGGTACGGAAGCCCGTAGCGCTGCGCCAGTTGCCCCGACGCAATGTTGGCCTTGGTGTTCTCAGGCGTGCCGAAGGCCGGCGCGCCGGACTTCATGTCGACATTGGAGGTGAAGGCGCCATACATGACCGGCGCGCCTGGACGGACAAGCTGCGTCAGCACGACGCCGAACAGCGCCTCGGCGTTCTGCTGCGCCAGCGCGCCAGCCAGCGTCACCGGGCTCATCGCCCCCATCAGCGTGAACGGCGTCACCGCCACCGACTGGCCGAACTCGGCCATGGTCATCAGTCCTTCGGTCATCATCTCGTCGAAGCGGCGCGGCGAGTTGACCGAGATGATCGTGGTGATGCCGGGATCGTCGCGCATCTGATCGAGCGTCAGCCCGCGCGAAATCGCCATCATCTCGATGCCGTCAAGCGCCCTGCCCCTCCCGATCGCCGAGACATGGAAACTCTTGTCGGTCAGCGTCAGATTGGTGAAATAGGTGTCGAGATGGCGGGAATTGGCCGGCAGTTCCACCGGTGCGCAGACCTGGTTGCCCAGCATGTGGATGCAGTTGAAATGCTGCGCCAACCGGGTCAGATCCGCATAGTCGCGCAAATTGCCGGCGCGGCGGCCGCGCTCCATATCGTGCACATTGGGCGGTCCGGCAACCAGCGTGAAATTGATGGTGTTGCCGCCGAGATGAACCGCGTTGGCCGGGTTGCGCGGCGTCAACACATAGCTGGACTGCGTGGTCTTCAGCACGTCTTCGACCAGGCCGCGATCGATGCGGACATTCGCCGAGGCATGATCGACTTTGGCGCCGGCCTTCTCGAACAGCGACAGCGCCCGCGGGCTCATCACCTCGATGCCGAAATTCTCCAATATGTGCATCGACGCCTGATGGATCTGCTCGATCTGGTCGGGCGACAGCATCGCCATTGGCGGATAGGGATTTGTCACCCGCCTGAGCGACAGTTGCGGGATGGCCGATGGCCCTCTGTTGCTGGTGCGCTCGGCGCCGCGTTTGCGTCTTGGTTCGTTCATGCCGGTATCAAAGCCCCGGCAAACCGGGCAAGCTGTCAGAAATACGTCGTCTGCGGGCGCGATTTTAGCCACGGCGGCATTTCTGCAATGTCTGTTTAGAAAAAGCGACGAAGTGCGTCGGATTATCGATACTGGATTTCCTTAGAGACTGCGCCGGCGAAGCGTTAACGGACGCCGCAAGATTCCCTTTATGATTTCGGCCTATTGCTCTGCCCATGCGTAGTTCGAGTTTTAGTAAAATTGGTGCGGTTTGCGTGCTGCTGGCGCTTTCGGCCTGCGCCACGCCGCCCAGCCACATCAACAATGTCTGTGCCGTCTTCGACCAGAATGACGGCTGGTTCGACAACTGGCAGTCGGCCGCCGAGCGCGCCCAGCAGAAATACGGCATCCCCGTTCCCGTGCTGATGGCGACGGTGCGCAAAGAATCCGGTTTCAAGAGCAATGCACGGCCGCCACGCACCAAGCTGCTCGGCTTGATTCCGTGGAAGCATGTCTCGTCGGCCACCGGCTTCTCGCAGGCGCTGGACGGCACCTGGTCGCAATATCAGCGCGAGACCGGCAACTGGGCGGCACGGCGGACGAAATTCGCCGACGCCGTCGACTTTGTCGGCTGGTATCATTCCAAGACCGCAGACAGGTATGGCGTTGCCCGCAACGATACCTACAACCTCTATCTTGCCTACTATCTCGGCTGGACCGCCTATGGCCGCGGCAACCGGGGCGATGCCGGCGTCCAGGGCTATGCCCGGGCCACCGACAAGATGGCGCGGGACTATGCGCAGCAACTGAGCGAGTGCGGCAACTGACTTTGCCGGAGCATTACGCAGCCAAGTGAAATCACTTGGCGCTGCGAAAAGCGATGTCGCCCCTCGAGCAGAAAAGATCTCAGCGATTCACTTGCTTGGGATCAGATGAAGGATTGCCTTCCCTGATTTTACCGCCGTCGTCGATAGCTTTCGGTCGAACGTCGCCAACTCGCCGTCATGCGACTTGGCCAGCGCCAGCAGATAACTGTCGGTTACTTGCGTCGAAGTCAGGATCTTGCCCGCGTCGATCTCTCTGGAACTGACAAGGCTAATGTCATCGGGCCAGAACTGGTGTCCGGCAAGTGCGTGCAATTTGCCGACGATCGGCGCGACGACGGCAGGGGAGCCAGGAGAGTTGGGGTATTTGGGGTTGCCCACGATCCTGATAACGCCATTCTCGGTGATGGGGCATGTGGCCCATGAGTGATGCCCGGTGGATTCGAACCACCGATGGGCATCGTCATGCGCGACATGAGCCGGATCGATCAGCGCAATCAACACATTGACGTCGAGCAGGAAGGTCACGGCAGCTCGTCGCGAAGCGCATTGACCGTTTCGAGATCGACCATCGGCCCGCCGGGCCGCGACGAAAGCAAGGGAATGCCGTTGCGCTCACCGCCCGCCTGCGGCCGACGCAGCGAACGGCGAACCAGATCGGAAATGACTTCTCCCACGCTGCGATCCTGCTGCCGCGCCATAGCCTTGGCGGCAAGAAGGACATCATCATCGATTGCAAGTGTCGTTCTCACAATTCGTCCTCCTTTCCAAGCATCAAACATCACGCATCACATAGAGCAACAGACTGAGATTCTCAAGGGACGCATGTTTTGCGCAGCATATGAAATTGATGGCATTGCCTGATGCCGGTCAGTTCGGTTTCCTAGAAACGCCCGGCTTTGGGGTATCGCCGGTTTCCGAAACCTCGTCGCGGACCTCGTGACGGCGGGCTTTCGAAACGGCTTCCGTCTCCTCGCCGGCCTGCCTCGCTGCATCGGCTTCCGCGCTGCCCGTCTTGCCGCGCGGACGCTTCGGTGGCGTGCCGGCAAAACCGGGGCCATCGCCATGCGGCGCGTCATCCGGCACGCCTTCGTGCGCGGCGTGCTCCTTGTCGAACTTGATCACCGGCTCCATCGTTGCCAGCACGTCGTCGGAGAGCCAGCACAGGCTCATATGGCCGCCGCCGAGATGCTTGACCGGTGGCACCTTGGTCTCGCACAGATTGTCAGGCACCAGCTTCTTGTAGCCGCAGCGGGTCTGGAACGGGCAGCCGGACGGTGGGTTCATCGCCGAGGGAATGTCGCCCTCCAGCACGATGTGCCGCTTGACCACGCTGGTGTCAGCGATCGGGATCGCCGACAGCAGCGCCTCGGTATAGGGATGGTAGGGCGGCGCGAAGATCTGGTCGGTCGTGCCTTGCTCGACAATATAGCCGAGATACATGACCACGACGCGGTCGGCGATGTAGCGCACGACCGACAGATCATGGCTGATGAACAGCATTGTCGTCTTGTTCTTGCGCTGGATGTCCATCAGCAGTTCGGTCACCGCCGCCTGCACCGACACGTCCAATGCCGAGACCGGCTCGTCGGCCACCACCACCTTGGCGTCGCCGGCAAAGGCGCGCGCCACGCCGATGCGCTGCTTCTGGCCGCCCGATAGCTGGCGCGGCTTGCGGGTTTCGAATGCCCGCGGCAGCTTCACCAGGTCGAGCAGTTCCAGCATGCGCTTGCGGCGATCGGCAACCGTCTTGCCGACATTGAACTTCTCCAGCGTGCGGATGATCTGCGAACCGACCGAATGGCTGGGATTGAGCGTGTCGAACGGATTCTGGAACACCATCTGGATCGACGACACCGTGTCGACGCTCCGCTTCTCGATGCCCGTCGACTGGATTTCCTTGTTGCCCAGCGTCACCGTGCCGGCACTTGCCGTCTCCAGCCCAAGCAGCACCTTGGCCAGCGTCGACTTTCCGCAGCCGGATTCGCCGACGATGGCAACCGTCTCGGATTCCCGCGCCATGAACGAGATCGTCTCGTTGGCCTTGACGACGCGGCCCTCGCTCGAGCCGAACACCTCGCTGCCGCCGACCCTGTAGTATTTTCTGAGATCCTCGATCTTGAGCACCGGAGCGCCGGGCACGACGCGCTCATTGACCTTCTTGGCGCCGGGCGGCAGCGCCTCCCAGTCGATCTCGTTGAAGCGCACGCAGCGCGAGAAATGGCCTTCGTGGCCCGCGACCTCGATCATCGGGATTTCGGCGGCGTTGCAGACGCCCTCGACGAAATGGTGGCAGCGAGGGCCGAAATTGCAGCCCTTGGGCCGCTCGTGCGGCAGCGGTAGCTGGCCGGGGATCGAAATTAGCGGCCGCGAATTCTTGTCTGCGCCGGGCAGCGGGATCGAGCGGAACAGCCCTTGCGTATAAGGGTGGCGCATCCGGTCGAACACGTCCTTGATCTTGCCCGTTTCGACCGCTTCGCCCGAATACATAACCGTGATGCGGTCGCAGGTTTCCAGGATCAGGCCGAGATTGTGCGACACGAAAATCATCGACGTGCCGAACTTCTCGCCGAGCCCCTTGACCAGGTCGACAATGCCGGCCTCCACCGTCACGTCGAGCGCCGTCGTCGGTTCGTCGAGCAAAAGCAGCGCCGGCTTCGACAGCAGCGCCATGGCAATGACGATGCGTTGCTGCTGGCCGCCCGAGAGCTGGTGCGGATAGGAGCGCATCATGCGCTCGGGATCAGGCAGCTTGACCGCGCGCACCATGTCAAGCGCGCGTTTATGGGCCTCTTCCTTCGACACCTTGTCGTGGATCAGCGGCACTTCCATCAATTGCTGGCCGACCTTCATCGCCGGGTTCAGGCTCGCCATCGGCTCCTGGTAGATCATCGCGATCTTGTTGCCGCGAATGGAGCGCAACTCCTCGTCGGAGAGCTCGCCCATGTCCTTGCCCTGGAACTTGATCTTGCCGCCGACGATCTTCCCGATGTTGGAGAGGTCGCGCATGATGCCGAGCGACACGGTCGACTTGCCGCAGCCGGATTCGCCGACGATGCCCATCGCCTCGCCGGGCATGACGGTGCAGGAAAAATCCATGACCGCCGGGATCTCGCCCTTGCGGGTGAAGAAGGAGATCGACAGGTTCTCGATCTCGATGATCGGCGCGTTGGCCGGCCCATTGGTTGGCGTCGCGGGATTTCGAACTGCCTCGTTCATGGGTCGCTCCAATCCTGGTTCTTCTAGGCCGTTTCTATCAGGCGCATCGGGTCGAAACCCGCGAGATCAGTCTTTCATCGATTGTTCGCGCAGCGAGTCGGCGAGCAGGTTCAAGCCCAGCACGAACGACATCAGTGCGATCGTCGGCGGCAACGCCGGGTGGATGAAGGAGCGCAGCAGGCGGCTGGCGTCCTTGATCGCAGTGCCCCAGTCCGGACTTTCCGGCGCCAGGCCAAGGCCGAAATAACCGAGCGTGCCGAGCAGGATCGTGGTGTAGCCGATGCGCAGGCAGGCGTCGACGATCAGTGGCCCGCGCGCATTGGGCAGGATCTCCCATAGCATGATGTACCAGGGCGATTCACCGCGCGTCTGCGCCGCCGCCACATAGTCACGCGTCTTGATGTCCATCACCAAGCCACGCACGATGCGGAACACGCCGGGGCTGGACGCGAACACCACCGCCACGAAGATATTGAGCTGGTTGGGGTCGATATGCACGATCTTCAGCGGATCGGCGTCGAAGACCAGGCCGGCATAGATCCAGCCGCCGAGGATCAGGGTGATGCCGAGCAGGATGTAGAGCCGGTCGGGCCGGTTTTTGTAGCGGGTCCAGAACAGCACGCTGAAGAAGATGATCGGGAACAGGAAGAAGACGCCGGCCATGCCATAAGGGATCGGCGTGTCCATGATGCCCGGCGTCACCAAAAGGTAGAACAGCAGGATCACAGGGAAGGCCAGCACGAGATTGGCCAGGAACGACAGCACGGTGTCGATCTTGCCGCCGTAGTAGCCGGCGGGCAGGCCGAGCGTGATGCCGACCATCAGCGCGAAGCCGGTTGCCGCAGGCGCGATGATCAGCACGATCTGGCTGCCATAGACCATGCGCGAAAACACGTCGCGCGCCAGCTTGTCGCCGCCGAACAGATAGGTCAGCCCCGATTTCGGTTCGACGGCGCCCGGCAGCACATCCTTCATGATGGGAATCTGGGCCAGCGGATCGAAGGGAGAAACGGTCGCGGCGAAGATTGCCGTGAACAGCCAGAACAGGCAGATGCCGACGCCGACGATGCCGACACCGCTGTCGAACAGCTGGCCGTAGAGCGCCAGCTTCTTCTTGTAGGCGAAGCTCGCGCCCATGACGATGACGAGCGCGATCCAGACCGGCCAGAAGCGCGACAGCACTTCGAGAACGACGGTGAAGCCACTGATGTATTGAACCGGCATCCGCTTCGCTCCCTACTGAACTCTGATACGCGGATTGAGAAATGCGTAGCCGACATCGGAAATGAGCTGCGTGATCAAGACGATGAACACCGAGACCAGCGAGCAGCCGAGCAAAAGGTCGATGTCGTTGTTGCCGGCCGCCTCGACCAGCGTGTAGCCGAAGCCCTGGTAACGAAACATCACCTCGACGATGACGACGCCGGTGAGCAGCCAGGGAAACTGCAGCATGATGACGGTGAACGGTGCGATCAGCGCGTTGCGCAAGGCATGTTTGACCACGACGCTGCCGAAGGAAAGACCCTTCAACCTGGCAGTGCGGATATATTGCTGCGTCATCACTTCGACCATCGAGGCACGCGTCATGCGGGCGATGTAGCCGATGCCGTAAATCGCCAGCGTCATCACCGGCAAAGTGAAATTATAGAAGGTGATGCCCTGGCTGGCCGAAGCCGCCGAGCCGTTCAGCCAGCCTAGCCATGAGGCGAAGATGACGGTGAAGATGACGCCCGACACATATTCAGGCGTCGCCGTCGAGGCGATCGATGCCACCGACAGCACGCGGTCGGTTCGCGACCCCTCGCGCATGCCGGCCAGAATGCCGATCAGCAGCGAGATCGGCACCATCACCACCAGCACCCAGAACATCAGGATGCCCGTAGCGCCAAGTGCCGGAAACAGTTTTGAGGCGACGGTCGCCTTGAACTTGGTCGAGCAGCCGAAATCGCCCTGGAAAACGCCGGCGAAGGTCGGCACGAGTGGATCGTTGCAGAAGGAGAAACGCTGCGCCGGCTTGCCGGTCGCCGGGTCTGTCACAGGTTGCTTGGGCACCACGCCCAACCACTGCCCATAGCGGACGAAGAAGTTCTGCCGATAGCCATGATTGACCAGCCAGCTCTCGAGCTGCTCGGCCGACGTATGCATTTCGGTCTGACTGATCGCCAGCTTCTTCAGATTGGGTTCGAGGTTGATCAGGAAGAAGACGACCATGGTCAGGCACAGCATCGTCAATGCCATGGTGCCAAGACGCCTGATAACGAAGGAAAGCATGGCGGCCCCCTGCCGATGGGTTGGGGTTTGAGCCGGCTATGAAAGCCAACCCTACCGTGACCGGCGGGGCTGGCTGTCAAACAGGCCTTCGGATGCGATCAACCCTGTTTTTGTTGCATGGCCTTGCCCGCGAGTCCGCAACTTTTTTGAGAAAGTGCGGACCAGCAGGGACGGACGATGCAAAGAGCGGGGGAAGGGAGCGAGCCTCTTCCCCCAATGCCGGTGCGATCAAGCCTGCTCGAGCCAGATCTTGCCGTAGTCGCGCTCGAAGGTCGGGTGCATCTTGTAGTTCTGCACCGCCTTGACCGAGTGGCTGTAGAGCTTGCGCCAGTACGGCTGGATCATGATGCCGGAATCCTGCAGGATCTGCTCGATTTCCTTCATCATCTCCTTGCGCTTGGCGGCGTCGGCAACGGCGAGCGCCGCATTGAGCTTGGCATCCCAGTCCGGATTCGACCAGCCGGCCTCGTTCCAGGCCTCGCCGGTGCGATAGGCGATGGCCAGAACCTGGACGCCGAGCGGGCGCATGTTCCAGTTGGTCATCGACAGCGGATACTTCGTCCAGTCGTTCCAGAACGTCGAACCCGGCAGAACGGTGCGCTTCACCTTGATGCCGGCGTCGCGCAGCTGGGCGGCGATCGCATCGCCGGTGTTCTTGTGCCAGTCCTCATCGACGGTGATCAGCTCGTGTTCGAAGTCGGCCTGGCCGGCTTCCGCCATCAGCGCCTTCGCCTTGGCCGGATCACGGGCAACCTTGGGCAGCTCGTAATATTCCGGATGGATCGAGCAGACATGGTGGTTTTCGGCGACCGAACCGGCATTGCCGTAGCCGAGCTGCAAGACGACATTGTTGTCGACCGCAAGCTGCAGCGCGTTGCGCACCTTCTGGTCGCCATAGGGCTTGTTGTTGACGTTGGTGCGGCAGACGATGGTCGACGCGGTGACGATCTCCGACTTCACCAGGTCCATGCCGTCGAGGATCGACACATAGTCGGCCGAAGTCTCGAAATTGGTGTGCACTTCGCCGGCTTCGAAAGCGCTGACCATGGCTGCCGGATCGGTGCCGTAGTCGATGAATTCCAGGCCATCGAGGAACACTTCGCCATCCCACCACTTGTCGTCGGTGCGGCGCTTGTAGACCACCTTCTGACCGACATCGTAGGAGACGAGTTCGAACGGACCGGTGCCGATCGGGCAGGCCTTGAAGTCGCCGCCCTTCTCGTCGAAGGTCTTGTGGACGATGAGGCCGGGATAGTCGCACATGTTCGGAATCAGCGCGATGTCCGGCTTGGTGAGCTTCAGCACGACCGTGTGGTCGTCCGGCATGGTCACGGCGCTTTCGTCGAGCTTGTCGTCCTTGACCAGCGAGCCAAGACGGCCTGGCATGGAATTGCCTTCGGCTTTCTTGTCGGCCCAACGCTTCAGGTTGAAGACGACGTCGGCGGCGGTGAAGGCATCGCCATTCGACCAGGTGACGCCCTTGCGCACATGCAGCGTGTACTGCGTGGCATCGTCGTTGACGTCCCAGCTTTCCAGCAGATAGGGGCGGAACGTGTATTCGGACGTGTACTTGACCAACGGCTCGAGCGCCTGGCGCTCGGCATTGGCGATTTCCGACCAGTCGGCCTTGCGCGGGTCCTTGGGATCCTTGATCCACTGGGCGATCTTCAGCGTGCCGCCCTTCTTGCCCTTTACCTCTTCGGCCTTCGCCGGCGTCGGATCGGCGAGCCCGAGCAAGCCGTAAGCCATTGCCGTCGATGCGCCGAAGACGCTGGCCATGGCCAGGAATTCGCGGCGGTCCACCTTGCCTGCCTTGGCTTCTTCGGCCATGGCCAGGATGTGATCCGGAACGCGATCGCCATTACTCTTATAAATTGTCATGACTTAACTCCCATTGTTGGCTTTCCGCCTTTTAACATTCCGCATCCAGGCCATGATGTCAAAGACGGCGTGGATTGAGAACATGTTAGGGAATGTGCAACTTTGAAAGGGGAGCGGTTCGCGTGATAACGACAGTCTTGGCGCAAATTTGCTACTGTCCGATGGATTCTTCTGGAATCTCGATAGTCGATTAAACTGAGACATTTACTCCAGCCCGAACAGCGCCAGAATCGATCCATCATGAGGCCAAAAGCCCTGCCGAATTATCAGTATTCCTTCTCGTAGAAGATGCCGCCCTTGGCTTCGCCGGCATCGTTGGCCTCGCCGCGCAGCTTGACGCCGCGCCCGACATTGAGGTCGATCGTAGCCTTGCCCGAGCCCGGCTTGTCGCCCTTCTGGATCGTGACATAGGTGCGGTCGTTGAGGTATTTGCCCGCCGAAACCGCCGTGCCGCCCTGGTCGTCGGTGGTGACGTCGAGATCGTCGACGCCAATGGCGCTGCGCAGGTTTTCCAGAAGCGACGTCGAGCCGCCGACGCCGGCCAGTTGCCCGGCGGCCTCGGCTAACTGGGCGATCTGCAGCGGCGACAGGTTCGACATCGAGCGGCCGAAGATCAATTGCGCCAGCACCTCGTCCTCGGGCAGCGCCGGCACCGAGGAGAAGGTGAACTTCGGATTGGTCGCTTCGCCCGACACCACGATGGTGACGGTGGCGCTGGTCGTCGTCGTGGTCGCCGTCAAATTGAGATAGGGCACCAGCGAGCCGGAAAACCCGACCGTGCCTTCGGTGAAGGTCAGCCGCTTGCCGAGGATCGACAGCCGTCCGCGCTGCAAGGTGAAGGTGCCGACCGCTTGCGGCGACGAGGCCGGGCCGGTCAGCCTGAGCGAGCCGCCAAGTTCGGCATCGACGCCCCTGCCCTGGATGAAGATCTGGTTCGGGGCGTTGACCGTGACATCGAGCGCAAGGCCGCTACCGCCGCCCTTGCCGCTGGTCGTCGGCGGCCGCAGCGCCGTGTCCTGTGCCTTGACCGCAGCTGGCGCGTTCTTGTGCTTGACGTCGAGCGCCGCCAGCGAGCCCGGCAATTTGTCCGGAACCGTGATCACCGTCTTGGCGAGATTCACGGTGCCGGCAATGACCGGTGCGGAGGTCAGCGGTCCCTTGATCGTCAGGTCGCCCCCGAGATTGGCGGTCACCACCCTTCCGTCCGTATAGCGGCCGTCGACCAGCTTGATCGACAAATCGGCCGGAAAACCCTGCGCCGGGTTGATGCCGACCGTGCCGCTGGCCGACAGGCTGCCGCGCGTCGACAGCGTTCCGGTCAGCCGGTTGATCCTGGCGACGCCGCCGGCAATCGTGACATCGGCGGCGAGATCGTTGACGGCGAGGCCGGAGCGCGCATCGACAAGGCGCGCACCGGAGGTGCTGACGCTGCCGCCGATGACGGGCGATGTCGCGGGACCGCGCACCTGCACGTTGACATTGGCCGTGCCCGTCAGCGACATGCCTTGCGCGGCGAGCTTCTGGCTCAGCAGGCCGAACGGCACGGCGCCATTGAAGTCGAGCACCAGCGCCGGCGTGCCGGCCGTCGTCACGGTGCCGCCGCCCTTGAGGCCAAGGCCGGCGCCATCGCTGACATTGGCGGTGAAGGCCAGCTTGTTGGCGGCAAAGGTGCCGGACGAGGAAACACTCACCGCCCCGACACCAGCGCCTCGGGTCTGCGATGTTTGCACGCCGGCCGCATCGATATTGAAGGCGACCGCAGGGCTGGCCGGCGCACCCGTCACCTTCACCGTGCCCGAAATCGAGCCGGCGGCGTCGAGGCCGGCCGAGAAACTGTTCGCAAGCGACATCGGCACCCGCGCCAGCGTCGCGTTGATGTCGAGCGCCGTGCCGACCTTGCCGGTTACCGTCGCCGTACCACCGCCAAGGTTGAGCACCAGCCTGTCCAGCGTCGTCGTGCCATTGGCGATGCTGACGGTCGAGGCTTGGGCAATGGCCGCCTTGATGCCCTGGACGGTCGCCTGGCCGGAGGCAAGCTCGATGGTCGTCGTGCCGTTGGCCACTTTCACGCGGCCAGCAGCCTGTGCCGGAATGCCCTTGACTGTGGCGCCGCCGGAAAAACCGGTCCAGTCGCCGTCGCGCTTCAAATCGACATCGATGCCGCTGATCACGGTGCCGCCCGACGTGACGGTGTCGGCGCGGATCTTTCCGGAGATCACGGGCGCCGCCAGATAGTTGGCGACCAGCGCATCGATCGAGACGGCTTTCGCCTGCAGGTCGCCGCGCGTAATCGACGCTGTCGCCGCCTTGATGGCGACCTGGGGTGCTGCGCCATTCTTCGAGAAGGCAATCGTGCCGCGTACGTCGCCTTCGGCCTTTTCCAGCGCCAGTGCCGCCAGCGGTCCGATATCAGGCAGGTCGAGCGCGATGGTGCCGACCGGCACGAACTTCTCGTCCAGTGCCAGATCGCCTGAAATCCTGTTCTTGCCGAGCGACAGCAGCAGCCCGTTGATGGCGCTCTTGCCGTCAGCCGTCGCCAGCACCGCGCTGCCTTGCAGCGCCTGGCCGGCGACATTGCCGGTCAGTTGCACGTTGGCTGCCGGATTGGCGGCATCGGCCTTGCCGGTGGCGGTCAGCTTCAACCCGGTGATCTCTCGCGCCGCCACCAGCAGCCTGTCGCTGTCGACCGTCAGTGACAGGTCCGGCGCGGTGGCCGGCCCCTGTGCCTTCAACGCAAAGGCGATGGCGCCCTTGGCATCCTTCGACAGCAGAGAGATGTCGCTCAGCGCGCCCTTGATGTCGGCGGCCACCTTGTTGTCGGCAAGGCTGGCTTGCCCGTCGGCAGTCAGCGCACCCGAGGTCAACTTCAATCCGCCTATGTTGATGCTGCCCTTGGGATCGCGCTTCAGCGTGGCGCTGATCTCAGCGCGTTCGCCAAGCATGCCGCGCGCCGCCGCCGGCAAGGCCGACGATGGGGCATCCGCCTTCAGATTGAGGTCGATGGCACCGTCTCGCAGCGATACCTGGCCGGCGACCTGGCTGTTCAACGCATCGCTCTTGAGCGAGCCGCTGTCGATGGCAAACAGGTCGGCCGTCAGGCGGCCGCTGACGGCTGCCGTGACCTTGCCGGCGATCAGCGGCGCGATCACCGGATTGTCGAGACCGACCTCGTCCACCGACACTGTGCCGGAAACCGGCCCTGCACGGTTCTTGAGATCGAACGCATCCGAGTGCAACGCCAGGGCAAGCCCCTCCACCCTCGCCGGACTGGTGACGATCGAGGGCAGGATCGCGGAGATATCCAGGCGGGCCCGCGTGCTCTCGCCCGCCACCTTTGCCGACAGCGACTGGATCTCGATCTTGACCGGACTCTCGGCGCTGCCGACAGTCAGGGGCAGGCTGGGGCCGGATGATATGAGATCCAGCGCAAAATCGCTAGCGCCGTTCGGGTTGAGGGTGCCGGCGGCCTTGCCGGAAATCTTGTCGCCGGTCAGCGTCGCCTGATCGAGCATCACGCCGCCGGCCAAGGTGTAGCTGCCGGCCGCATCGACGGCGAGCAGCCCGAGCCCGGCCTGCCGGGTCTGGCTGGTTTCGATTCCGGTCAGTTGCGCATTGAAGCGGACATCGGGAGCGGCTGGCGGTCCGGTCACACCAGCCGTGCCGCTGAGCGTGCCCACAGCATCGAGGCCGGGCGAAAATTCATTGGCGAGCGCCGCGGGCAGTGCCGAAAATTGCGCCGCGAGGTCGAGCGTCTGACCGGCAGTGCCCGACAGCGTCACCGAACCGCCGCCGACATCGAGAGCCAGTTTCTCGATGCTGGTCGTGCCGTTGGCGATGCTCATTGTCGACGCCTGAGCGATTGCCGCCTTGATGCCGCGAACAGTGGCTTCGCCCGAGGCAATCTCGACGCTGGTCGTGCCGTCGGCGATCTTCACCCGGCCGGCAGCGGTTGCCGGAATGCCCGCTATGGTGGCGCCGCCGGTGAAATTGGTCCAGTCGCCATCGCGCTTCAGGTCGACGCCGATATCGCCGATTTCGGAGGTTCCCGAGGTGACGCTGCCGGCCTTGATCGAACCGGCGATCGCAGGCGCCTTGAGATAATTGGCGATCAGCGCATTGACAGTGATGGCCTTGGCCGTCACCTCACCGCGCGCGATCGACGTGCTCTTCGCATCGATCGCGACCGAGGGTGCGTCGCCCTCCTTGGCAAAGCGGATGGTGCCGTCGATGTCGCCCGTCACTGCCTGGCCGGCAAGTGCGGCCAGCTGGTCGATAGCGGGTGCATCGAGCGTCAGCGTGCCGAGCGGCATGAATTTGTCGTCGAGCGCGAGATCGCCCGAGACCTTGTTGTCGCCCAGCGAGACCAGGAATCCGTTGATCGAACGCTTGCCTTCGCTCGTCACCAGCGCTGCCTTGATGTCGAGCGGCTGGTCGTTGACGGAGCCGGTCAGCGATACGTTGGCGGCGGGACTGGTGATATCGGCCTTGCCGCTTGCCGTCAGCTTGATGCTCTTCACCGTGCGGCCCGATGCCGTCAGGCTGTCGCTGTCGGCGGTAACGGTGAAATCCGGCGCCGTCATGGCGCCACTTGCCGACAGCGCGAAATCGACGCCACCGGCAACCGGCACGCCGACTATCGGCGACAGCACGGAAACGTCGCCCAATTTGCCCTTGATGTCGGCCTGGATGTCGGTGCCTTGCATGCTGGCCGTGCCGGCGGCGCTGAGCGTGCCGGACGTGAACTCGATCGAGTTGGCGGCGAAAGACCCTTGCGGGTCGCGGGCCGCGCTCGCCGAGAATTTCACCCTAGCGCCGAGCACCGAGGCGATCTGCGGCGGAAAGGCCGTCGCCACGGCATCCGCGTTCATCTTGAGCTGCATCGACAGGTCGGCAAGCGCCACCGTCGCGGTCAGCGAAGCGTTGAGCGCGTCGGAACGCAGCGTGCCCTGGTCGATGGCAATGGCGTCCTTGCTGACCGACCCGGCCAGGTCGACATCGATCTTGCCGGTGATCAGCGGCGCCAGCGTCGCCACGTCGGTGTTGAGGCCGCCCGCCTCCAGCTTGACGGTGACCGGCCCGGCGCGGTTCTGGATGTCAAAACCGTCGGAATGGATCTGGGCCGCCAGATCATCCAGCCGCGTGCCGCCGGCGACGATGGAGACGAAGGAGGCGCCGACGTCGATGATCGGCGCCTTGCCGTCGCCGAAGGCGCGGGCGGTGGCATTGCTGATCGCCAGCGTGATCGGCTGCGCCTTGCTGCCGACGCTGATCACCACGGGCGGCCCCTTGGCGGCGAGTTCGACCGAGAGGTCGCTGGCGCCGGCAGGATCGACAATGCCGGTCGCGGTGCCGTGCACCGCATCGCTGTCGATGTTGGCGCGGTCGACACTGACGCCACCGGCCGATGTGGCGGTGCCGGCAATGTCGAAACTGGTCTTGCCGGCAAACAGCGGCTTGAGATTCTCAGGCAGGAAGCGAGCGAAATCGCCATCGCCCTTGGCCTCGATATGATTGCCCTTGTCGGTCAGTTGGTGGCGACCCGTCAGCTGGGTGACGATCTTGCCGTCGACCGAGAACGTGCCGATGCCGTTCCAATTGGCGAGCGGCCCGGTGCCCGAGACATTTATGTCGACCGGCGGCGTGTCGGGCAGCTTGAGCAGGTTGGCGATGATACCGCCTGCCGGCTCCGAGGCCTTGAGGTCGAGATCGAGCCTGTTGTCCGCCGGCGCAAAGTGGATCTTGGCGTCGACATTACCTTGCTTGCCGTCATGGCGGGTGATGTAGAGCACCGTCTCGACCGCCAGTGGCGCGGCATCGGCCTTGACCGATCCCTTGGCCGCAAGCTCTGCGATGCCGCTGCCGGCCAGTTGCTGGCCAAGCGCGATCTCGGGCAGATCGATCTGCTTGATGTCGATGGAAACCGGCAGCGTCGCCGTGCCCCCGCTCGGCGCTGGCTGCGTGCTGGCCACCGGCAATCGCGCCAACTCAATACGCTCGGCAGCGATACGGTCGGCGCTGAAGTTTTTCGACAGCAGCGCCAGCGGCGACCAGTCGACGGCCACCTTGCGCGCCACCAGCCAGGCGCCCTCGCGGTCCTCCAGCACGACATGGTCGACGCTTAGCGCCCCGGACCAGACGCCGTCTATGCCGCTGACCGTGATCTTGCGGTCGTCGTTCGAAGCCAGCCGCGAAATGATGCCGGCGAGATTGTCGCGGCCGCGCTCGGTCTTGGTCAGCACGACCAGCGCGCCGATCGCTCCCGCAACCACGATCAGCAGCGTGTAGAGAACAATGCGGAGGATGCGCCAGACTGTTTTCATCGCTCAGAATGCCTGTCCGATGCCGGCATAGATGCCGAAATGCGGGTCACCCGGATCGCGGTTGAGCGGCACGGCGGCATCGATGCGCAACGGCCCGAACGGCGTGACATAGCGCAGGCCGACGCCGGCGCCGACCTTGACATCGGCGAAATCGGGGACCGACTTGGTCGACACGGTGCCGGCGTCGACGAACGGCACGATGCCGATCGTATCGGTGATGGCGATGCGCATCTCGACCGAGGTTTCGAAGAATGACAGGCCGCCGATCGGCTGGCCGGTGAAGTCCTTGGGTCCGATGCCCTGATAGGCATAGCCGCGCACCGAACCGCCGCCCCCGGAATAAAAGCGCCGGTCGGCTGGCACATGTTCGAGGCTGGTGCCGACGATCGAACCAATGGCGACACGTTCGGCCAGGACGAACTTCGAAGCCGAATCCAGCGACTGATAGGCCGATCCTTCGCCCCTCAGCTTCAGGAACGCCGCACCGCTCAAAATGTCGTAGCTGGGCTCGGCATAGGCCAGCACCCGGAAGCCGCTTGTCGGGTTCAGCCGGTTGTCCCGGTTGTCGTAGACATATTGCAGCGGAATGCTGGCGATCAGGTATTTGTGCTTGCCGAAAGCGTCGTGGATGCGGGAATAGTCGAGCGCCACTTCCGCCGAAACCGTCTGCTTCTTCGTCAGTTCGTAGGACAGCCCGGTACTGCCCTTGACCGAGAAATGGTCGTAGGCGTCAGGATGTTCGAGCACCGTCTTGACGCTGGCGAAGAACTTCGATGCCGGCCCGATCACGCCCGGCTTTTCGAACATGATGCCGGCATTGTAGTTGAGCTCGCCGAGATCGTTGCTGCCGATGCCGCTGATCTTGCCCTCGATGCGCAGCTTCTCGGCCCGGCCGAACAAATTGCGGTGGCCCCAATAGCCCTCAAGGCCCAGCCCCTCGGTGTTGGAAAAAGTGCCGCCGACGCCGAAATAGCGTGGCTTGCGCTCGCTTACCTGGACGCCGATCGGAATGTTGCGGTCGGCATCGAGCGTGTCGGCTTCCTTGAACGTCACGCTGTTGAAGACCTCGAGCGCCAGCAGCCGGTCGCGCGCGTCGTCGATTTCTTGCGGCGAATATTGCCGGCCGCGCTTGAGGCCGGTCATGTATTCGGTGAAGTCACGGTCGACCTTCTCGGTGCCTTCCACCGTGGTCGGGCCGTAGCCGGCGACCGGTCCGGCGGCGACCGTCAGCGTCACGTCGAGCGTCGAGGTCGCATGGTCGGCGACGATCTGGCGGTTTGTCACCTTGGCCAGCGGTCTGCCTTGCTCCTTCAGCGTCCGCACGATCAGCGCCTCGGCCTTGAGCACCGCGCCGGATCCGGCGTCGCCGCCTGATATCAGGCCATAATCGGCGCTCATCAGTCCTGCCGCATCGCCCTCAAGGTGGATATTGCCCAAGGTGAATTTCGGCCCGGTGGCAATGTCAATGACCACGGGAACCGGCTGCGGCCCCTTGAATTCGGCATCCGGCGGCAAATCGTCGAGCGGCTTGCCGTCGATGGTGACGGTGACGACGCCTTCGTAACGGGCATCGGCATAAAGCGCGGCGACAAGCTGTTCGCGGTCGCTGCGCGCCTTGGCCATCAGCCCGAGCGAGCCTGAAACCGGACGCTCCTCGTCACTCTTCAGCGCCGAGGCATTTTCGAGCTTCTTGACCAGATCCTTGTCGGCGTCGGGGGCATTGATGGTCACGGCGTAGCGCAGGGGATCGACGATATCGGCATCCTCGTCGCTGGACGATCCCCACAGCTTGATGCCGAAAAGCTCGAAAGCGGCCGCCGGGCGCGATTCGGCGACGAGCACGGTCGAGCACATCATGGCCAGCAGCAGGGCGCGCGGAAGCGCACGCCCTGGCGCGCGACCTCCTGACATCTGCTCTTCATGCGCCGGCATTAAGACAACCTAGATTACAAAACTAAAATTGGAATGAAGTTCTGAAGCGCTCGTAAAGGGGCCACAATCCAATTGTCTGAAATAGGGCGGGCTTGGAATTCACACCTTTTGCGTCGCCGCAAGAATGCGTGATCCCCTGTCCTATGGAGGTACTACCGGTCATCGGCCGGAAAGGAAACCGCTGGCAGGCGGAACCCTGCCGCGTCCTTGTGTTGACAAGCCTGACTGAAGCTTGATCATGCCCGGACGTCAGCTGTGTCTGGAGGGGTGTTATGGCAATGCGCGCGGCTCGTGGTCTGTCTATCCTGATTCTTCTGTTTTTCGCCTGGGCCAATGTCCTGGCCTGGAGCAGCGCCGCGCAAGCGGCCGAGGCCCGGCGAATAGCGACAACGGACAATTCCGACTATTTCGGCTTTGATCTCAGGTCCGACCAGAATGTGACAATCGACCAGTGCAAGACGACGTGCCTGGGAGACCCGGCCTGCCGCGCCTTCACCTACAACAAAAAAGCCAAATGGTGCTTCCTCAAATCCGACTACAACCAGCTGAAAACCTTCAACGGCGCGGTCGCGGGCAAGGTCGTCAACATCGATGGCGATCCTGATATCGGCGCGCCGCCGGAACTCGCTTTCTTCCCCAACTGGATGGCCGATCAGGCCCAGCAATACCGCAACAAGCTGCTCGGCCCGGCCTATGACAGACCTACAGAAGGCATGGCTGCCTTGCATAACGCCGCCGAACAGGCCGTGCTGACCGGCGATCACCGCTCCGCCATGCTGAAATACGAGGCCGCGGTCTCGGTGCTGCCCGATGATGGCCAGCTCTGGCTCAACCTGGCGCGTGAAACGCTGGCCGTTCAGCCCGCCGCAAGCACCTCCGAAGCATCCACTTTGCCGGCGAACGGCACGTCGGCCGCTTTCAATGCCTATAAATTGCTGCGCACCGCCAAGACGCGCGCCGAAGTGCTGGCGCTGCTCGGCAATGGGCTCGACAAGCGCGATCTCTACCGGCCGGCGCTGCAGGCCTATGAGGCCAGCCTTGCGCTGAACCCTTCGCCGGCGGTCCAGGCCGACTATGCCGATCTCAAGGCCCGCAAGGGTTTTCGCGTGATCGACCATACCGTCGACGCCGACACCAGCGCGCCGCGCATCTGCGCGCAATTCTCCGAGGATCTGGTCAAGACCGGCGTCGACTACGCGCAGTTCGTCACCGTCGACAACGCGCCACCCAAGGGCGTCGAGGCCAAGGACAAGCAAATCTGCGTCGAAGGACTGGAGCATGGCCAGCACTACGACGTCACCTTCCGCGCCGGCCTGCCGGCGGCAATCGGCGAAGTGACCGCGGCCCCCGTGGTGCTGTCGATATATGTGCAGGACCGCGCACCGTCCGCCCGCTTCACCGGTGACAGCTTCGTGCTGCCGGCCGGCGCGCGCCGCGGCATTCCCGTCGTCACCGTCAACATGAACGCCGCCGAGATGAAGCTCTACCGCATCGGCGATCGTTCGCTGGCCCAGCTTCTGTCGGGCTACCAGTTCCTGCACCAGCTCGACGGCTACGACATCTCCAACATTTCCGAACAGATGGGCGCGCCGGTCTGGCAAGGCCAGCTCGACATCGCCAATGATCTCAACAAGGAGGTCACCACCTCCTTCCCGGTTGATGAGGCGCTGCCGCAGCGCAAGCCCGGCGTCTACGTGCTGACCGCCCAGGCCGTCAACAACAAGAGCGACGACTACAATTCGATGGCCACGCAATGGTTCGTCGTCTCCGACATCGGTCTGTCGACCTATACCGGCCAGGACGGGCTCAATGTCTTTGCCCGTTCGCTGGGCAGCGCCAAGCCGATCGCCGGCGCCGAACTGACGCTGGTTGCCAGGAACAATGAGGTTCTCGGCACGGCGACGTCGGATGCCGACGGCCATGCCGTCTTCAACCCCGGCCTGACGCGCGGCGACGGCGGCATGGTCCCGGCCGTGCTGATGGCCAAGCAGGGCGACAATGATTTCGTCTTCCTCGACATGGGCCGGGCCGGCTTCGACCTGTCCGACCGCGGCGTCACCGGACGCGCGGCGCCCGGCGCGCTCGACGTCTATGCCTGGACCGAACGCGGTATCTACCGCGCCGGCGAGGATGTCCATGTCGCCGCCCTTGCCCGCGACGGCGCCGCCAAGGGGGTCGAAAACCTGCCGTTGACCTTCATCTTCTCGCGTCCCGACGGTGTCGAGGATCGCCGCATCGTCAGCGACGGCGCCTCCGCCGGCGGCCATGCCGTCGACCTGCCCCTCGCACCCAACGCCATGCGCGGCACCTGGTCGGTGTCGATCTACACCGATCCCAAGCAGCCGGCGGTGGCCAGCCAGATGTTCCTGGTCGAGGATTTCGTACCGGATCGCATCGAATTCGACATGAAGGCCGACAAGCAGGAGATTGCCCAGGGCGAAACCGCCAACATCGACATTGACGGCCGCTTCCTCTATGGCGCGCCGGCGGCGGGCCTGGCGCTGGAAGGCGAGCTGACGCTGTCGACGTCGCGCGACTGGGACCGCTTCCAGGGCTTTTCCTTCGGTCTCGCCGACGAGCAGTCGGCCGAACCCACGGTCACCCCCCTCGCCGATCTGCCGGTGGTCGGCGATGACGGCAAGGTGACCTTCCCGGTCTCCGTCGACCAACTGCCCTCGACCACCAAGCTGGTCGACGCCAAGGTGACGGTGAGGATGCGCGAATCCGGCGGCCGCGCCATAGAGCGCTCGCTCAACATCGGCATCCGCCCGCAAGGCCATATGATCGGCATCCGTCCGGATTTCGCCGACAATGAAGTGCCGCAGGGTGGCACCGCCAAGTTCAGCCTGATCGCCGTCGATCCCGACGGCAAGCGCGAGGCGCTGAAAGGCGCGCAGTGGACGCTGGTCAAGGTCGAACGCAATTACCAGTGGTACCGCTCCAACAATTCCTGGAACTACGAGCCGGTCAACTTCACCAAGTCGATCGCCAACGGCCAGGTCGACCTCAGCGCCGACGGCGACGCAACGGTCTCCGTGCCGGTCGACTGGGGTCAGTACCGCCTCGAAGTCGAGACATCGGATCCCGAGGGACCGGCGACAAGCTACGAGTTCGATGCCGGCTGGTATGTCTCCTCGACCACCACCGAAACGCCTGACGGCCTCGAAATCGCCCTCGACAAGGACAATTATGCCGCCGGCGAAGTGGCCAGGCTGAAAGTCTCGCCGCACTTTGCCGGCGAACTTCTCATCAACATCGGTTCCGACAAGCTGTTGAAGACCGTCACGGCATCCGTGCCGGCCGGCGGCAGCACCGTCGACATCCCGGTCGGCGACGACTGGGGCGCCGGCGCCTATGTCACCGCAACCCTGTTCCGGCCGGGCGAGGCGCAGGAAACGCGCATGCCGGCGCGCGCCATCGGCGTGAAATGGCTGAAGGTCGATCCGGGCTCGAAGAAGCTCGCGGTCACCCTGACGCCGCCGGACAAGACCATGCCGCGCCAGCAGCTGTCGATCCCGGTTTCGGTCGCCGGCGTGCAGCCGGGCAGCAATGCCTATGTCATGGTTGCCGCCGTCGATGTCGGCATCCTCAACCTGACCAACTACAAGGTACCGGACCCGGAGAGCTGGTTCTTCGGCCAGCGCATGCTGGGCATGGAAATCCGCGACATCTACGGCCGCCTGATCGACGGCTCGCTTGGCAACACCGGCAAGCTCAGGACCGGCGGCGACGGCGCCAACATGCAGGCGCAAGGCAGCCCGCCGACCGAAAAGCTGGTCGCCTTCTTCTCCGGTATCGTCGAGCTCGATGCCGACGGCAAGGCGCGGGTCGACTTCGACATCCCGCAGTTCAACGGCACCGTGCGCGTCATGGCCGTCGCCTGGACCAAGGATGCGGTCGGCCACGCCCAGTCCGATGTCATCGTGCGCGATCCCATCGTGATCACCGCCGGCCTGCCGCGCTTCCTGGCGCCTGGTGACGCCGCCGTCATGCGCCTCGATGTCGCCCACACCGATGGTCCGGTTGGCGACTATGCGTTCTCGATCGAAACGACGGGCGACTTGTCGACCGGCGACAAGCCCCTGCCCCAGAAGCTGACGCTCGCCCAGGGCAAGCGCCAGACGCTGACCGTGCCGCTGATCGCTCAGACGGCCGGCAATGCCTCGCTCACCATCAAGCTCGCCCATGCCGACGGCACCAAGGTCGAGCAGACGCTCTATGTGCCGGTGCGCCCGGCGCAATTACCGGTGACCACCCGGCTGGTGGTTGACCTCAAAGGTGATGGCGGAGCGCTGCGCGTCGACAAGGAACTGCTGGCAGCCAGCCTGCTCAACGGCGCCTCCGTCAGCGTCGGCGTTTCGCAGGCCGCCGCCTTCGACGTGCCGTCGCTGCTGATGACGCTCGACCGCTACCCCTATGGTTGCGCCGAGCAGACCACCAGCCGCGCCATGCCGCTTCTCTACGTCAATGAGTTGGCATCCGGCATCGGCATGGCCAGCGATCCCGATATCCATGGCCGCATCCAGGACGCCATCTACAAGGTTCTGAGCTACCAGGCTTCGGGCGGCAGCTTCGGCCTGTGGGGTCCGGGCTCCGGCGATCTGTGGCTCGATGCCTATGTCACCGACTTCCTGACCAGGGCGCGCGAGCAGAAATACGACGTGCCGAGCCTGGCCATGAACCAGGCGCTGAGCAATCTGCAGAACTCGCTCGGCTACGACCAGAGCGTCCAGGACCGTGGCAGCGAGATCGCCTACGCCCTCTACGTTCTGGCCCGCAACAAGAAGGCCTCGATCGGCGACCTGCGCTACTATGCGGACACCCAGCTCGAAGCTTTCTCAAGCCCGATGGCCGTTGCCCAGCTGGCGGCAAGCCTGGCGCTCTACGGCGATACACCGCGCGCCGAAGCCACCTTCAAGACTGCCTTGCAGTTGGCAAAGTCCACCACCGACTACGACTACTACCGCTCCGACTACGGTTCGCGGCTGCGTGATGGCGCGGCGATGCTGGCGCTGGCGGCGGAATCCAAGCCGGTGCCGACAATCGTGCCGGAACTGATCAAGCTGGTGACCAGGGAACGCGCCGAAGCCCGCTGGACCAGCACCCAGGACGAATCCTGGATGCTGCTTGCGGCCCGCGCGCTGAAGGAAGGCAATGATTCGATCACGCTGGCCGTCAATGGCGCGGCGCATTCCGGCGGCTACTCCAACCAGGTGGAAGGCTCTGACCTGGCCGACAGCCCGCTGACCATCGCCAACACCGGCAAGACCCCGCTGCAGGCAGTCGTTACCACCGTGGCGTCGCCGGTCCAGCCCTTGCCGGCCGGCGGCGACGGCTTCACCATCAGCCGCACCTACTACAAGCTCGACGGCACCGAGGCCAATGTCACCGAGGCGACGCAGAACGAACGCTATGTCGTCGTGCTCAAGGTCAACGAGCAGAACAAATGGCCGTCGCGCCTGCTGGTCACCGACCTGTTGCCGGCCGGCTTCGAGATCGACAATCCCGGCCTGGTCTCCAGCGCCCAGCTGACGAACTTCTCCTGGCTGGCGCAGACCGATGCGGCCCATCTCGAATTCCGCGACGACCGTTTCGTCGCGGCGTTCAACCCGGCCGATGGCGATCATGACCACAATCTGACACTCGCCTATGTCGTGCGCGCGGTGACGCCGGGTACCTATGCGCACCCGGCGGCAACGGTGGAGGACATGTACCGGCCGCAATATTCGGCCCGCACCGCCACCGGCATGATGGAGGTCAAGGCGCCGTAAGGCTCCGATGGTGATGGACGCGATAAGCAAAGTGCCCCCTCACCCGCCCTCCTCTTCGCTCGGTCGACCTCTCCCCGAGGGGAGAGGAGACGACCAGCGCCGGCGCCAGTCTCTTCTCCCCATCGGGGAGAAGGTGGCCGCGAAGCGGCCGGATGAGGGGGCGTCTTTCCAGCCATGAAGATACTTCGCAAACTCGCTATTGGAGCCGCAGGGGGCGCCTGCCTTTTGGCGCTCTCCGCAGCCAGCCTCTGGGAACTCGACCGTGCTTTCCCACCCCCGCTTCCAGCCGAACTCACGGTCTCCACCGAAGTCCAGGATCGCGACGGCGAATTGTTGCGCGCCTTTGCCACGCCGGACGGCTACTGGCGGCTCGAAACCCGCCTCGACCAGGTCGACAAGCAGTTCGTCGACATGCTGGTCACCTACGAAGACAAGCGTTTCTGGGACCATGAAGGTGTCGACGTGCTGGCGCTGGCCCGCGCCGCCGGCCAGTTCGCCACGAGCGGCCACATCGTCTCCGGCGGCTCGACGCTTTCGATGCAGCTTGCCCGGCTGATCGAGCCGCGCGAAAGCCGCAGCCTCGGCTCCAAGGTCAAGCAGATGCTGCGCGCCATCCAGATCGAGCGGCGATTGTCGAAACGCGAGATCCTCGAACGCTACCTGACGCTGGCGCCTTATGGCGGCAATCTGGAAGGCGTGCGCGCCGCCTCGCTCGCCTATTTCGGCAAGGAGCCGAAACGGCTCACCGTTTCCGAATCCGCCCTGCTCGTCGCTCTGCCGCAATTGCCGGAAAAGCGCCGGCCCGACCGCAATTTGAAGATCGCCCACGCCGCCCGCGACCGGGTGCTGACCCGAATGGTCTCCTCCCGCCTGCTCGGCGAGCGCGAGGCCGCACGGGCCGCCCTCGACGATGTCTCGGACCTGCGCCGCACGCTGCCGGCGCTCGCCGCGCACGCCGCCTATGCGATGTTGCCCAAGGCCGTCCCCGGCCAGCCCTTGCAGCTGACGATCCGCAAGAGCGTCCAGGAGGGGCTGGAACAGGTGGCGAGGGACGCGGCCACCAAGCTCGGCCCTCGCCTGTCGGTCGCTATGGTGCTGGCCGACTCCCGCACCGGCGACATCCTTGGCGAAGTCGGCTCGGCCAATTTCTTCGACGCCAGCCGCTCCGGCTGGATCGACATGACAAAGATCGTCCGCTCGCCCGGCTCGACGCTGAAGCCCTTCATCTACGGTCTGGCCTTCGAACAGGGCCTCGTGGCGCAGGAAACGCTGATCGACGACAGCCCCGTCGATTTCTCCGGCTACCGACCGAAGAATTTCGATATGGGCTACCAGGGCGATGTCAGCATCCGGCAAGCGCTGCAATTGTCGCTCAATGTGCCGGCGATCCGCGTGCTCGACGCGGTCGGGCCAACGCGGCTGATGGCGCGCTTCCGCCAGGCCGGCGTCAGCCCCATACTGCCGGTCAACGAAGCCCCGGGCCTGGCCATCGGTCTTGGCGGCGTCGGGGTGACATTGCGCGACCTCGTCCAGCTCTACACAGGGCTCGCCAATGGCGGCAAGACGCACACGCTGCATGATGGCACCGAGCCTGCCAATGCCGAGCGCACCAGCGCCACCATCCTCGACGGTCAGGCCAACTGGCAGATCATCGACATATTGTCGGGCGTCAAGCCGCCCGAGGGTGCCTTGCAGCGCGGCATCGCCTACAAGACCGGCACCTCCTACGGCTATCGCGACGCCTGGTCGGTAGGCTTCGACGGCCGCTATGTGCTCGGTGTCTGGGTCGGCCGCCCCGACGCCGGCGCGGTGCCCGGCCTATCCGGCTATGTCTCGGCGGCTCCCATCCTCTTCGAGGGTTTTGTCCGCTCGGGCCTCGCCACCGTCCCCTTGCCGGGCAAGCCGCCCGGCGTGTTCAGCCCCAGGCGCGAGGACCTCCCGGTGACCCTCGCCCGCTTCGGCGCCGGGCCGGACGGACTGGTGCAGGCGACAGTGACCGAACCCGCACCGACCATCATCTTCCCGCCCGACGGCGCCCGCGTCGATCTCGGCACCAATTCGGCCGACGCCTCGCCACTGGTGCTGAAGCTGCAAGGCGGCCGGGCGCCGTTCCGCTGGCTCGCCAACGGCAAGCCGCTGGTAGGCATCGATCGTCGCCGCACCGCGACCTGGCAGCCCGACGGCGCCGGCTATTCGACGCTGACCGTCATCGACGCCGCGGGGCGTGCGGCGAGTGTGAAGGTGTTTGTCGAATAGATCGCGCCAAGAAGCGATTCATGGAATTGGCTTTCCACAGGCTCAGCGGATAGCAGGATACTCACCCCATGCCTGTTCCGAGGCACCCCCCTCTGGCCTGCCGGCCATCTCCCCCGCAAGGAGGGAGATCGGATGTCCTTTCCGCTTTCGCCAACTGTCAAAGACAATACGCAACGGCAAAGCTGCCAATCTCCCCCCTTGCGGGGGAGATGCCCGGCAGGGCAGAGGGGGGTGCCTCGCGCCATCTTCTATCGTCAGCAGCCTCAGCACTGGCAGCAACAATCCTTATCGCGGCAACCACACTCCCCGCTTTGGCCGATGCCCTGCCCGCCGGCTTTGTCCGGCTCGCCGATGTCGATCCCTCGATCCGCCAGGACATACGCTACGCCGGATCGGATAATTTCCTGCATCGCAAGGTGGACGGCTATGACGCCCCGGCCTGCATCCTCACTGGGCAGGCGGCAAAGGCACTGTCCGCCGTCCAGAAAGCGATCGCCGCCAAAGGCTTGACCCTGGTGTTGTTCGATTGCTACCGCCCTGCCCGCGCCGTCGCCGACATGAATGAATGGACGCGCGAGGGCGGGCCGCCCGATCCGCAATGGTATCCGAAGGTCAGGCGCAGCGACCTGATCGCCAACGGCTATGTCGGAGAGCTGTCGACCCATTCACGAGGCTCGACCGTCGACGTCGCCATCGCCCGGACGGACCGCAGGTCCAGCCCCAACCCGGCCTGTGGCGCGGTTGATGCCGACACGCTCGATTTCGGCACCGGCTTCGACTGCTTTGATCCGATGAGCGAAACCGCCCACCGCGGCCTTGCCAGTGAAGCGGCGGCAAACCGCAAGATGCTTGTCGACGCCATGCGCGCTGGCGGCTTCAAGAACTATGCAAGGGAATGGTGGCACTTCACGCTGAAAAGCGAACCGTTCGCCAGACAGCGTTTCGACTTTCCCATCACCGCCGATTGATGCACCGGACCAAATTCCACACCTTGCCTCGGCACCGCCCCTTGCTAGATAGGCTGAGTGGCCGGGCCATGGATTCTTCCTTTGGCCGCAAGAGGAAAATATTTCTCCTAACGGCGAAATGGCGTCGAACATTTTCTCAAGAGGGGCAAAAAAGGCAACATTGAATGCATCTAATTTCTACCAATTCGGTAGATTTGGCGCGGGTTCAACGGAGGCAGAAATGACCAAACCTCATTTCAGGAAACTGCTCGGCGCACTGGTCGCCACATCTGTCCAGTTCGGCACGCTCGGTTTCGCGTTTGCCGATACCACCATTCTCAACGTGTCCTACGATCCGACACGCGAGCTCTACAAGGCCTATGACGAAGCTTTCGTCGCGCATTGGAAGGCCGAGACCGGAGAGACGGTCACCGTCCAGCAGTCGCATGGCGGATCGGGCGCCCAGGCCCGCGCCGTGATCGATGGCCTCGACGCCGATGTGGTGACGCTGGCACTTGAAGGCGACATCAATGCCATCGTCTCGAAGGCGAAGAAGATCAATCCGGACTGGCGCACCAAATTCGAAAACAATTCAGCGCCTTACACCTCGACCATCATCTTCCTCGTTCGCAAGGGCAATCCCAAAGGCATTCACGACTGGAGCGACCTCGTCAAGGACGGTGTCCAGGTGATTACGCCTAATCCTAAAACCTCCGGCGGCGCGCGCTGGAACTATCTCGCCGCCTGGGCCTACGCTAACGCCAATGACGGCGGCGACGAGGCCAAGACCAAGGAGTTCGTCGGCAAGCTCTACGCCAATGCCCCGGTGCTCGACACCGGCGCGCGCGGCTCGACCGTGACCTTCGCGCAAAAGGGCTTGGGCGATGTGCTTATCGCCTGGGAAAACGAGGCCTATCTGGCGCTCGACGAGTTCGGTGCCGACAATTTCGACATCGTCTACCCGCCGACCTCGATCCTGGCAGAACCGCCGGTGGCGGTGGTCGACGCCAATGTCGATGCCAAGGGCACGCGCAAGGTCGCCGAAGCCTATCTGAGCTGGCTCTATTCCAAAGAAGCGCAGACGATCATCGCCAAGAACCATTATCGTCCTGCCAAGCCCGATCTGGTGCCGGCCGAAGACCTCGCCAAGCTGCCGCCGATCAAGCTCGTAACCATCGACGATCCACAGTTTGGTGGCTGGAAAAAAGCACAGCCTTATCATTTCGGCGATGGTGGTATATTCGACCAGATCTACAAGCCCCAGTAAGCAGTCGATATTCAGGACGACATGACCACAGCACCCGCCCAGGCGGGGTGGCGATTCAGGCAGCCGAGCGTAATTCCGGGTTTCGGATTGACGCTCGGCTTCTCGCTTGCCTACCTCACCCTCATTATCCTCATCCCGCTATCCGGGCTGCTCTGGCGCTCGGCCGCCCTTGGCTGGCCTGAATTCTGGGCGATCGCCACCGATCGCCGCACCATCAATGCGCTGAGAATCAGCTTCGGCACCGCCTTCGTCGCAGCTGCGGTCAACGTCGTCTTCGGCACGCTGGTCGCATGGGTGCTGGTGCGCTACCGCTTCCCCGGCCGCCGCATCGTCGATGCCATGGTCGACCTGCCCTTCGCCCTGCCGACGGCTGTGGCCGGCATCGCGCTGACCACGCTCTACGCGCCGAACGGCTGGATCGGCAAATTGCTGATGCCGCTCGGCATCAAGGTAGCCTATACGCCGCTCGGTATCGTCATCGCGCTGATCTTCATTGGCCTGCCCTTCGTCGTGCGCACCGTGCAGCCGATCATGGAGGAGATCGACAAGGAAGTGGAGGAAGCCGCCGCCACGCTTGGCGCCAATCGCTTCCAGATCATCACCCGCATCCTGTTTCCGGGCCTGGCGCCGGCCATCGTCACCGGCTTCGCGCTCGCCTTCGCGCGTGGCGTCGGCGAATATGGCTCGGTCATCTTCATCGCCGGCAACTTGCCCTACAAATCAGAAATCGCACCGCTGCTGATCGTTATTCGGTTGGAGGAATACAATTATCCGGCGGCAACCGCGATCGCGGCGATCATGCTCGCTTTGTCGTTCATCATGCTTTTGGTCGTCAACCTCGCACAGTCATGGAGCCGCAAGCGCTATGGCTGACCCGGAGATCAAATCCTACGAACCGCATCATGAAAGCCAGTCGGCGGCGGTCACGGAAAGCCGCCCTGCGCGCCTGGCTCTGATGGCCGTCGCCTTCGCCTTCCTCGGCATTTTCCTGCTCTTGCCGCTGATCATCGTCTTCAACGAAGCCTTCGCCAAGGGCATCGGTGCCTACACCGAAGCGCTCGGCAGTGCCGACACCCGCTCGGCGATCCGGCTGACGCTGCTGGTGGCGGCGATCTCGGTGCCGCTCAACATCGTCTTCGGCATCTCCGCCGCCTGGGCGATCGCCAAGTTCGAGTTCAAGGGCAAGGCCTTCCTGACCACGCTGATCGACCTCCCCTTCTCGGTCTCGCCGGTCATATCGGGCCTCGTTTATGTGCTTCTGTTCGGCGCCCAAGGGCTGCTCGGCACCTGGCTGAAAGCGCATGGCATCGTCATCCTGTTTGCCGTGCCGGGCATCGTGCTGGCCACAATCTTCGTCACCTTCCCCTTCGTCGCCCGCGAGTTGATCCCGCTGATGCAGGAACAAGGCAATGGCGACGAGGAGGCAGCGCTTTCGCTCGGCGCCAATGGCTGGCAGACCTTCTGGTACGTGACCTTGCCCAACGTCAAATGGGGGCTGCTCTACGGCGTGCTCCTGTGCAATGCGCGTGCCATGGGCGAGTTCGGCGCGGTATCGGTGGTGTCGGGTCACATACGCGGCCTGACCAACACCATGCCGCTGCATGTCGAAATCCTCTACAACGAGTACAACGCCGTCGGTGCCTTCGCCGTCGCTTCATTGCTTGCGGGCCTGGCGCTCGTCACGCTGGTCTTGAAAACACTTCTCGAGATGCGCTACGGCGCCGAGATCGCCGCAACACGCGGGCACTGACAAAGGGACCACTATGGAAGTTCGCGTTGCCAACGTGCGCAAGGAGTTTGACCGGTTTCCGGCGCTTCACGACGTCTCGCTCGACATCAAGTCGGGCGAACTGATCGCGTTGCTGGGACCGTCCGGTTCCGGCAAGACGACGCTGCTCAGGCTGATTGCCGGGCTGGAGCGGCCGACACGGGGAAAGATATTCTTCGGCGACGAGGACGCCTCGCACAAGTCGATCCAGGAGCGCAATGTCGGCTTTGTCTTCCAGCACTATGCGCTGTTCCGGCATATGACGGTGGCGGACAATATCGGCTTCGGCCTGAAGGTCCGGCACGGACCGTCGCGCCCGCCGGCGCAGGAGATCCGCCGTCGCGCCTCCGAGCTTCTGGACCTCGTCCAGCTTTCAGGGCTCGAAAAGCGCTATCCGGCGCAGCTCTCCGGCGGCCAGAGGCAGCGCGTGGCGCTGGCGCGCGCCATGGCGATCGAGCCCAAGGTGCTGCTGCTCGACGAGCCGTTCGGCGCGCTTGACGCGCAGGTGCGCCGGGAATTGCGCCGCTGGCTGCGCGAAATCCATGACGCCACCGGCCATACCACCGTCTTCGTCACCCACGACCAGGAAGAGGCGCTGGAGCTTGCCGACCGCGTCGTGGTGATGAGCCAGGGCCGCATCGAGCAGGTCGGCACCGCCGACGATATCTACGACACGCCGAACTCGCCCTTCGTCTATGGCTTCATCGGTGAATCAAGCTCGCTTCCCGTCAAGGTCGAGAATGGCGAGATCTGGCTCGCCGACCGTCCGATCGGGATTGCCGCGCCCAACGAGCCCTCGGGCGATGCGACGCTCTATTTCCGCCCGCATGATGTCGAACTGCTGGACGGCTGCAGCGGCTGTATCGCCGGCACGGTCGCCGCCAGCCGCCGCGTCGCCGGCACGCGCCGGGTCGAGCTTGAGATCGGCGGAGAGCGCCAGCGGGTCGAAATCGAACTGCCCGTCGACCACCCCGCGGCGCAGAAAAGCCGGGTGGCGTTTCGCCCCGGACGCTGGAAACTTTTTCCGGCGGCTTGATCCTCTGGTCGAGGGCTACGCCAGCCAGTTCTCGACCTTCAGGCCTTTGATCCGGTTGAACTCGCCCGTGTTGGCGGTCACCAGCGTGGCGCCCAATGCACAGGCATGAGCGGCAATAAAAAGATCGTTGTGGCCAATGGTCTGGCCTGCCGCTTCAAGCTCGGCGCGAAGTCCGCCATACTCGGCATCCACCGGCACATCGAGCGGCAAGACAGGAATCTCGGCCAGCAAGTCTTCAACCTTCTTGAGCAGCTTGGCCGATCCCTTCCTGGCGCAGCCATATCGCAATTCCGAGGCGACCACGATGCTGGTGCAAACCGCGTCATCTCCCTCGCGCGACATTGCCCTCGCGGCCTTGCCAGCCGGGTTTCGGATCATGTCGCTGATGATGTTCGTATCCAGCATGAACCGCATCTAGAAAATGTCCTCGGATTTGACTGGCGTGTCGTCGATCTCGGGGAAGTCGTCTTCAGGATCGAGCGGCGGCTCTTTCGCCCACTGGGCGAGCAACGCGGTGAGGCCAGGTTTGCGAACCGGCTCGATGACAAGACGATCGCCTTCCCGGCTGATCAGGACTTTTTCGCCGGGAAGCTCGAACTCGACAGGAATGCGCACCGCCTGGCTGCGGTTGTTGCGAAACAGCTTCGCCTCCTTGGGCGGCGTTGTTGAATGACGGTTCTGGGGCATGTTGTTGCAGCTCTTTTGTATATGCCATTTGTATATGCCAAACAGCGCCACGGTGCAAGGCCCGGGAAAACTCGGCACAGGAGACATCGCCTGCCATCGCACCCCGGAACGTTTCGGTCTGATGGCGGTCGGCTTAATTCATGCTTCGAGCGACACGACTATCCTTTCGTCACGCCTTTCAGCGACAGCACCAAGGTCATTGGGTTTTTCGGCGAAGCCGCAAAACCGTAGTGTTCGTAAAAGGCTTTCGCCTCATCCGATATGGCATGAACAAATATCCCGCGAATCCCGAGGATCGTCGCGGCGCGACCTGCCCGTAAAACGGCGTCTTGCAGCAGCGCGGCACCCAGCCCCTTGCCTTGCCAGCCCGCGTCGACGGCAAGACGCCCGAGCACGACCATCGGAATGGGATCAGGCATGTTGCGACGAATGGCGCCGGGTGCCTGCGCGAGATCAAGCCCGCCCGAAGAGAGGCAGTAATAACCGACAACGCGCGCGTCTTCCGCCACCACATAGGTACGCGACGCGCCGCCGACCTGGTCGGCTCGCGCCCTCAGGCGAAGCCATTGGTCGAGACTTTCCGTCCCGCTTTGAAAAAGGTCGAGATCGTGGTTTTCGGCCAGAGGCGCGGGCGCCGATAGTATCATCCCTGCCACGGTCTGGGCACGTTCATAAGGCGTGCAAAACCTTCACCGCTTGGCGTCTCATCGAGGATGTCGAGATAGTGCCGATAGCTCTCGGGATCCACCTTGATCAGTGCCTGGTCGAGCAGCGTGTCCTCGGCCGCACGATATGCAGCATCGATCATAAAGTCGGAACGGGTCTTCCCGCGTATTTTCGCAGCACGGTCGATCAATATGCGCACATCCTCTCGGATGCGCAGATTGACAGGCTTGGCGTGGGTCTCGGGTGTGGTCTTTGTCATGGCAGCGCTCCTTGTCGCTCCCGTAGCACACCTGCATACACAATGTGTATCTTTTTTCGGAACAGTCAAACGAATTGGAACGATCGGCGTCCACCGAGGCGAAGTCGCACTTGAAAGAAAAAACTACGAACCTTCTATTCCGGGGATAGGTTTTCTAGAAGCGATGCATTGATCCTCGGACCCATGCCTCGTCGCACACCACGCACCCCGGCTATGGTCCGACCATAATCACATTGCATCGGAGCCTGTTTTCATGAAGCGATTTTTCCTCGGGCTTGCCACCGTCGCCGGCCTGTTCCTTGCATCCTCCCAAGCCTGGTCGGCCGACAAACTGCTCAACGCATCCTATGATGTCGGCCGCGAATTGTTCGTGCAGGTCAACAAGGCCTTCATCGCGCAGCATCCGGGCGTCACCGTCGACCAGTCGCATGCCGGCACTTCGGCGCAGGCGCGCGCCATCGCCGAGGGCCTTGGCGCCGACGTTGTCACCTTCAATCAGGTCATCGACATCGACTTCCTGGTCAAGAAGGACCTCGTGTCGGCAGACTGGCAGAAGAACTTTCCCGACAACGCCTCGCCCTTCTATTCGCTGCCGTCCTTCCTGGTACGCGCCGGCAACCCCAAGCATATCAAGGACTGGAACGATCTCGTGCGCGACGACGTGCAGGTGATCTTCCCCAACCCGAAAACCTCCGGCAATGCGCGCTACACCTATCTGGCGGCCACCGCCTACGCCAAGGAGGCCTTCAAGGGCGACGACGCCAAGGTGAAGGAGTTCATCACCAAGCTGTTCAACAACGTGCCGATTTTCGACACCGGCGGCCGCGCCGCGACCACCACCTTCGTGCAGCGCGAGATCGGTGATGTGCTGATCACCTTCGAGTCGGAGACGCGCGGCATCCGCAAGGAGTATGGCGACGGCAAGTTCGAGCAGGTCACGCCTTCGGTCAGCCTGCTGGCCGAATTCCCCGTCGCGATCGTCGACAAGGTTGCCGACGAGCACGGCACGCGCGATCTGGCCAAGACCTATCTCGACTTCCTCTACACGCCGGAGGGCCAGGACATCGCCGCCCGCAACGGCCTCAGAGCCCGCGACGCCGCTGTGGCGGCAAAATACAAGGCCGATTTCCCCGATATCCGGCTGCTGACGGTGGAAGACGTTTTCGGCGGCTGGGACAAAGTGCAGAAAGAGCATTTCGCCGCCGGCGGCCTGCTCGACCAGACCTACGGCAGCCGCTGAAGGCAGCGATATCTGCGGAGCAGACGGAAAGGCCGGCGCCCTGCTGGCTTTTTTCGCTTTTTGAACGCCGATAACCTGGTTATCAGTGGAATATCCGCGTTCTCAGTGCAAAACGTTACAAAGAATCAACGCGTTTGTGCCTAACGTGCAATTTGGTGTCTGTTTCGCGGAACATCATCGCGCGGCGAAAACGTCATTATTTGCACACAAACAGTCGCCAGATGCGAGTGGTTGGGGCTTTTATGGGTTGATCTGGGCATGCTGACAAAAAAAGGCAAATACGGCCTCAAGGCCCTCGTGCATCTGTCTGGCCTGCCGGCCGGCCAATTGGCCTTCGTCAATGACATCGCTGTGGCCAACAACATCCCGAAGAAATTCCTCGATGCCATCCTGGGCGAGTTGCGCAATGCCGGCTTCGTCCAGAGCCGCAAGGGCAAGGAAGGCGGCTACCGCCTTGCCCGGTTGGCCTCCGAAATCAAGATCGGCCATGTCGTGCGCGTGCTTGACGGGCCGCTGGCGCCAATCCCTTGCGCCAGCCGCACGCAGTATCAACGCTGCGAGGATTGCGACGAGGCGACCTGCCAGGTCCGCCACATGATGCTGGAGGTGCGGCAGGCGATCGCCGAAGTGCTGGACAATCGCAGCCTTGCCGCCATGCGCGACGCCGACAATGACGATTTCCCGGTTGAGCTGACGTCGCAGATATAAACCACCCACTGCAAGCTGACCGCGCTCAGACAGACATGAGATTCTTCCATTGAAGAGGGAGTTCTCCAAATCCCGGGTTGCGAAGACTCGAAATCACAGGAGAACCCCATACAGTTTGGCCTATCCGTTCAAATTGGACGCAGCCTCGAATACATCGCGTGCGGACGTCGTACCCGCCACGTGCTCCGTGCCCGCCACACCGAGGTCCATCCAGCCCGCATTCACGGCCTCGTACATTTCTTCGGCAGGTCCGCTGTGGCCCTTCGGGATGCCGAATTGCTCGAGCGCTTCCGCCCACCCTGCACGCGGGATTGCAAAGGCTTTCACGTTGAGATTCAGGACTTCGCCCAATTGCTCGGCGACGTCGTCCGCGCTGACCATCGAACCAAGCTCGACGATGCGCTGCCCTGACCACATTGGCCCGGTCAAAAGCGTTGCGAATTCCGCGCCGATGTCGTTCGTCGCGACCATTGTCGATTTCCGGTTTGTCGGATTGTAGAAAGCCGGCAGCGTTCCGCCCTGCGCGACCTGCAACCCGAAAAGAAAATTCTCGAAGAATCCGCCTGCGCGCACAAAAGCAACTGGCGATGTCAGGTCGCGAAAACCTTGCTCCAGAAGGGACAGAGCCGCGATCACCCCGTGCCCGCTGGTTCTGTTCGCGCCCATAGACGAAAGCGCAACCACTCGCGGCGGCGCTGCCTTGGTGAGCGCCTCGACATAGCTTGCAATCACGCCCTTTGCTTCCTTGTAATCGGGTGAAGGCGCCCAGACAGGGGGCAGCATGACGAACGCGCCTTCGACGCCTTCGAGCGCTCGTTCGATGGCAGCCGAATCGTTCCAATCGCCGTCAACGAGCTCCACGCCCCGGTTCGCCCAGCTCAACGCCTTCTCGCGGTCGCGGACCAGCGCGCGCACCTTCTTGCCTTGCGCTAGCAAATGCCTTGCCGTCGCGCCGCCCACGTTTCCCGTGATTCCCATTACTAAGAACATGTGTTTTCTCCTGATGTTTAGGGACAGAGCTGCCCCTGTTGGTTCAATGGATGAGCGGCAGAATGGCCCGGATACGGGGATCGCGCAGATAGAGGCCGCCCCAGGTCATCGCGCCCAGAAGCAGGGAAATGATTTCCGGCGGCGACCCCAACTCACCGATGCGGAGATGGGCGCAGATGGCACCTCCCAAAAAGCCAGTCACCAGGATTGCGCCGAGGACGGCGGTGACCGGGATGGCGTAGAGGATGGCGCAGGCGAGTATGATCGGACCCACGACACGGGTCAGGTCCATCGCGAACCCGGTTTCCTGCAACATGCTCGCGATCCGTGCCGGCGCGAAAAGCTGAACAGTGCCGTCTGCCATCAAAGCGATAACGACAAACGCGCTCATTATCCGGCCGGCCCACAGGGCGCGATGCAAGGTCATGGTTTCAGGTGTCTGATGCAGGTTCACGGTTTCCGACACTTGTCATTCTCCATTGGGAAGATCCCATGTTCCAAGCTTACTGTGCCCCCAAGACGTGATAAACACCGAGGAAATGAACCGACTGTTCTCTTTTCGGGAAACAATACCGGGGCACGAAAATGCAAAATCTCGAACCCATCCTCATTTTCATAACGGTAGCGGAAATGGGGAGCTTCACCCGCGCAGCCGACAGCCTGGGCATCCAAAAGGGGAGAGCCTCAACGGCGGTCCGGAAGCTGGAAGAAGATCTCGGTGTCAGGCTCCTGCACCGGACGACGCGCAGCGTGCGGTTGACGGAAGACGGACGCGCATTTCATGCCCGTGCCCGCGATCTGCTTGCTGAAGTCGATGATCTGCACTCGATGTTCGCAGGCGATCGCGTGGCACTTCGCGGGCGTTTGCGGGTCGACCTTCCAACCGAAGTGGCGCGCACAACGATCGTGCCTGCCTTGCCGGATTTCATGGCGGCGCACCCCGAGTTGGAGCTGGAGGTGTCGAGTACGGATCGGCAAGTCGATCTGGTTCAAGAGGGGTTCGATTGTGTATTGCGGCTTGGACCCATTCGGGACGAGACGCTGATTGCCCGCCCGTTGGGCCTGTTGCGCATGGCCAACGCTGCCAGCCCCGCCTATCTGGCTCGCCATGGCGTCCCTCGGTCGCTGGAAGATCTCCTGCGTCAGGAACATAGGACAATTCATTTTTCGACGATGCTGGGCGCGAAACCTTATGGATGGGAATATCCGGACGGCGACAGCTATGCGACGCTTCAGTTGCCAGGTGCGCTGCACGTCAACAGCGCGCAGACCTACGAAGCCGCCGCCCTCGCCGGCCTTGGTGTGATTCAGGCGCCACTCTTGGGCATTGGCCGATACTTGGAGAGTGGAGCGCTTGTCGAGATCATACCCGATTTTCGTCGCCGGGCGCTCGCCGTGTCCCTCGTCGTTGCGCATCGGAGCAATCTGTCGCGCCGAGTCCGCGCATTCATGAAATGGATCGAAGATGTGCTGACGCCATATATGGAATAGCGACACGAGTATCTTCGTCCGACCCTCGAAATCGACATTTCTGAAGTTGTGTCTGCCGACCGACGGTCCGGCGTCGCGGGCGCCGGCTCAAGTGCGGACATGAGTACCGTGCCGTGCTCAGCCCCGCGCTGGCGCCGGAGGCGTCTGTCACCCCGGCAACGGACACCGCCAGGGATGGCGCCAAGAAAATGGCCGTGCAGGCGCACTACATCCTGCTCAAGCGTGACCGCCTGCTGGAGGCGCTGAGGCTCTACCCCGAGCAGATGCTGACGTGGTCCCGCCGGCAGCGGCTGACCGAGACCCAGAACAGCACCGGCATCGGCACTGACGATGAAAGTTCATGACCGGCGTATCAGTCGGACCGCGGCAGCGACGAGCTCACCGACCGGGCGCGTCGCATCGAGCGTCAAGGCCCGCTCCTCCACTGCCGGCGGCTCGAGGATGGCGAACTGGCTGTCGACCAGGCTTGCCGGCATGAAATGGCCCTTGCGGTTACCGACACGCTGCCTGGCCGTGGCAGGGTCGATCTCCAGATAGAGGAAGACGATTTCCGGGCAGAAGCTGCTCAACCGGTCGCGGTAGCTGCGCTTCAGTGCCGAGCAGGCGGCAACCACGCCCTGTCCGCCGCCCACCGACTCCGCGATGCGCTCGCCGATCGCGTTGAGCCAGCCTTCGCGCAGTTGATCGGTAAGGGGTTCGCCGCTTGCCATGCGTGCGACGTTTTCCGGCGGGTGCAGCCTGTCGCCCTCGATGAAGGCAACGCCCAGCGCGGCCGCCAGCGCAATACCGACGGCCGACTTGCCGCAGCCGGCGACGCCCATCACCACGATGGCCGGAGACACCGAGCCGGGAGCGCCCGCTGGCGCCTGTGCTGCCTTTTCGTCCACTGTCAGCGGCTTGCCGGCGCGCGGCCGTAGAGCAGCAGCATGGCGACAATGACGACGCCATAGATGATCTGCCGCCCCGCCTCCGGCATCTGCATGACGGAGAGGATGGACTGCAGCAGCGTGATCAGGATGACACCGGCGACAGTGCCGAGATAAGAGCCGCGTCCGCCCAGGATCGAGGTGCCGCCAAGCACCACCGCGGCGATCGACGGCAGCAGATAAGCGTCGCCCATCGACTGCGCCGCCTTGGAGGCATAGCCAGCCAGAAGCACGCCGCCGAAAGCCGAGAGCCCGCCGGAGACGGCGAAGGCGATCATCACCACGCGCCTTGTGTCGATGCCGGAGAGATAGGCCGCGCGCTCGCGGTTGCCGATGCCGTAGACGGTGCGGCCGAAGCTGGTCCGCGTCAGCACGAACACCATCGCGGCCCCGATCAGCGCCCAGATGATGACCGCGTTGGGCACGCCCGGAATGGCAAAGCCGGTCGCCAGGTAGCGCATCGCGCCCGTCGCCGAATCCTGCGGCGAGAAGCCGCCGGTGTAGACCACCATCAGCCCTTGCGCGACAGCGTTGGTGGCCAATGTGATGATCATCGAGGGGATGCGCAGATAGGCGACGCCGATGCCGTTAACGACGCCGATCAGCATGCCGCAGAAAATACCGAACGGAATGGCCAGCGCCACGCCGACCGGGCCGTACGCCGCCGCAGCGCAGGCCATCATGGCGCCCGCCGCCACCGCCCACGGCACCGACAGGTCGATCTGACCGAGCAGGATGACCAGCATCATCCCGGTGGCGATGACGCCGAGGAATGAAGCCACCTTGAGCTGCTGCAGAAGATATTCAGGCGACAGGAAGCTTCTGGAATAGAGGCTGCCCAGGAACAGCAAGAGAACGATGCAGGCAAAGGCCGTCAGCACCGCCGGATCGGCACGGCGGATGAATCTGGGCATGCGGCCGGCAATACCGCCAAGCGTCGTTTCGCTCACAGGAACCACTCCAGCCGGTTGCGGACCCGAAACAGGGCGAAGGCGCCGAGGCTGACGGCGACCAGCAGGATAACGCCCTGGAACAGAGGCTGCCAGAGCGGATCGAAATCGAAGACGAACAACAGGTCGCCGATGGTGCGGAAGGCCAGTGCACCGAAGATGGCGCCGATGGCGCTGCCCTTGCCGCCGAACAGCGAGACGCCGCCGAGCACCACGGCGGCGATCGAAAACAGCGTGTAGGAGTTGCCGCTGGCATAGGCCGCTTCACCCGTATAGGTGAAGAAGGTCAGGAACAGTCCGCCGATCGCCGCCAGCAGGCCGGCCAGCGTGTAGGCGGCGAACTTGCCGCGCCGGATCGGCACGCCGGACATGTAGGCCGCCGTCTCCGACGACCCCGCCGCATAAGCCGCGCGGCCGAGCACCGAGCGGCTGAACGGCACCCAGATCACCAGCACGACGGCCAGCAGGACGACCAGGCTCGCCGGCACCACGCCGAACGCACGGCCGGTCAGCGCGTCGGCCAGATCCTCATTGACCGAGCCGCCCGGAAATGGCCGCAGCAACAGGCCGATGCCGTAATAGACGGCGCCTGTGGCAATGGTGGCGACGATCGGCTGCAGCCGGCCATAGATGACGATGGCGCCGTTGATCGCGCCGCACAGCAGCCCTACCGCCAGCACGGCGATGACACCGAGCGTCGTCTGCATCGGCGTGCCGACCACCAGCCAGGAGGCGAGGCAGTTGGTGAGCAGGAAGATCATGCCGACGGACAAGTCGATGCCCGCGGTGATCACCACCAGCGTCTGCGCCATGGCGACGAAGGCGAGCAGCACACCCTTGTTCGACGCCGTCTGCACGACATTGGCGGTGAAGCCCGCCGGATGGTTCGAGGTGTAGATGACGAACATGACGATGAAGATGCCGAACGCCAGCAGCGTTCCGCGCTGCTCGGCCAGCCAATAGCGCCAATCTTTCACGCGCTTGCTCCCAGGCCCACTGGGCTCTCCTCGCCATGGATGTTGAGCGCGCTTGATATCAGCGCCCGCTCGGTGATCTCGGCACCGACCAACTCGCGCTTGACCGCCCCGTCATAGAGCACCAGCACGCGATCGCAGCAGCCGATCAGTTCGTCATAGTCGGTCGAGTAGAACAGGATCGCCGCACCCGCGTCGGCCAGTTTGCGCATCAGCTGGTACAGTTCCTGCTTGGTGCCGACGTCGATGCCGCGCGTCGGATCGTTGAGCAGGATGATGCGCGGCTGGCGCATCAGCCATTTGGCGATGACCACTTTCTGCTGGTTGCCGCCCGAAAGCGCGCCGACCGGAATGTCGAGGCCCGCCGTCTTGATCGCCAAGAGGCCGACCATGTCGTCGATCAGCCGCTGCTCGGCGGCGCGATCGATGATGCCGGCCTTCGACAGCCGGTCGAGCGCCGCGAACGACAGGTTCTCGCGCACCGTCATCGGCAGCATCAGCCCTTCGGTCTTGCGGTCCTCGGGAATGAGCGCCATGCCGATGCCGTCGTCGCGCGCAACGGATGGACTGGTGATCGAGACAGACTTGCCGTCGATCAGGATCTGGCCGCTGAGGCCCCGCAGCACGCCGAAGAAGGCGAGCAGCAATTCGCGCTGGCCCTGGCCGTCGAGGCCGCCAAGGCCGACCACCTCACCTGCCCTGACGGTCAGCGAGATATCGTGCAGCCGGTCGGCCCATGAGAGCTTGCGGGCCTCGAGCCTGGGGGCCGCGGTGGCAGGCACGGCCGCCGGCTTGGGCGGAAAGATATGGCTGTATTCGCGGCCGATCATCAGTTCGACCACCTCATTGTCGCTCTTCGAGCCGGCTGCATAGCTGGCGACATTGCGGCCGTTGCGGAACACCGTGCACTGATCCGCCAGTTCGGCGATCTCGTTCATGCGGTGCGAGATGTAAAGCAGCGCCAGCCCTTCCGAGCGCAGCCGCTTGAGCACCGCGAAGATCTTCGAGACATCCGCGGCGGTCAGCGCGGAGGTGGCTTCGTCGAGGATGAGGATGCGCGGCTTGCGTGCCAATGCCTTGGCGATCTCGACCATCTGGCGGCGCGACAATGGCAGGTCCTTGACCAGCGCCAGCGGGTGGATGTCGGCGGCGCCGGCGCGAGCAAGTGCTTCTTCGGCGATGCGGCGCTGCGCCTTGCGGTCGATCATGCCGAAGCGTTTGGGCGGATCGGAAATGACGATGTTGTCGGCCACGCTGAGCTCAGGGACCAGCGACAGTTCCTGGAAGATGCAGACGATGCCGGCCTTGTTGGCGGCCCCCGGAGAAGCGAAGGTCGCCTCGCGCCCGTCCAGCGTCATGCGGCCCTCATCGGGCGCCACGACACCTGCCATAACCTTGATCAGCGTCGATTTGCCGGCGCCGTTTTCACCGAGAATGGCGTGGATGCTGCCGGCTTCGACGACAAGCTCGGCCTTCTCCAGCGCCCGTACGCCGCCATAGCGCTTGGATATGCCTTCCATACGAAAGAGCGGAGCCGCACCGTCCATCGGCCCTCCCAGGGCGATTGTGGGATTGAGACAAGCGGCCCCGGGCCCGCCCCCGCGCCCGGGGGAAACCCCGCCTGGTTTTATTGGTTTTGGTTGTGTTAAACCAGAAATGTGTATTAAAAAAAAAAACCCCCCCCCCACACCCGCAAAAAAATAGGAGTT
>NZ_JAMYOI010000030.1:0-67302 GCF_040319775.1 Mesorhizobium sp. M0870
TGGCCTCCAATCCAGCCAGCATCTTGAATCACAAACATCCGGCTTTGGGAATCCTACGATTCTCTCAAAATAGGAATCGCTCTAGTGCCAGCGCCAGATAGGCGCCCGCCGAGACGCCAACCGTTTCGGGCGAGGCAAGCGGGTTGCGCAGAACCTGCTGCAGGACGGTTCCGGCAAGCCCGAGCGCCGCACCGCATAAAAGGCTGACGGCAAGCCTGGGCAGGAAGGCGTAGTGGACGAGCACCTGCCGCATATCATCAATGTCCGGGGCGGCGAGCGATTGGAGCCAGAGCGCCGATGGCAGCTGCACGGTGAGGTTTGAGACGGTTGCCGCGATCGCCGTCGCGAGCAGCACCGCGCAAAGCAGGATCGCGCCTACCGGCTGATTGCCAAGAGAGCCCCATGGCAAGGCGCGGCCCGACGGCGCAAGCTTTCCTTCTTGAGTGACGGCCGCGGCATCCTCAGCCATGGGCGGCCTCCGCGGTCATCGCCGACGCCAGGACCCGAGCAAAACGGCGCGCGGATGGAAGCGCGCCAAACATCAGGACGGCAGGAAGGCGCATGATCCAGCGGTTGCGCACGAAAGGCATGGCGTTCCAGACCGGACTTTCGGTCAGCGTGCCGCCAGCGCCCTCAGGCAAGGGTTCGAGATAGGCGAGGCGCGCATCGCTGGATGTTGCCAGCCCGTCGATACCGACGGTCGAAAACCCCCAGTAATTGGTCTCGGCCGTCCACGCGTTGCTGAGCCCGATGCGGTCGAACACCTCCTGAAACAGGCTCTTTGCGCCGTAGACGCGCACATTGCGGGGGTCCAGGAAGCTGACGACATAGATCGGCCGTGCCGACAGCGGCGCCAGTTGCTGGCGAACTTCCGTAAAATACGCGTCTGTCGCCACGATCAGCGCTTCGCCTTCGCTTTCCTTGCCGACAAGCCCGGCGAGCTGGCGCGTCGCCTCGACGGCGTGCTGATAGGGCTGCCCGGCTTCGGTGTAGAGACCGATCGTCGTCACCGGAGCCACGCGTTCGAGCAGCGGCTTGATGCCGTCGAGATACGGCATGGACAGGATGATGTCGGGCCTGAGCTGCTGCAGGAATTCAAGATTGGGCTCGAGCAGCGTGCCGACATCGGCGATGTCAGGCGGCAGCCGCGGCTCGACCACCCATTTCTCCCAGACCTCCCGATCGGCAATGGCGACCGGGCTGACGCCGAGCATGAGCAAGGTCTCGGTCAACCCGTCATCCAGGCAGACTATGCGCAACGGACGGGCTTCAGCCGTGGAGAACCCCATGCCGGCGAACGGCAGCGTGAAAAGCCCGAGCGCCTGGCGCCGGGTCATTCGGCTGCGCAAGTGATCGGACGCGGCTCTCGACTGGGGCTCTCGGTCTCTCTGCAATGCGGCGTGCCCTGCTTTTCGGGATACGGTCTCCAGTGACCACTGCCCGGTTGACTATGAAACATGAGTTTAATAGTCAACATTTTGGTGGCCTGACAAGTCAACTTTTACGCAACCGCATGCCAGGCGCAGCCGCCGCTTGGCCGCAAGGCGATTCGCCCGTACAACAGCGCTGTGCGATGTGGCCGCCAAAAAATCACGGCCCGCGAAGCCCAATCCGCGCCTCGCATCATTTTTCCTCCACGAAGGCATTCCATGATAGACGAAGCCACGGTCGCCTTTGGGCAGCCGTTTCCTGGATTGCCTGAGAGACCAAAGACGGCCAAGGAACGAACCAAAAAAGCCGGCAGCAAGCCGCCGCCTGAAGACGTCAAGGACCGGTCGAACGCATCAAGGCAGCGCGATCGGGTTGCACTCGGCAAGGCTTGATGATTTGTTGCCGCTATACGGAGAACGAATGATGCGAGAGCCTGCCGGTCAAGACGAATACGGGTCGACGAACCCCTTCGATCCGGACGACCTGCCGACGTTGAACGCAATCGGCCCGAGCATGGGTAGCGGCAATGATTTCGAGAGATATGCCGTTGCCGTGATCATCGTGTTCGGTGCGCTGATCATTGGCGGGCTGATGGCCGCATCGATGGTCTTCGGGCACCGCAACGGCTTCCTCTTCGCGCTTGGCGGCGCCACGTCCGCCTGGATATCCGGAAACGCGCTGCTGCTCGACCGGCCGCGTATCTATGCGCTGTTCGTCGGCATTGCCGCCTTGATGCTGGTTGCGTCCACCCTCACGCTGGTCTTGTGACGGTCAAATCGGTGTGAGCCGATCCACTTGAGCAGCGGGCGATCAACCCGAATCGCCGCGCGGCACCAAGCTTTTCCTCCGAGCTGTCAGTATCCGAGCGCCTCGCCAGAGGCCGCGCGGCTGTCGATGGCGCCGTTGTAGCGCGCGCCGCCGCCCTTCTCGATTTCCGCCAGGCTCTTGCCGCCGACCAGGATGCCGGCCGCCTGCCCCCAGGTCTGGTCAGCGAGATCTAGGTGATATCCCATGCCGGCCAGCAGCTTTTCTGTGTCCGGCGACAGGCCGAACGGCTCGACATAAACCTTGTCGGGCAGCCATTGATGGTGGATGCGAGGCGCGTCGATCGCCTCCTGGATGTTCATGCCGTGGTCGATGACATTGACGATGGCTTCCAGCGTGATGGTGATGATGCGCGAACCACCCGGGCTGCCGATGACCATGAACGGCTTGCCGTCCTTGGCCACCACGGTCGGGCTCATCGACGACAGCGGCGTCTTCTTCGACTGGATGGCGTTGGCCTCGCCCTGGACCAGGCCATAGAGGTTGGGCACGCCGGGCTTCTGGGTGAAATCGTCCATCTCGTTGTTGAGCAGGATGCCGGTGCCGTCGGCAACGACGCCGGCGCCGAAGGACCCGTTCAGCGTGTAGGTGACCGCGACCGCGTTGCCGTCATCGTCGATGATCGAATAATGCGTCGTCTCCTTACTCTCGCCAAAGCCCTTCGGCATCAGTTCCTGCGACACGCCGGCCCGGAACGGGTCGATCTTGTCGCGGATATCCTTGGCATAGGCCTTATCAAGCAATTTCGAGACCGGATTGTCGACGAAATCGGGATCGCCGAGCGCGGAATTGCGGTCGACATAGGCGTAGCGCATCGCCTCGATCATGACGTGGACCGTCTCGGCAGAACCGGCACCGAGGTAGGATAAGGGATAGCCCTCCAGAACGTTGAGTATCTCGCAGATGATGACGCCGCCGGAGCTGGGCGGCGGCGAGGAGGTGATCTCGTAGCCGCGATAGGTGCAGGTCACGGGCTTGAGTTCACGCACCGCATATTGCTCGAAATCCGGTTTGGCGAGAATGCCGCCCTTGGCGCCGCTCGCCTTGACGATGGCATCGGCGATGGCGCCTTTGTAAAAGGCATCCGTACCCCTTTCGGAAATGGCGGCGAGCGACGCCGCGAGGTCGGGCTGGACCAGCCGCTCGCCGATGCCATAGGGCTTGCCGTCGGGTTTCAGGAATATGGCGGCCGCCGCGGGGTCCTTCGCCAGCCTGTCGGCACTGCCGGCAAACGAGGCGGCGTCGCCCTGGTTGAGGATGAAGCCGTCCTTGGCGTAGCCGATTGCCGGCGCCATCAGATCCTGGCGGGACAATTTGCCGTATTTTTCACGGGCCAGTTCCAGACCGGCCACCGAACCCGGCACGCCGACCGCAAGATAGCCGTCGAGACTGGCCCCCTTCACCGGGTTGCCGTCCTTGTCGAGATACATGGTTTTTGTCGCCGCCAGCGGCGCCCGCTCGCGGAAATCGAGAAAGGTCGATTTGCCGTCCTTGAAGCGGATGGTCATGAAGCCGCCGCCGCCGATATTGCCGGCATTGGGGTAGACGACCGCGAGCGCATAGCCGACGGCAACCGCCGCATCGACAGCATTGCCGCCCTTCTTCAAGACCTCGATGCCGACTTCGGACGCCAGATGCTGGGCCGTCACCACCATGCCGTGCTCGCCCTTGGCCGGTTGCGGGGAAGCGGCGAAGGCGCTCGTCAACGGCGCCAGGGCAAAGGTGATGGAAAGACTGGCGGCGATCAGTGTCCGACGGTTGAGAGGCATGGCGGTTCTCCGGGCGGGGGTGCGCCTAGAAAAGACCCTCGGGATGGGTTAGTCCAGCCAATAGTGACGGTTGGCGTTCCTTCACACCCCCCTCTGTCCTGCCGGACATCTCCCCCGCAAGGGGGGAGATTGGCAGCTTCAGCTGCGGCGCTCTTCCTGCATCGTTGGCGATTGGCGAAAGCGGAAATGACATCCGATCTCCCCCCTTGCGGGGGAGATGTCCAGCAGGACAGAGGGGGGTGCTCAAGTGCCGCCCTCTCTGTCCAATCGACGGAAAAAACTAAAGGCCTACACAATCCCGCCTGAACCGCCGGCGACCGCCGGCCGTTCGGCCGCGACCTTGGCGCGGTAGCCCGCCGCACGATAGGCTGCGACCGGATCGATGGCACCGCCGGTCTTCAGCCGCGCCATGGCGAGGATCGGCTCGACATCGGTGCGGTAGGCGGCTTTCAGCGTCTGCGTCGCCATCAGCGCGTCGTTCAAGTCCTGAAAACCTTCCAGCGCCTTGCGGTCGACGAGCAGCGCCTGCGCATAGGCGCGCTGCACCTCGACCGCCGACAGCATCAGGCTTTCGATCGGGTCGGTTACGTTGTGGCTCTGGTCGAGCATGTGCGCCGGGTCAAAACCCTCGGCGCCGGACAGTTCGGCATCGACCAGTTCGTTGAAGACGAGGAACAGCCGGTAGGGGTCGATCGAACCTGCATCGAGATCGTCGTCGCCATATTTCGAATCGTTGAAATGGAAGCCGCCGAGCTTCTTGAACTGGATCAGCCGCGAGACGATCATCTCGATGTTGACGTTGGGGGCATGGTGGCCAAGGTCGACGAGACAGAACGCCTTGTCGCCCAACTCTTGCGCGATCATGTAGTTGGTGCCCCAGTCCTGCACGACGGTGGAATAGAAGGCCGGCTCGTACATCTTGTGCTCGGAAAACAGCTTCCAGTCGGCGGGCAGCCCGGCATAGATCTCCTTCATGGCGTCGAGATAGCGCTCGAACGCCTTGGCGAAATTCACCTGACCGGGAAAGTTCGAACCGTCGCCGATCCACACCGTCAGCGCCCTGGAGCCCAGCGTCTTGCCGATCTCGATGCATTCGAGATTGTGCTCGACCGCTTGCCGGCGCGTGCCGGCATCGGCATGCGACAGCGAGCCGAATTTGTAGGAAAGCGTCTGGTCTTGGGCGTCGGAAAAGGTGTTGGAGTTCATGGCGTCGAAGCCGAGCCCGAAGCGCGAGGCTGCCTGCTTCAGCCGGTTCGGGTCGGCCTTGTCCCACGGAATGTGCAGGGAGACGGTCGGCGTCGCCTGCGTCAATTGCTGGATGACGGCGCAGTCCTCGATCTTGTCGAAGATGTCGCGCGGCTCACCGGCGCCGGGAAAGCGGGCAAAGCGCGTGCCGCCAGTGCCGACGCCCCAGGACGGGATCGCCACCGCGAATTTCTCGACCTTGTCACGGATGTCGTCGATGGCGATGCCGCGACGGTCGAGGCGTTCGCCGAGCGAGGCGTAGTCGCGCTCGAGGTTGGCCTTGCGCGCGGCGTTGTCCTTGTCGACGAGGTCGGCGGAGATGATGGATTCGGACACTACGATTCCTCCCAAAATGCGTACGGTCGGCGCTGCCCCCGCCGGAGCGCTTCCTTATCCCCGTCACTATACGGGGAGAAGGTGCGGGCAGTCGGATGAGGGGCAGCGCAACCCTCCAAGACAATCGCTCAACGCGTGAATGATTGCGCGTTGCCTGCGTCGACATTGATGATGTTGCCGGTGGACTTGGCCGACATGTCGGAGGCGAAGAAATAGATCGCCTCTGCGATGTCTTCCGGGAAGACCGACCGCTTGAGCATCGAACGCGAGCGATAATGCTCCTCCAGATCGTCGGTCGACATCTTGTAGGCGGCGGCGCGCTGTTCCTTCCACTCGCCGGTCCAGATCTTCGAGCCGCGCAGCACCGCGTCCGGGTTGACGACATTGACCCTGATCTGGGCTTCCGCGCCCTCGAGCGCCAGGCAGCGCGCCAGATGGATCTCGGCGGCCTTGGCGGTGCAATAGGCGGCGGCGTTGGGCGACGCGGCAAGGCCATTCTTGGAGGCGACGAAGACGACGTTGCCGCCGATCTTCTGGGTGCGGAACAGCCGGAACGCTTCCCGCGAGACCAGGAAATAACCGGTCGACAATATGTCCATGTTCTTGTTCCACAGCGCCAGCGTCGTCTCCTCGATCGGCGCCGAGGTGGCGAGACCAGCATTCGACACCAGAATGTCGATGCCGCCGAACTCGACCGCCGTCTCGGCGAAGCCTGAGATGACCTGCTCCTCGGCAGTGACGTTGATCAGCACGGGGCGGACGAAATCCTTGCCATAGGCCTTGGCCAGTTCCTCATTGGCGCTGGCCAGCGCTGCTTCGTCGATGTCGGCCAGCACCACGCAGGCGCCTTCGCGCAGCAGCCGGTTGGCGGTGGCGCGACCGATGCCGCCTGCGCCACCGGTGACCAGCGCGATCTGGCCGGCGAGCGCCTTCGGCTTCGGCATGCGCTGCAGCTTCAGATCCTCGAGCAGCCAGTACTCGATGTCGAAGGCTTCCTGTGCGGGCAGGCCGACATAGGACGAGACCGTCGAGGCGCCGCGCATGACATTGATGGCGTTGACATAGAATTCGCCCGAAATGCGGGCCGTTGCCTTGTCGCCGGCGAAGGTGAACATGCCGACGCCGGGCATCAGGTAGACGACAGCATTGGGATCGCGGATGGCGGGCGAGTCCGCGTGCTTGCAGCTGTCGTAATAGGCTTGATAGCCGACGCGATAGGCAGCCACGTCGTCGGCGAGGCGGGCGATGACCGCATCGACATCGGGTTTGGCCGGATCGAACTCGATGACCAGCGGGCGGATCTTGGTGCGCAGGAAATGGTCCGGGCACGACGTGCCGAGTGCCGCCAGCGGGCGCAGATCCCTGGAATTGACGAATTCGAGCACGGCGGCGGAATCATCGAAATGGCCAAGCTTGTGGCTCTTTTCCGAGATCAGGCCGCGAATCCTGGGCATCAGCTTTGCGGCAATGGCACGGCGCTCAGTGGCATCGAGCGACTTGACCACTTCACCACCGAAAATGGCGAGGCCCTCGGACCGGCGTTCGAACCACTCGATTGCCTGGTTGATCACCGAGATCGTCGTCTCGTAGCATTCCAGAGGGGTGTCGCCCCAGGTGAACAGGCCGTGGCTTTCCAGGATGACGCCCTTGGCGGCCGGATGTTCGAGGCAGAATTTTTCCAGCCACAGGCCAAGTTCGAAGCCCGGACGCTTCCACGGCAACCAGCCGATGGCGTCGCCGAAGATCTCCTTGGTCAGCGCCCTGGAATCCTTGGCGGCGGCAATGGCGATGATGGCGTCGGGATGCATGTGATCGACAAAAGGCTTCGGCACGAAGGCATGCAGCGGCGTGTCGATCGAGGCCGCGCGCGGATTGAGGTTGAAGGTGCAGTGCGGCAGGAAGCCGACCATCTCATCCTCGTGCTCAACGCCGCGATAAAGGCCTTTGAGCGCGCGCAGCTTGTCCATGTAGAGCGTGGCGAAGCCGTCGAGCTTGATAGAAGCGCTGTCGCCGCCAGAGCCCTTGACCCAAAGCACTTCGGCGTTCTCGCCGGTGAGCGGGTCTTTCTGCCAGATCTTCGAGGAGGTGTTGCCGCCGCCATAGTTGGTGACGCGCTTGTCCGAGCCAAGCACATTCGATCGATAGACGAGCCGCTCCGGCTCGCTCATCGCTTGAGCCTTGGCCTCATCCCACAGATTGGCGAGGCGCGCGCCGGTGCGCTTGTCGAGCATAGGGTATCCTCCCGAAAGGCACGCAAACGCTGCGGCCAATTTTGGGCCGAATTTCCACGGAAGCATCTAGCTTGTCAATCATAAACGATCAAGATCGATCATATTGCACTGCACAATGAAATTATATGATCGGAAATGATTGACACTGCGCGTTTTGGATGCCTAGATGCCCAGGCAGGGAGGAACCATGCACGAAAAAGAGCGCCACAGGATCATTCTGTCCGCCGTCCAGGAAAAGCCTGTTGTGACGGTGCAGGAGATGGTCGACCTGACGGAGTCCTCCGAGGCGACAATCCGGCGCGATATCGCGGCACTCCATGTCCAGAAGCGCCTGCGCCGGGTGCGCGGTGGCGCCGAGGCTATATCGCCGCCGCAGTTCATCGGTCTCGCCGGCCGGCCCTTTTCCGTCAACGAAACGATCAACGCCGCGCAGAAGCGGACAATCGCACGCGAAGCGGTCGAGCTGTGCAAGGATGGCGAGCCGATCATCATCAATGGTGGCACCACCACCTTTCAGATGGTGCATTTCCTGACCGGCCGCCGCATGCCGATCTTCACCAATTCGTTCCCGATCGCCGAACACCTGCTCAAGCACTCCAAGAACACGGTGATGCTGTCGGGCGGCACGATCTACCGCGAGCAGAACATCATCCTGTCGCCCTTCGACAATGACGTGACGCGCAATTTCTATGCGCGCCGCATGTTCATGGGCGCGCAGGGGCTGGGGCCGCTTGGCCTGATGGAAGGCGATCCGCTTTTGATCCAGGCGGAGCAGAAGCTGATCGACCAGGCCGACGAGTTGGTGGTGCTGGTCGACTCCTCGAAATTCCGCAAACGCTCCAGCCTGATCCTGTGCGGCCTGTCGCGCATCGCCACCGTCATCACCGATGACGGCATCGAGGATCGCGAAGCCAAGATGCTGGAAACCGCCGGCGTGACGCTGATCGTCGCCCGCACATCCGCAACCAACAAGGAAGAATCTTCACTGCAGGCCTGAGGCCAACTCGCGCTCGCAGCGGCGATGGAATGCAACGCTCAAGGGAGGAAATTCGATGAGCTTCTTGAAGAAATTGATGGTGACGGCTGCATTCTCAGCCGCCATGTTCGTGAATGCCGCCTATGCCGAGAACGTCAAGATCGCGTTGGTGGTGAAGTCGCTCGGCAACGGCTTCTTCGATGCCGCCAACAAGGGCGCCGAAGAGGCGGCCAAGGAACTCGGCGATGTCGACATCATCTACACCGGCCCGACCAAGGCGACCGCCGAAGCGCAGATCGAAGTGGTCAATTCGCTGATCGCGCAGAAGGTCAACGCCATCGCCATTTCGGCCAATGACGCCGACGCGCTGGTACCGGTGCTGAAGAAGGCCATGGAACGCGGCATCACCGTCATCTCCTGGGATTCGGGCGTCGCCAAGGAAGGCCGCCAGCTTCACCTCAACCCGTCCGACACCGGCCTGATCGGCGAGACCATCATCAAGCTTGCCGCCGATTACCTGCCGGAAGGCGGCGAAGTCGCCATCCTGTCGGCCTCCTCGACCGCGACCAACCAGAACGCCTGGATCGATGCGGCCAAGAAAATCCTGCCGGAGAAGTTCCCCAAGATCAAACTTGTCGCCACCGTCTATGGCGATGACGATTCGGCCAAGAGCACTGATGAGGCCAAGGGCCTGTTGAAGTCCTATCCGAACCTCAAGGCGATCATAGCGCCGACCACCGTCGGCGTCGTTGCCGCCGCCCAGGTCGTCACCGATGAGAACTTGATCGGCAAGGTCAATGTCACCGGTCTCGCATTGCCGTCCGAGTTCAAGAAGTTCATCGACAACGGTTCCAGCCAGGCGGTTGCGCTGTGGAACCCGATCGACCTCGGCTACTCGGCCGTCTACCTCGCCCATGATCTGGCAGTGAAGAAGGAAGAGGCCAAGCCCGGCGCCACGCTGTCGATCGGCCGTGTCGGCAAGGTCACGCTCGACGACACCAACTCGGCTGCGATGGCTCCGCCCTTCCAGTTCGACAAGTCGAACATCGAGAAGTTCTCCAAGATCTATTGATCTGGAGCGCTTGCACCCTCCCCCCTGTGGGGAGGGTCGGCGAGGCGGTCTTGCGAAGCAAAACCGGCGAGACGGGGTGGGGTGGCGACATCTCCACGCACCAGGACCTTGATATGCTAGACAACCCCCACCCCGCTCCAGTCGTTCGCGACCCTCCCCAGAAGGGGGAGGCGGCTCCACGCCTGACGCTGTCCGGCATCTCCAAGAGCTTTCCCGGCGTGCGCGCGCTGCACAATGTCAGCCTGTCGCTCTACCCCGGCCAGGTGACGGCGCTGATCGGTGAAAACGGCGCCGGCAAGTCGACGCTGGTCAAGATCATGACCGGCATCTACCAGCCCGACGGGGGCACAATCAGCATAGACGGCAAGGCCGTTACCCTGCCCAGCGCGCATGCCGCCTTCGGCCATGGCGTCACCGCCATCCACCAGGAAACCGTGCTGTTCGACGATCTGAGCGTGGCCGAAAACATCTTTCTCGGCCACGCGCCGCGCACGCGTTTGCGCACCATCGACTGGCGCACGATGCGCAAAAATGCGCGCGAAGTGCTCGACACCATGCATGCCGGCCATATCGACGCCGATGCGCGGCTGAAGGACCTCGGCATCGCCAACAAGCATCTGGTCGCCGTCGCGCGCGCCATGTCGATCGACGCGCAGATCGTCATCATGGACGAGCCGACCGCCGCCCTTTCGATGAAGGAGATCGAGGAGCTCTTTTTCCTGATCGAGTTCCTCAAGAGCGACGGCAAGGCGATCCTGTTCATCAGCCACAAGTTCGACGAGATCTACCGTATCGCCGACCGCTACACGGTGTTCCGCGATGGCGAGATGGTCGGCGAAGGCCTGATCAAGGATGCCGGCCAGAGCCAGATCGTGCGCCTGATGGTCGGCCGTGCGGTCGACCATATCTTTCCGCAGCGCAAGGCCGAGATCGGCGCGCCCGTCCTCTCCGTTTCCGGCCTGTCGCATCCGACCGAATTCAACGACATCGGCTTCGAACTGCACAAGGGCGAGATCCTCGGCTTCTACGGCCTGGTCGGCGCCGGCCGCAGCGAGGTAATGCAGGCGATATCGGGCATCACCCGCACATCAGCCGGCACGATCACGCTGGAAGGCAAGACGCTCGCGCCGAAATCGGCGGCGGATTCGATCGATGCCGGGATTGTCTACGTGCCCGAAGAACGCGGCAAGCAAGGCGTGGTGATCGGCCTGCCGATCTTCCAGAACGTCTCGCTGCCTTCGCTCAAGCGCACGTCGAAGTCCGGCCTGCTGCGGCTGGCGGAAGAGTTCGATCTGGCCCGCTCCTACACTGAGCGGCTCGACCTCAGGGCCTCCTCGCTAAGCCAGGACGTCGGCACGCTGTCGGGCGGCAACCAGCAGAAGATCGTCATCGCCAAATGGCTGGCGACGTCGCCCAAGGTGATCATCCTGGACGAGCCGACCAAGGGCATCGACATCGGCTCGAAGGCCGCCGTGCACGGCTTCATGGCCGAGTTGGTGGCGCAAGGCCTGTCGGTGATCATGGTGTCGTCCGAGCTGCCCGAAATCCTCGGCATGTCCGACCGTGTCGTGGTCATGCGCGAGGGGCTTGTCGCGGCGGTCTACGACAACAAGGGGCTGGACGCCGAGACGCTGGTTCGGACGGCAGCGGGGATCGCGGCATGAAGGCTTTCCTCAAATATCGCGAAATCTGGCTGTTCGCGGCCATCGTCCTGCTGATCGGCCTGATCTCGACGCGCTTTCCGGCCTTTGCCGACCCCGGCAATCTGCGCCAGGTGTTCAACGACACCTCGATCCTGATGATCCTGGCGCTGGGCCAGATGGTGGTCATCCTAACCCGGTCGATCGATCTGTCGATGGCGTCTAATCTATGCTTCACCGGCATGGTGGTGGCGATGCTGAACGCCGCGCATCCGGCAATCCCGATCCCGCTGCTGATCGTCGTCGCGCTGGCCGTCGGGCTGATGCTCGGCGCCATCAACGGCCTTTTAGTCTGGCGGCTGAACATCCCCTCGATCGTGGTGACGTTGGGCACGCTGACCATCTATCGCGGCGCCACCTTCGTCCTGTCCGGCGGTGCCTGGGTCAATGCCGACAAGATGAGCCCGGAATTCATCGGCTTTCAGCGCGCAGCCTTCATCGGCATTCCGGTGCTGTCGTGGATCGCCATCCTGGTCATCGCGCTGTTCTTCATCCTGATGACGCGCACCGCGCTCGGCCGCTCGATCTATGCCATCGGCGTCAACCCGACGGCTTCCGTCTATGCCGGCATCGATGTCGGCCGCACGAAATTCATCGTCTTCTGCATCTCCGGCATGATCGGCGGCCTGTCAGGCTATCTCTGGATCTCGCGCTATGTGATTGCGTCGGTCGAGGTCGCCAATGGCTATGAGCTCAACATCATCGCCGCCTGCGTCATCGGCGGCATCTCGATCGCCGGCGGCATCGGTTCGGTCGGCGGCGCGGTGCTCGGTGCGCTGTTCCTCGGCATCATCTCCAACGCGCTGCCGGTCATCAACATCTCACCCTTCTGGCAGATGGCGATTTCCGGCAGCGCCATCATTCTGGCCGTCGTGCTGAATGCGCGCGGCGAACGCCAGCAAGGCCGCATCATCCTGAGAAAGGTGGAGGCGGTGACATGACCGACATCCCTGCCCCACGCCACATTCCCGACCGGCTCGACAAGCCGCTTCGTTCGGCGATCTTTTCCTGGGAAGCGCTGCTGGTCGTGGTGGCCGTCGCCATCTTCGCCATCAACAGCTTCGCCTCGCCCTATTTCCTCGACCCTTATTCGCTGTCCGATCTCACCTTCAATTTCACCGAGAAGGGCCTGATCGCCTTCGCCATGGCGCTGCTGATCATCTCGGGCGAGATCGATCTGTCGGTGGCCGCCATCATCGCGCTGGCGTCGACGATGATGGGCATGGCGGTGCAGGCCGGCGCCGGCACGCCGGCGCTGGTGGCGATCGGCATCGTCGTCGGGCTCGGCTGCGGCGCCTTCAACGGGCTGCTGGTGACAAGGCTCGGCCTGCCGTCGATCGTCGTCACCATCGGCACGATGAGCCTGTTTCGCGGCATCGCCTTCATCATCCTCGGCGACCAGGCCTACAAGGGCTATCCCTCACACTTCGCCTTCTTCGGCCAGGGCTATGTCTGGTGGGTGGTGTCGTTCGAACTGGTGCTCTTCCTGATCGCGGCCGTCGTCTACTGGTTCCTTCTGCACCGCACGAGTTTCGGCCGCCGCGTCTTCGCCATCGGCAACAATCCGGTCGCTGCGCAATTTTCCGGCGTGCGCGTCGGCCGCACCAAGTTCATCCTGTTCTGCCTGACCGGGCTGATGTCGGGCATCGCCTCGGTGCTGATCACCTCCCGCCTCGGCTCGACACGGCCGTCGATCGCGCAAGGCTACGAGCTGGAAGTCATCACCATGGTGGTGCTCGGCGGCGTCAGCATCCTCGGTGGCGCCGGCAGCATTCTTGGCGTCGTGCTTGCAGCCTTCATCATGGGACTGGTGACCTTCGGGCTTGGCCTGCTCAACGTGCCCGGCATCGTCATGTCGATCTTCATCGGCCTGCTGCTGATCATCGTCATTGCCTTGCCGATCGTCTGGCGGCGACTCCGCGGAGGGCGTTGATGGCCGAAAAATACGCATTCAAGATGAAGCTCAAGCCCGGCATGAAGGCCGAGTACAAGAAGTGCCATGACGAAATCTGGCCGTCGCTGCTCGCGCTGCTGAAGCAGGCCGGCGTCTCCGACTATTCCATTCATCTCGATGAGGAGACCAATATCCTGTTCGGTGTGCTGTGGCGGCGAGACGACCACGGCATGGACGAATTGCCCAGGCATTCGGTGATGCAGCGCTGGTGGGCTGAAATGGCCGACATCATGGAAACCAGACCGGACAACGAGCCGGTGGCCGTGAAGCTGGAAACAATGTTCCACATGGCATGAGTGCTATGCGCCACATCGCCGTCATCGACATCGGCAAGACCAACGCCAAGGTGGCGCTGGTCGACCTCGCGACGTTGAGCGAGGTGGCGCTGCGCCGAATGGCCAATGCGCCGGTGCGACAGGCGCCCTACCCGCACCACGATGTCGAGGCCTTGTGGGCATTCATCCTCGAAAGCCTTGCCGGCCTCAACCACGAACAGCGCATCGACGCCATTTCGATCACCACCCACGGCGCGACCGGCGTGCTGGTCGACGCGGCGGGTGAACTGGTGCTGCCTGTGCTCGACTATGAGTTCGATGGCCCTGACAGGCTGGCAGCGGATTATGAAGCGATCCGCCCGCTCTTTTCCGAGACCGGCACGCCGCGCCTGCCGCTCGGCCTCAATCTCGGTGCGCAATTCTTCTGGCAGCAGAAAAGCTTCCCGGCCGAATTCGCTAGGGCCGCCGCGATGCTGATGTACCCGCAATACTGGGCGCTTCGCCTGACCGGCATCGCCGCCAACGAGGTCACCTCGCTCGGCTGCCACACCGATCTGTGGAACCCGTGGACGGCGGATTTTTCATCGTTGGTCGACGGCTTGGAGTGGCGGAGCCTGATGGCGCCGGTGCGGCCAGCCAGGGATCGTCTCGGCCCTATCCTGCCCATCGTTGCGGTGCGAACCGGACTCGGTGCGCAAACGCCGGTGTTCTGCGGCCTGCATGATTCCAACGCCTCGCTGCTGCCGCATCTGCTGTCCGACAAACCACCTTTCTCCGTGGTCTCGACCGGCACCTGGGTGGTGTCGATGGCGGTCGGCGGCAAACAGATTGCGCTGGATGCCGCGCGCGACACACTGGTCAATGTCAACGCACTCGGCAATCCCGTTCCCTCTGCGCGCTTCATGGGCGGCCGCGAGTTTTCCGTGCTGACCAAGGACCAGCCGGAGCAGTGGACCGAGAATGATGTCGGCGCCGTGCTGGCGCGAAAGATGCTGCTGCTGCCGTCGACCCAGCAAGGGTCTGGGCCGTTCCCGCATCAGACCGCGGCATGGCTCAACGCTGACGGCATGAACAGCGGCCAGCGCTTTGCCGCCATCTCGTTCTATCTGGCGTTGATGACGGCGACCTGCCTCGACCTGATCGGCGCGGACGGTCCGACCACGGTCGAAGGCCCCTTTGCCCGTAACCGGCTCTTTGTCGGCATGCTGGCGGCAGCCACGGCGCGCGCCGTGGTTGCGTCCGAGGCCGCCACCGGCACCAGCATCGGCGCGGCGCTGCTGGCATCCGATCAGCCGGCGACGCACGGCAAGGGCGAAAGAATAGAACCGCCTGTAGACCCGGCCTGGGTTGATTATGCCAGCGCATGGCGCGCGGCAGTGGACGTGCAGGGCTGATCAAAGAATCCGCTTGCCGAAGGCCGACATGACGAAGTTGACCGCGTCGGTGCCGATCTGCGGCTCCAGATCCGCCGTCAGGCCCGACACATCCATCGACAGCAGCCCGCCGGAGAGTGCGATCGCCTCCATCGCCTGATGCGTCTCGCGCACGGTCAGCCCGCCGGAGCCCGCAGCCCAGCCGGCGAATTCGGTCGCGGTCGGCGAATAGCTGACGTGAAAGCCTTGCGTACCAGAGGTGGCGATGCGTATCGCCTCATGCATCAGGTCGCGCATGCCCATGGCGTCGATATCGGTCATGGTGAATGCCGACACGCGCGAATCCTTCAGCACCCGCGCTTCGGCCGGATCGGCGTGACGCAAGCCGACGATGACGACATTTTCCGGCGACAGCTGCGGCTGCAGCGCACCCGCCTTGTGGTCGAGGCCGAGAGTGCGCGCCAGCACCGAGCCTTCCGGCAGGTCGATGCCCTCCTCGTCCTCCGGCATCAGGGCGGCGATGGAATCGATCCAGATCAGGCCGAAGGAATGTGTCGCGCGCGCCGTCGCGGTCAGCGCCTTGTGGGCGATGCGCCGGTCGGCGCCTGCGATGAGGCGGACCAGCCCCGATGGCGGCCTCTCGACATCGGCGAGTTCCACCACGTCGAAGTTCATCGCTTCCAGCCGCGCGCCGGTGCCTTCCCGGGCCAGGATGCCGGCAGCTCCCTGCCCGGCCGTGATCTGCACCATCTTGCGACCGGAAAAATCCTCGACGTCGTGCATCGGGGCCTTCTCGACATATTCCGAAGTCATTGCCAAAAGCATGGCGCCATAGCTCATGCGGAAGGCGACGCGGTCGCCGACGGAGGGCCTCGGATCGGCATCGGCGACGTCGAGTAGCAGATGATCGCTGGAGGCGCCCAGCACCCGTATCCCCTTGGCGATCGGCGTCAGCCCCTCGACCAGCACGTCCTCGCGGCCGATATTGGCGATGGCGCGCAGCCTGTCGCCCTCGTCGGGGAAGACCGGCTGGTTGCCGAAGGCGTCATAGCCGGATTGGCCGATCGGCCGTGACGGCTTGAGCTTGACCTCGATGATGTCGCTGGTCAGCCGGCAGGCATCGGGTTCGAGCTCCGCCCACGGCGTGTCGCGGAAGGTCTCGACGCCGCCTTGCAGGATCGCCTCGCCGACCCGCAGATTGTTGATGCCGGCCGGCAGTCTGCCTTCGAGCAGCAGCGGCAGCGACGACGAGGCACCGCCGGAGATCACGTCGAGGCTTCTGCCGGACAGGCGCTCGGTCTTGTAGGCATGGGCGACGAGTTGGCCGAGATTTTCCGGCGTCGGCATGATGGCGCCGAAACAGCCGAGATTGGTGCCGATGCCGGCAATGCGAACGCCCTTGAACTGCAGTATCTGCTCGACCGTCGGAATAAGGTCATTTGGCCAGATGCCTTCGCGCAGATCGCCGAGATCGATCATCAGCATGATGTCGTGGACGCGGCCCATGCGCTCGGCGATGCGCGAAATCTCGCGGATGGTGGCGAGTTCCGACTGCAGGCTGATGTCGACGGTGCGTACCACCTCCTCAACCCGCGCCATCGGCGGGCTGCGCAACAGCATGATCGGCGCGTTGATGCCGCTGTCGCGCAGCCGGCGGATGTTCTCGAAGCGCGATTCGGCGATGCCGGCGACACCGGCGCGCAGCATGGCGCGCGCCACTTGCGGCATGCCGCAAGTGCCCTTGGTAACGCCGAATACTTTTATGCCCGACAGCGCGCAACGCTCGACGATCGTGCGCGCATTGCGCTCGATGCGGCCCAGGTCGATAGCGACTTGCGGTCCCGACATCACTAGCCCCCGTAGACCAGCCCCTGCGGGTCGATCTCCGGCTTGCGGCCGGAAACGAGGTCGGCAAGGAATTTGCCGGAGCCGCAGGCCATGGTCCAGCCGACATGGCCGTGGCCGGTGTCGAGATAGAGGTTCTTGTAGCGCGCCTGGCCGATGACCGGCACCGAGTTGGGCATCATCGGCCGCAGGCCCGCCCAGAACACAGCCTTCTTCTCGTCGAAGGCACCCGGGAAAAGATCCTTGCCGGTGCTGATGATCGTCTTGAAATCGGCGGGCTTGAAAGTTCGGTCGAAGCCGGTGAATTCAGCCGTCGAGGACATCCGCAAGCGGTTGCCCAGCCTGGAATAGCCGATCAGCCGGTCCTCGTCGGCTCCGCCCATGGTCGGTCCCTTGCTTTCGTCCTCCAAGGGAATCGTCGCGGTATAGCCTTTTACCGGATAGACAGGCAGGTCGATGCCATAGCGGCGCCCGAGCAGGCCGCTCTCCGGTCCCATCGAGATGACCACGGCATCGCCGGCGACCGGGCCGGCCGACGTCAACACCGCGCGCACATGATCGCCCTCGATGTCGAGGCCTTCGACTGTCGTGCCGAACAGGAATTTGACGCCGAGCTTCTCGGCAGCATAGGCGGCCAGCCTGTCGACAAACTGCTTGGAATCTCCGGTCTGGTCGGTTGGCGAATAGACGCCACCGGCAATCTTGTCCTTGACGCCGGCAAGGCCTGGTTCCAGCTCGACCAGCCGGTCGCGGCCGACGATTTCGATCGGCAGACCGTGCTTGGCAAGATAACGGTAATTGTCGGTACCGGTGTCGAGGCTCTTTTGCGAGCGGAAGAAATAGAGAATGCCCTTCTTGCGCTCGTCGTAGTGGATGCCGGTGGCTTCCGAAAGCGCATTGATGCAGTCGCGCGAATAGAGCGCGAGCCTGAGCTTGATGTCGGTGTTGGCGCGCAGGCGCGCCACCGTGCACTGGCGCAGGAAACGCAGGCTCCAGGCGAGGAAATAGGGATCGAGGCGCAGCCTGACCTTGATGCCGAGATCATGGTTGTAGAGCCCGCGCAGGAAGGTCTTCAAAGCCGCCGGCGAGGCCCAGGCGGTGGCGTCACCCGGTGACACCAGGCCGGCATTGGACTGGCTGGTGCCTTGTGCCGCCGCCGGATGGCGCTCGATCACTGTCACCTCATGGCCGTCGCTGGCCAGATAATAGGCGGCCGCCGTACCGACGACACCGGCCCCGAGCACCGTTATTTTCATGCCATCCCCCAAGAGCTCCTCGCGGTGCGGCGCCTCCGCGCCTTGCCGCGAATGCCTTCAATAGCGCTTCACTGCCCGCCTTGCGAGCCCTTGGGAGAACCCGGCTCAGCCGCGCGCGGAGTTCTTGCCGGTCAGGATGCGCTCCCAGGCGAGCGCGTCGGCGACGATCTGGTCGAGATCGTCGCGTTGCGGGGTCCAGCCGAGCTCGGCGCGGGCGAGATCCGAATTGGCGACCACCGCCGCGGCGTCGCCAGGGCGACGGTCGCCCATCTTCACCTCGAAATCACGGCCAAAGGCGCGGCGCACGCTGTCGATGACCTCGAGCACCGAATAGCCATGGCTGTAGCCGCAATTGGCGACGAGGCTGGTGCCCCCGGCGCGCAGCCGCTGCAGGGCCAGGCGATGCGCCGCCGCCAGGTCGCTGACATGGATGTAGTCGCGCATGCAGGTGCCGTCCGGCGTCGGATAATCGGTGCCGAACACCTGCATGAACGGCCGCTTGCCAAGTGCCGTCTCGCAGGCAACCTTGATCAGATGAGTGGCGCCCGGCGTCGACTGGCCGGTGCGGCCCTTCGGGTCGGCGCCGGCGACGTTGAAGTAGCGCAGCGCGGTATAGCGCAGGCCATGCGCGATCGACGCGTCGCGCAGCATCCACTCACTCATCAGCTTGGACAGGCCATAGGGCGATTCCGGCGACAGGCGGGCGTCCTCGCGCACCGGCTCCAGGCCGGCTCCGCCATAGACGGCGGCGGTCGAGGAAAAGATGAAATTGGGCACGCCTTCGCGCACCGCGGTTTCGATCAGCGTGCGCGTCTTCGAGGTGTTGTTCTCATAGTAGCTGAGCGGGTCGGCGACCGATTCCGGAACCACGATCGAGCCGGCGAAATGAATGATCGCGTCGACCTTGTTCTCCCTGATGACCCCGCCGACCAATTCCCTGTCGGCAACATCACCGACAACCAGCCTTGCCTCGGGCGCCACTGCCCATTCGAAACCGGTGGAAAGACGGTCGAGAACGACCACGCTTTCGCCGGCATCCAGCAGCTCCCAGACCATATGGCTGCCGATGTAACCGGCGCCGCCTGTAACCAAAACCGTCATCCGCGTCCTCGCTTATCCAAGATTTATCGGAAACTGTCTCAACCCCCGCTCTACTGGAAAGCCCGCCGCATGACCATTGGAACCCGTGGTAACCGGCCTCGCCGGCCAGTGGCATTGTCCTGAAACAAAGTTGATCCACATCAAGGGAATAGGCCACGATCCGTGGTCGTTAGGAACAGGTCCGGGGCGTGGCATTTTGACCAAAAAGGCCAGGTGGACGACCAACAGGCCAATGATTATGATCCCGCGCAAAGATTGGGAAGTCGACATGAACTATCAGCGGTTCTTCGAGGAAGCGATCGACCAGCTCCATGCCGAGCGTCGCTACCGCGTTTTCGCCGACCTGGAGCGGATCGCGGGCAAGTTCCCGCGCGCCATCTGGCGTTCCAATGGCCGCGCCGAGGAAATCACCGTCTGGTGCTCCAACGACTATCTTGGCATGGGCCAGCATCCCGACGTCATCGCCGCTTTCCAGAATACGGCAGGCAAGATGGGTTCGGGCGCCGGCGGCACCCGGAACATTTCCGGCACCTCGAACCCGCTGGTCGAGCTCGAGGTGGAGCTTGCCGACCTGCACGACAAGGAAGCGGCACTGGTCTTCACCTCCGGTTTCGTCTCCAACGAAGCCTCGATCTCGACCATCGCGAAGCTTTTGCCCAACTGCCTGATCATCTCGGACGAATTGAACCACGCCTCGATGATCGAAGGCGTGCGGCGTTCCGGCGCCGAGAAGAAGATCTTCCGCCACAACGATGTGGCGCATCTGGAAAGCCTTTTGCAGGCGGCGGGGCGCGAACGCGCCAAGCTGATCGTCTTCGAAAGCGTCTATTCGATGGATGGCGACATCGCGCCGATCAGAGAGATCGTCGAGCTCGCCGAGCGCTACAACGCCATGACCTATATCGACGAGGTCCATGCCGTCGGCATGTACGGGCCGCGCGGCGGCGGCATCACCGAGCGCGAAGGCCTGGCCGACCGCATCGACATCATCGAAGGCACGCTGGCCAAGGCATTCGGCACGCTGGGCGGCTATATCACCGGCACCAGCGCCGTGATCGACGCCGTGCGTTCCTATGCGCCGGGCTTCATCTTCACCACGGCACTGCCGCCGGCGATCGCGGCTGCCGCGACCGCGTCGATCCGCCATCTCAAGCGCTCGCAGGCCGAGCGCGACGCCCAGCAGCAGCAGGCGAGCCGAACCAAGCAGATCCTGTCGGCCGCCGGCCTGCCGGTGATGGACTCGCCGACCCACATCGTGCCGCTGCTGGTCGGCGATCCCGAGGCCTGCAAGATGGCCAGCGACCGCCTGCTCGGCGTGCACGGCATTTACATCCAGCCGATCAACTACCCGACCGTGCCGCGCGGCACCGAGCGGCTGCGCATCACGCCGACGCCGTTCCATTCCGATGCGCTGATCGCCGAATTGCAGGATGCGCTGGTCGAGACCTGGGATGCGCTCGGCATCCCCTATGGCTCCGCCGGGCGGCCTTCGGTGGCCAAGAGCGACCGCATTATTCCCCTGCTGGTGCCCAAGTCGGGCGGCTGAATCCCGTTGCTGGTTGCGCCTGTCGATTGCTTCCAACGCCGCGACGCTCCGACGTCACGGCATGGATCCTAGGGTCTCCGCGGCGTCGCTTCGCGACTGCTACGCCCTAGGATGACGAAGCGTGGGGGCTTCTGGCTAGTCACAGAGATGGAGTTTGGCATCGTAGCAATGGCCGACCTTCGAGGTTGGCCGAGGCATCTTTCTCTTCGTCATCCTAGGGCGGAGCAAGGAGCGAAGCGACGCGGCGCAGACCCTAGGATCCATGCCGTTACTGCGGCCGAAGAGTGAGGCGGTCCAGAATCTTCAAACGCGCGGCTTTCCTGTCCAGCCCAATCCTCAAATAGCCTTCATCCAATTTGCCAGCCGGTGTGCCGCTTCCTCGACCTGGTCGAGGCGGCGGTGGAAACACAACCGCAAAAACGCCTCGCCACCGGGGCCGAAAGCGGTGCCTGGCGCCAGGCCGACATTGGCCTTGTCGACAATGTCGAAGGCAGCGGTGCGTGAATCGGTGATGCCGTCGACAGTGAAAAACAGATAGAACGCGCCCTGCGGCACCGTGAACCGGGCGCGGCCGGTGGCGCCGAGAATGCCGCAGACAAGGTCGCGCGCCTTGCGCGCCCGCTCCACCTGTTCGGCAACGAAGGCGTCGCCCCCATCAAGGGCGGCGGCCGCGCCGCGCTGCATGAACTGGGCGACGCCGGAGTTCGAATACTGGATCAGGTTCTCGAACACCTGCTGCAAGCTCGGATGCGTCTTGATCCAGCCGACGCGCCAGCCGGTCATCGCCCAGTTCTTGGAGAAGGAGTTGACGTACAGGATGCGGTCTTCCGCCGACGCGATGTCGAGGAAGGACGGCGCGCGGCCATGGCCATAGTGGAAAAGCGAATAGATCTCGTCCGCGATGATCCAGAGGTTTTTCGCGCGCGCCAGATCGAGGATGGCCTGCAAGGTCTCATGATCGGCGGTCCAGCCGGTCGGATTCGACGGCGTGTTGATGAACAGCGCCTTTGTGCGTGGCGTGATCGAAGCCGCGATCTTCTCGACGTCGCAGGACCAGCCATTGCCGGAATGATCGAGCGTGACCGCGACTGGAACGGCTCCCGCTATCGCTGCTGCGGCATCGAAATTCGGCCAGGCCGGCGACAGATAAACCACCTCGTCGCCGGCGCCGGCGAGCGCGTCGAGCGCCAGCTGGATGGCATGCATGCCGGAGCCGGTGACGATGAATTCTTCCTCCGGGAAGGTCTTGCCGAAATGCCTGGCATAGTAGCGGGAGAGCGCCTGCCTGAGATCGGGGATGCCCCTTTGCCAAGTGTAGAATGTCTCGCCGCCGGCCAACGCCTTCGACGCGGCATCGGTGATGAAGGCTGGCGTCGGCAGGTCGCCCTCGCCGGCCCAGAGCGGAATCATGCCTTCGCGCAGGCGGCCGTAATTGACGACGGCGACAATGCCGCTTTCGGGTGCCGCACGGGCCTCGGTGCGCAAGCTGTCGATCAGGGTCATTGGCGGGTCCGTTTTGGTCAGCGGTTTTCGTCAGCGGTCCATACCAGATGCGAAAACAGAAAACCCCGGCCGCGAACGACCGGGGTTTTGGTCCAGCAAATGCTGCCCGTGGTCAGCGCCTGGCGAGCAGATCGCGAATTTCAGTGAGCAGCGCGACGTCGGCTGGCGGCGGAGCGGCCGGAGCAGCGGGCTTCTCGCGCTCAAGCCGCCTGCGCATGTTGTTCACCGCCTTGACCATCAGGAAGATGATGAACGCGAGAATGAGGAAGTTCAGCGCCACGGTGATGAAGCTGCCATAGGCAAAGACCGCGCCCTGCTTCTTGGCATCGGCCAGCGAGGTCGCGTTGACGGCTGAGGACAATCCGAAGAAATAGTTGTTGAAGTCCAATCCGCCGAAAATCGCACCGACGATCGGCATGATGATGTCGTTGACAAGGGAATCGACGATCTTGCCGAAGGCCGCGCCGATGATGACGCCGACCGCAAGGTCCATCACATTGCCCTTGGAAATGAATTCCTGGAATTCTTTCAGCATTCGACCCTCCTTGTCGTGACTGGCCAAGCTGCCGTTTCCGTCCTTGCGGCATCGACCTGAGGCAACATAACAAAAACCTCCGGTTGCAACATCGATAAAAGGGAGAAAACAACCGCTTTCTTCTTACCTGACGGCACCTTGCTTGTACTGTCTGAATATCGCGGTCGCGATCATGCTTCCAAAGCCGCAATGGACTCGGACGCCAAGCTGTGGTTGCGTCCGGGCAAGCCGGATAAAACGCGGCAGAGGAGGAAAGTCCAGGCGTGCAGGGCTTGTTCATCGTCATCATCGCGGTCGCCTATGTGACGCTGCTGTTTGCCATCGCCAGCCTCGGCGACCGCCGCTCGGCCATTTCAGGGCCGAGCCGGGGGCGGCCTTTCATCTACGCACTTAGCCTCGCGATCTACTGCACATCCTGGACTTTCTTCGGCTCGGTCGGCCTCTCTTCCGAACGCGGCCTCGAATTCCTCGGCATCTATACGGGCCCGGTGCTCGTCTTCGTGTTCGGCTTCCCGCTGCTCAACCGCATCGTGCGGCTGGCCAAGACCGAGAAGATCACCTCGATCGCGGATTTCCTCGGCGCACGCTACGGCAAGAGTTTCACCGTCGCGGCGATCGCCACGCTGATCGCCACCATCGGCGCGGTGCCCTATATCGCACTGCAGTTGAAGGCGATCTCCGGTTCGGTCAGCCTGATGGTCGAGCACTATACGGGATCGCCGCCTTCGTTCGATCCCTTCGTCAGCGACATCTCTCTGGTCGTCGCCATGCTCCTGGCGCTGTTCGCGGTGCTGTTTGGAACCCGTCACGCCGACGCCACCGAACACCAGGACGGGCTGGTGCTGGCGGTGGCGGTCGAAACCGTCGTCAAGCTCGCCGCCTTCCTGGCGATCGGCCTGATGGTCACCTTCCTGATCTTCGGCGGCCCGGGCGACATGTTCGACAAGCTCGCCGAGAACGCGCAGGTCCGACATGCGATGAGCTACAACACCTCGCTCGCCACCTGGCTGGTGCTGACGTGCCTCAGCGGTTTTGCCATCATCATGCTGCCGCGGCAGTTCTACGTCACCATCGTCGAGAACCGCGGCGAGGCCGAACTGCGCACCGCGACATGGGTGTTTCCGCTCTACCTCGTGGCGATCAACCTGTTCGTACTGCCGATCGCCTTCGCCGGCCTTTCGCTGGTCGGCACCGGAACCAGCAGCGATCTCTACGTGCTGTCGCTGCCCCTGTTCAGCGGCCATGATTTGCTGGCGATGGCGGCTTTCATCGGCGGCCTGTCGGCGGCGACGGCGATGGTGATCGTCGAAAGCGTGGCGCTGTCGATCATGATCTCCAACGACCTCGTCATTCCGCTGTTCGTGCGCCGCCTGCTCAAGACCTCGACCTCCGAGACGGAGGACTGGTCGACGCTGATCCTCAATGTGCGGCGCGGGGCGATCTTCATCCTCTTGTTCATCGCCTTCCTCTATTATCGCGAGAGCACCGACAGCGCGCGGCTGTCGTCGATCGGCCTGATGTCGTTCGCGGCCATCGCGCAGTTCGCGCCCGCCCTGATCGGCGGGCTGATCTGGCGCGGCGCCAATGGCCGGGGTGCGGCACTTGGCATGGTCGCCGGCATCCTCGTCTGGGGCTACACGCTGCTGTTTCCATCGCTTGCCGCCCCTGATACCGGCATCATCGTGCACGGGCTGTTCGGCTTCGAGGCGCTGCGGCCGCAGGCATTGTTCGGCACCGTCGCCGAACCGCTGAACCACGGCGTGCTGTGGAGCCTGTCGCTCAACGCGGTGTTCTTCGTGCTCGGCTCGCTGTCGCGCGCATCGGTGCCGCTGGAACGCATCCAGGCGTCGATCTTCGTGCCGCGCGATGCCGGCCCGATGCCAAGCCTGCGCCGCTTCCGCACCGCCATCACCGTCAACGACCTGAAGGACACGATCGGGCGCTATCTCGGCGTCGAGCGCACCGAGCGCTCTTTCCAGTCGTTCGAAAAGACCAACGGAGCCTCGCTGCACGGCAACGAGCAGGCGAGCATGGACGTCATCCGCTTCTCCGAGCAATTGCTGGCCAGCGCCGTCGGTTCCTCCTCGGCGCGGCTGATCCTGTCGCTGCTGTTTCGGCGCCACGACCGCGAATCCAGGGATGCCTTCCGCTTGCTCGACGACGCCACCGAGGCGCTGCAGCACAACCGCGACCTGTTGCAGATCGCGCTCGACCAAATGGAACAGGGCATCACCGTCTTCGACCGCGATTTCCGCCTGATCTGCTGGAACCGCCAGTACCGGGCGCTGTTCGACCTGCCCGACGAGATGGGCCAGGTCGGCGTCTCGCTCGACCGCATCCTGCGCCATCTCGCCGAACGCGGCGACATCCCTGCCGATCAGCGCGTGGCCATGCTCAACCGGCTGACCAGTTTCGTCAGCCCGTGGCAGATGGAGCTGAAAACCTCGGGCCGCATCCTGGAACTCCGCTCCAACCCGATGCCGGACGGCGGCATTGTCGCCACCTATGCCGACATTTCCGGGCGCGTGGAACAGGATCTGGCCCTGAAGCGTGCCAATGAATCGCTGGAGCAGCGCGTCAAGACCCGCACCATCGAACTGACCCGGGTCAACGAGGAGCTGGCGCAGGCGCAGATGCTGGCCGAGGAGGCCAATCTCGGCAAGACGCGCTTCCTCGCCGCCGCCGGCCACGACATCCTGCAGCCGCTGAACGCCGCCCGGCTCTATTGCTCCTCGCTGATCGAGAAGGCCGGCAAGGGGCCTGCCGGCAAGGCGGCCGTCAACATCGAATCCTCGCTGGAATCGGTCGAGACGATTCTCGGCGCCGTGCTCGACATCTCCCGCCTCGATGCCGGCGCAATGAAGCCGGACGATACCGCCTTCAACCTCGACGGATTGCTGCGCCAGATCGGCAACGACTTCCGGCCGCTCGCCGCCGAAAAGAAGCTCGCGCTGACCATCATGCCGTCATCGCTGACAGTGACGACCGACCGCAATCTGCTGCGCCGCCTGATCCAGAACCTCGTTTCCAACGCCATCAAATACACGCGCCACGGCCGCGTGCTGGTTGGCGTCAGGCGGCGCGGCGAACTGGCCGAGATCCAAGTGATCGACACCGGCATCGGCATCGCCGGCGACAAGCTGAACACCGTCTTTCGCGAATTCACCCGGCTCGACGAGGGCGCGCGCGAGGCCGAAGGCCTCGGTCTCGGCCTCTCCATCGTCGACCGCATCGCCCGGGTGCTGCGCCTGGAGATCCGGATCTTTTCCACCCCTGGCAAGGGCACGCGCTTCTCCGTCATCCTGCCCGTGGCGGCCGTGCAGGAGCCGCGGCGCGAGATCGAAACCAGGGCTCCTGCCCGCGCGACGGCTTCGCTGGCCGGGCTGCACGTGCTGTGCATCGACAACGACGCCCGCATCCTCGAAGGCATGCGGCTCCTGCTCGAAGGCTGGGGTTGCAACGTCGACACCGTGGCCGGTTCAAAGGATCTGGAGACCGCGAAGATACACCGCCCGGACATCGTCCTTGCCGACTACCATCTCGACGGCGAAACCGGTCTCGAACTCGTCGTCAGGCTGCGCGCGATCCATGGCGACAACCTGCCGGCCGTGCTGGTCACAGCCGACCGCTCCAACGAGGTGCGCACGGCCGCCGGCGGGCTCGAGATTGCGGTGATCAACAAACCGCTCAAACCAGCGGTACTGCGCTCGATGATGGCCAGGGTCAGGCCTCTGGCACCGGCGGCCGAATAGCATCAGAGGCGCCCGGTCTCAGCCCTGGTGTCCGAGGGTGGTGTCCTAGAGCATTTCACCGTTTCATGGAAACGGCGTTCTGCTCTAATTCTTTGTTTTAACGCAATTCTAGACGGAAAACCGCTTCACACTTTTCCTAGAATTGCTCTAGGCCAGGCCGTCGACCATCTGGGAACTGCGGAACCGGGGCCGTCCGGCATTGCCCGCCACAGGCGGACGATGCTCGCGAAAGGCCATTGCAAGCGTCCTCAGCGCCTCGCGGGACTTGGCGTCCGTCAGCGTCGAAAGCAGCACGATCTCGGAAGGCGGCAGCGCCGGCAGCCCGAATTTCCGGCTGACCTCGATGGTGCCGGATGGGGCAAGCCGGCAGGAAAATACCGAGGCTGCGAGGCCGGCCGAGACGGCCTCGGCGACGGCGAAGGAGCCGCAGCCGAGGAACACCTCCGTCCACGGTATTCCGACAGCGTCGAGCGCGCGGGTGGTGATGTTACGAATACCGCATGATGGCGAGGATGCCGCCAGGCGCAGCGGCTCGTCGGCCCGGTGGACGAAGTCGGGCGCGGCGTACCAGCCGAAATGTTCGGGCGCCAGCAATTCACCATCGCGCCGGTCGTCCTCCCGGCGGATGATCGCCGCGTCGATCTCACCGCGATCGAAAGCGTCCAGCAGGTCGTGTGAATCATCGAGCCGCACTTCGATGGTGAGCGCCGGGTCATGCGCATTGAGCCGCGCCAGCAATGTCGGGACTTCCGCGCCTCCGACATGGGTGGCGATGCCCAGGGTGAAGCGGCGGCGAACTGAAGACAGGCTGGCGATGGCGCGGTCGTGCGCGGCGAGGAAGTCGCGTGCGGGCTGGAGAAACACCGCGCCCTGCGCCGACAAGCGCACCAGCCGAGGCGTGCGCTCGATCAATTTCTGGCCGACGCGCTCTTCCAGCCGCTTCAGCTTCACGCTGATTGCTCCTTGCGTGCTGCCAAGAGCCTCGGCCGCCCGCGTAAAGCTCTGAAGATCGGCGATGGCGACGAATGTTTTCACAGCGTCTACGTCCAGCGTCATGTCAGCTATCCGCACTTGTTGTCTCTGAAATAGCCAACCATGCAATTCTAAAATGATCAAGCCTCGCCTACCCTGGGCCATACGCGCGCCGGGCGAGCTGCAATGGATTCGCCGATTGCCGACAAATACGTTCGAAAGGTTGAACCATGCCCACTGCCCTGACCCGCCGCGGCATCATCGTTCTGTTTGCCGCCTGCCTGGCGTGCCTGATGTTCGGTCTGGAGATTTCAAGCGTTCCCACGATCCTGCCGACACTGGAGCAGGTGCTGCATGCCGACTTCAAGCAACTGCAATGGGTGATGAACGCCTATACGATCGCGGTCACGACGGTGCTGATGGCGGTCGGCACGATCGCCGATCGTTACGGGCGCAAGCGTGTCTTTCTGGTCGCCATCGCCGCCTTCGGCCTGACATCACTGATTTGCGGCGTCGCCGAAAGCGTCTCCACGCTCATCGTCGCCCGGTTTCTGCAGGGCCTGAGCGGCGGTGCGATGCTGATCTGCCAGCTTGCCGTGCTGTCTCATGAATTCCGGGAAGGGCGCGAACGCGCCGTCGCATGGGGCTGGTGGGGCGTCATCTTCGGCATCGGCCTCGGCTTCGGCCCCATCATCGGCGGCGGCATCGTCGCGGTCTCGAGCTGGCAATGGGTGTTTCTTGTCCACGTGCCGGTTGCGGCGCTGGCGTTCGCCCTCGCTCTGATGGGCGTCCACGAATCGAAGGATCCACAGGCGGGCAAGCTCGACGTAGCAGGCATCCTGACGCTGTCGCCGTCGGTTTTCTGCCTCGTTTTCTACATCATCCAGGGGCCGGATCTGGATTTCTCCAGCCCTGCCGCGCTGGCCATCCTCTGTATCTCGATAGTGAGCTTCATCGCCTTCCTCATTGCCGAGAAGGTCAGCCAGCGGCCGATGTTCGACTTCTCGGTCTTCCGGATTCGGCCCTTTTCGGGCGCCATCGTCGGCTCGGCCGCGATGAACCTCAGCTATTGGCCTTTCATGATCTACCTGCCGATCTGGTTCCACGCCGGGCTCGGCTATGACACCGTCTCCACCGGCCTTGCCCTGCTTGCCTACACGCTGCCGACGCTTGTGCTGCCGCCGTTGGCAGAGCGCTTTTCGCTGCGTTATCGGCCCGGCATCATCATTCCGGCGGGCCTCGTCATCATCGGCGTCGGGTTCATCCTGATGAAGTTCGGCAGCGCCGCCGCGCAACCGGACTGGCTGACGATGCTGCCCGGCTGCCTGATCGCGGGGATGGGTCTGGGAATAACCAACACACCTGTCACCAACACGACGACGGGTTCCGTTTCGAGCGATCGCGCCGGCATGGCCTCCGGCATCGACATGAGCGCGCGCATGGTTTCATTGGCGTTGAACATCGCGGTGATGGGCTTCATCCTGGCCAGCGGTGTGCTGGCGCATCTGGGGCATGCGCTGCCCGACCTCGACGCTGCCCAATTGCGTCTTCTCGCCGAAGCTATCGCTGCTGGAAATCCCATCTCCGGGCTCGCCGGGACCGTCGCCCAGGATGCGCTGCGCAACGGCTTTGGCTGGGTCATGCTCTATGGCGGGATCGGCGTCTGGATCATGGCCGCCATCAGTTTCGCAAGCTTCAACGGCCGGCCGATGCGGCGGACGGAGGTTCAGTGCTCTGATTGAACAATGTTCTGATTGAACAGGCGCCCTGGCGATCAACCCGCCGGCTGCAGCGGGTCGCTGCCGATCTTGGACAGCAGGATCACCGCCTGCGTCCGGCTGTCGACGCCGAGCTTCTGCAGGATGGCGGAGACATGCGCCTTGATGGTGGCCTCGGAGACGCCGAGTTCATAGGCGATCTGCTTGTTGAGCAGGCCCTCGGCCAGCATGCCCAGCACCCGTGTCTGCTGCGGCGTCAAAGCCTGCAGCCGCTTGATAAGGTCCGATATTTCGGGATCGCGCTCGATGCCGAGATCGACGCCGACCGGTGCTGCGATGTCGCCGGCAAGCACCGATTGCACGGCGCTGCGGATCTCTTCCATGCTGGCCGATTTGGAGATAAAGCCGGAAGCGCCGAGATCGAGCGCCCGCCTGATGGTCGCCGGATCGTCATGCGCCGACACCACGACCAGCGGCACGGCCGGATGGATGCCACGCAGCGAGACCAGGCCGGACAGGCCGCTGGCGCCCGGCATCGACAGGTCGAGCAGCACCAGATCGACGTCCTCGTTGGCCACGACCAGCGCCTTGGCGCTCTCGAAATCGCCGGCTTCATGGATGGCGGCGACATTGCCGATGCCGGCGAGTGCTTCGCGCAGCGCACCGCGAAACAGCGGGTGATCGTCGGCGATGACGAAAGAATAGCCTGCCGGCAAATGTCCCTCCCCAAATCCCCGATGATTTTTGGCTTTTCGGGTTCAATTGGACGATTATGAGGGGCTGCGCTGTTTTCAAGCGGCAAAGCCAGCGCGCCGCCTCCCGTGGTTGAAACGCTCAGGTCTTCTGCGAATTGGGCTGGGCGCCGTTGTCCTTGTCCATATCCCTGACGATGCCCATGAAGCCGCGAAGGAAGCGCTCCATGTAGCCCATCGTCTTGTTGAAATCCTCCTCGCTCGGCAGTTTCGATTCGAGGCGGGCGGAGAGCGAATTCTCGAGCTTGGTGACGCGCTCGTCCATCACCTTCATCGAGGTTTGCAGGCGGTCGACCTCGTCCTGGAAAGCAGCGCGTTCGTCGGCCGCCATCTTGCAGACGAGCTGGCCCGAACGCTCCTCGCAAATCGACATGGCGCCGGTCTGCGTGTCGATACGGACAAAGCCGTTGTCAGACTTTTCCAGCCGGTAACGGTCGGTTTCTTCGGAATAAGCTGAAGCCGCGACCAGCGAAACGAGCGCGGCGGGGATCAAGATGTGCTGCAGACGCATGTTGTCCTCCATGGCCAAGGTCTGGAATATCGCATGTTTGCGCCGGAAATGGGGAAGACCCTTGGCATGGCCTTTCCCGAATGGCTGGTTCGGAATCTTCTTGACGCAATTCCCAAGGGAAAGCGCTATGCGCTTTTCCCGGGAAAACCGTTTCACACTTTTCCTGGAACTGCTCTATAGCGCAACCATGTCTCAGATTATCTACAAGATAACCCCGCAAGCGCCATGGCGCGAGGCCGAAACGCATGGCCGCTTCACCGGCGCGCCGATCGATGTCGCCGACGGCTTCATCCACTTCTCCACGGCAGCACAGGTCAGGGAAACGGCGACAAAGCACTTTGCCGGCCAGACAGACCTTTTGCTGGTCGCCGTCGACGGCGCCGGCCTGGGCACTGCGCTGAGATACGAGGTCTCGCGCGGCGGCGAACTGTTTCCGCATCTCTACGACGTTCTGGACCTGAAAGCTGTGCTGTGGGTCCGACCACTGCCGCTTGGCGCCGATGGTGTGCACCAGTTCCCGGCACTGGAGGGGCAATGAGCGTGCTCGACCGGCTCGGCCAGAAGCTGCTGTTCGCCTTCGATCCGGAAACGGCGCATGGCCTGTCAATCGCCGCCTTGCGATGCGGCGTTCCGGTTGGTGCGCGGGCGGTCCGCGACGACAGGCTGAAGGTCAGCGTCTGCGGCCTCGATTTCCCCAATCCGCTCGGCATGGCGGCCGGCTATGACAAGAACGCCGAGGTGCCCGACGCGCTGCTTGGCCTCGGCTTCGGTTTCGCCGAGGTCGGCACGATCACGCCGCTGCCGCAGGTCGGCAACCCGAAGCCGCGTATCTTCCGGCTGACGGCCGACGATGCGGTGATCAACCGGCTGGGCTTCAACAATGAAGGCCATGCAGCGGCCGAAAAGCGCCTTGCCGCGCGTAAGGGCCGCTCCGGCATCGTCGGCGTCAACATCGGCGCCAACAAGGACAGCAGCGACCGCGTCAGTGACTATGAGCGCGGTGTCGCCCAGTTTGCGCAATACGCCAGCTATCTCACCGTCAACATCTCCTCGCCCAACACGCCGGGCCTGCGCAACATGCAGGCGCGCGAGCAGCTCGGCGAGCTCTTGTCGCGGGTCATGGCCGCGCGCGCCACGGGAACGGCGCAGCCGCCGGTGTTCCTGAAGATCGCGCCGGATCTGGTCGAGGCCGAACTGGAGGACATCGCCGCCGAGGTCACCGAGAAGCGGATCGACGGCGTCATCGTCTCCAACACCACCATCTCCCGACCGCCGCTGCGTAGCGGCGACACCGCGCGCGAGACCGGGGGACTCTCCGGCAAGCCGCTCTTCGAGCGTTCGACCATCGTGCTGGCGAAGATGCGCAAATTACTCGGGCCGGAGCTTGCCATCATCGGCGTCGGCGGCGTCGATTCCGCCGATACGGCGCTGGACAAGATCCGTGCGGGCGCTGATCTGGTGCAGCTCTACACCGGCATGATCTATGCCGGGCCCTCGCTACCAGCCCGCGTTCTTTCCGGAATGATCCGTTTCGTCGAAAAGGAACGGTTGAAGTCGATTTGCGAGTTGCGCGACAGCCGCCTCGACTTGTGGGCGTCCAGGCAACTCTGAACCGCTCTCAGGAGCGTAGATTGCGACTGACGGCCCGCTCGCAGATGGTGCCGCCGATGGCAGGCAACACGCCGAAGAGAAGCAACTGCGCGGTTCCGCCGATGCCAGAAACCGCGGAGAGAATGAACGCAGCGAGCAATCCCAGCGCCGCGCCCAAGACATATGGCAGGTAGCTTCGCATAAGCTCGCCCTGGAACAATTGGTGCATCAAGTCTGTTGGAAATCGACTGGAAGTGCAAGTGCATCCGACCGCACAGCATTGGCACCGGGTTCCTTCGGAGTCTCGCCGAGGCGTTGGCTGACGGAGCATCAAACGAAAAACCCGCCTGTGCGGCGGGTCACTGGCGCAAATCAGCACCATAAACAAATATGTACCATAGCTGAGGTCACCGAGTCAAGAAAAAATTCCTATCGCGAACAGGTGTCGTTCGGTGCCTGGACGGCGCAGGGCCTTCCGGGGGACATCGTCTAAAACGCCGTCCGTACCCTGAGCCGCAGGATCGTCAGCAGGCTGAAGCCTCGCACCAGCAGGAAGACGTGCAGCGCCGCCCACAGTCCATTGTTGCCGAAGGCGGGCGCAAGGGTCAGCAGCGCGGCCGCGAAAACCAGGAACGACAGAAGCATCATGTTGCGCATGTCGCGGGACCAGGTCGCGCCGATGAAGACGCCATCCATCTGGAACGCCAGCACACCGCTCAGCGCCGTGAATGCCGCCCACGGCAGGTAGATGTCGGCCACCGAACGGACTTCCTCCGATGTCGTCACGAGTGCGACCAGATTGGCGCCCCCAGACAGCATTACCAGCGTCGCGGCTCCCGCCAGTCCGAAACCCCAGAACAGCGTCAGCCGGACGGCCTGGCGGAACGGTGCGGCGGCGCGCGCGCCGACTGCACGGCCCGCCAGCTGTTCGGCGGCGGTGGCAAAGCCGTCGAGGAAATAGCCGGCGACGAGAAAGAAATTCATCAGCACGGCGTTGGCGGCCAGCGTCACCGTGCCGAACTGTGCGCCCTGGCGGGTGAACAATGCGAAGGCGGCGAGCAGCGAGAACGAGCGGATCATGATGTCGCGGTTGAGCGACATCATGCGCAGGAAGGCGGCCATGTCGAGCAGGCGGTGGCGCGGCAAGGGCGGGGCCGACCGGAACCGGCGGATCACGATCGCCAGGCCGAGCAGCATGGCCAGGAACTCACCGGTGACGGTCGCCCAGGCAACGCCGGCGACACCCCAGCCAAGTTCCAACCCAAGCAGGAAGCAGAGCGCGATGTTGATGCCGTTGAGCACCAGCTGCAGCATCAACCCGAGCCCACCCTCGCCGCGCCCCAGCACATAGCCGAGGATGGCATAGTTGATCAGCGAGAAGGGCGCCGCAAGCAGCCTGATGCGGATGTAGACGCCCATCGCTTCGCTGACGCGCGGTTCGGCGCCCATGAATTTCTGCCCGGCGATGGCGACCAGTGGGGCAAGGGCCGCGAGCACGATGCCGGCGATAACCGCGATCAGCACGGCGCGCCAGAACACCGCCTGTTCCTCCAGGGCATCGCCACGCCCAAACGCCTGTGCGACAAGGCCGGTGGTGCCCGAGCGCAGGAAATTGAAAGAGGTGAAGACGACGTCGAAGATCAATGCGCCGGCCGCCAGGCCGCCAAGCAGGGCGGCATCGCCGAACTGGCCGACGACAGCCGTGTCGACCAGGCCGAGCATCGGCGTCGTCAGATAGGCAAGCGTCATCGGCACGGCGATGGCGAGCACGGAGCGGTTGGTGACGACAAATGATCCGGGGTGGATCGGGGATCCCGCGTGGATAGGGGATCCGGCGTCGGCTGGTGTTGCACCTTTGTCCAAGGATTGCTGCCTTGCTGATTGCGGCTTGATAGAACCGTCGATGTGCCCCATTTTCCGGCCACCGCGCAATCACCTATCCCTTGACGGCCAACCGAAATCCCGGTCTGGCGTGAGCCAGCCGGATACGATTTCATGCCTCTGCAGATCGTCCATCATCCCGACTACGACGCCGGCTTCGCCGTCAACCATCGCTTTCCGATGAGCAAATATCCGTTGCTGATGGAGGCGCTGCGTACGCGCGGCCTCGCCGGCCCCGACGCGCTCAGCACCGCCGAACCGGCACCAGCGTCATGGCTGGAGCTTGCCCATGCGGCGGACTATGTCGACCAGGTCGTCAACTGCTGCGTGGCCGAGAAGATCGAGCGCGAGATCGGTTTTCCGATCGGACCCCGCGTCTCGCTGCGCGCGCAGCTTGCCACCGGCGGCACCGTGCTGGCGGCGCGGCTGGCCTTGCGCCACGGTATCGCCTGCAACACCGCAGGCGGCAGCCATCATGCGCGGCGCGCGCAGGGCGCGGGCTTCTGCACCTTCAACGATGTCGCCGTCGCCGCATTGGTCCTGCTCGCCGAAGCCGCGGCACAAAACATCCTGGTCGTCGACCTCGACGTGCACCAGGGCGACGGCACGGCGGATATTCTCGCCGATGATCCGCGCGTGTTCACCTTTTCCATGCACGGCGACCGCAACTATCCCGTGCGCAAGATCGCCTCCGACCTCGATGTCGCGCTGCCCGACGGCACGGGTGACGTCGCTTACATGAAGAGGCTCGCCGCCATCCTGCCGGAGCTCTCCGCCCAAGCCCATTGGGACATCGTGTTCTACAATGCCGGCGTCGACGTCCATGCTGAGGACCGGCTTGGCAGGCTGTCGCTGTCGGATGACGGCCTGCGCGCCCGCGACGACATGGTCATCAGCCACTTTCGCACGCGGGGCGTTCCGGTGTGTGGCGTCATCGGGGGTGGCTATTCAACGGATGTGCCCGCACTCGCGGCGCGCCACGCCATCCTGTTCGAGGTCGCCGCGGGCTACGCCTGATAGTCCTTTTCAAGCACGGTCTTGTCGGAAAACCGGTTCCCACTTTTCGGGATCATGCTCTACTTCCGGTAGTTGGCGATCCTCAACAAGATGAACGCCGGCACGACGATAGCCGCGCCCAGCAAGATATAGCCGAGGAAGCGGTCGATGGCGTGGAAGCCGAGATTCCACAGGTCCATGAAGAACTTCCGGATGCCGTAGAGCACATCCATCGGCGACCAGCCAAAGGCATTCATGACCAGGCCGACGAGGAAAGACACCACCAGCAGTTTCAGGATCACCTTGAGCGGCGAGTCGCCAAGGAAGCGCGTCAATGCGGACAAGGCCCGTCTCCAGATTGAGGTACCCAGACTCGAGGGCTTCGGCCCAGACATACGCACTTGGCTTGCCCGCTTCAAGCCGGCAGTTTTGCGGGATGCCAAAGGCCTCCACCGAGCGATTGCATGGCAAGATTGTGCTGCTGAACTGGCCAAACCCGCGCCAGACTGTTAAATTTGCGTAAACAGAACCGCGTTAATATCTTGAAAATAAAGCGAAAAATCGTCATTTTTCGACTTCCCGCAATGTGCGCGCAATTTTCGCCTGCGAGACGGTCGGCGTCTTTCAGGTGATTGGCCGCGCGGGCGCTCTGACCCCCCTACCACAGCTGGCGAAAGCCAGTCCCAGGACCGCGCAACCATCCCTGAAAGACGCCAAATCGGAGCCCGACCGCCCCAACGGTCGAGTTCTTCGGGAATTAACCTGCGCATCGATTGCCGGATGCGCGCGTGTGTGGAGTAATGCAGTGTTCTCTCAAGCAAAGATCATCCTGACGGCAAGTGCCCTTGCCGTATGCCTCCTAGGGCCGGCGATGGCCGCCGACCTTTCGCCCACCTACAATGATCCCCCCGCGTTCCAGTGGAGCGGCGCCTATGTCGGCGTGCATGGCGGCACGGCGTTCACCGGGATGCCGAACCCGTTTGCCGGCAGGAATGGTCTCAGCGGCGGCGTTCAGGCCGGCTACAACCAGCAGATGGGTCCAGCGGTTCTCGGTGCCGAGATCGAGGGCTCCTATCTGGGTGGCGCCGAGCACGACGTCCGGGGCGGCAAGATCAAGGAAAAGTGGCGCGGAGCCGCCAAGGCCAAGGCCGGCTTGAGCTTCGACCAGACGCTGCTGTTTGGAACCGGCGGCGTCGCCATGACCAAATTCGACAAGGGCGACAAGGTAAGCAGCACCGACGGATGGAAACTCGGCTATCTGGTCGGCGGCGGCATCGAGCAGGGTTTTGCCGGCGGCCTCTCGGCCAAGGTCGAATATGACTATGTGCGCACCCCAGGCGTCGAAACGACGTCCGCCCTGGGCAAATCCAAGGCGACGATCGGCAGCCATGAACTGAAGGCCGGCATCAACTACCGGTTCTAGGGCAGGCCATGGGTTCCGTTGAACCCGTCTGTATTTTGCTCGAACGACCTTGCGCGGCGCCCGGATGCAACGGGGCCGCGCAATTGCTTTGCCTCCATCCGCACCGGCGTCGACGCGTGTCGGCAGACCGCATTTGTGTGCCAGGTCCTGCGTAATGTCGATGCAATCTTCACACCCTAAAGCGCGTCGCATCGAAGCGGATCATGCGGCCCGCTTCAGGTTTTTGTTTTTGTGCATGTCGTTGTCCCCAAAACCGGGGCCACTTTTGGGCGACATGCATTCGGTGCCGCGGATAACCTTGATGACGGGAATCGGATATGTCCAAAAGCAGCGCAAACCATCTGGTGTGGATCTCCAAGGCGTTCTTCGTCGCAATCGTGCTGGTGCTGACGGGATGCGCCTCCGACATCATGAAGAACTACATCGGGCAACCGGTCGAATCGGTCATTCTGGACTACGGGCCGCCGACCGCCGTCGTTGATCTCGGCCGGGGCGAGCGGGCCTATCAGTGGCGGACAATATCCACCAACGCGGTTTCCGGGACCTCCAGCGGCGAGGTTCGCCACACAAAACACGGAACCGTCTACGAAGAAACCGAAACGCCTGGCTATATCGAGCGCCAGGAATGCTTCTATACGTTCTATGCCCGCGCCTCGGGCGGCCGATGGTTCATCACCAATTTTCGTCAACCGAAGCTGGAATGCGAATGAATTGCCACGGCGTGCCGGCTGCCTGTGACGGAGAGTGCGCATGCGTATCCTGCTGATCGAGGACGAGCCGGAAATGGCCTCGGTGCTGAAGACCGCACTCGAGCGCCAGGACATCATCGTCGACCATGCCGCGACACTGGCGGATGCCGAAGCCGTGGCGCGGCTCGGCCACCATGACGCGGTGGTGCTGGACCGCCGGCTGCCGGACGGCGATGGCCTCAGCCTGATCCCGCGCCTGCGGGCCTTGCATCTGGACGTGCCGGTGATCGCGTTGACGGCGCTCAGCGGGCTCGACGATCGCGTGGCGGGGCTCGATGCCGGCGCCGACGACTACATGGTCAAGCCGTTCGCCACGGTGGAACTGGTTGCCAGGCTCAATGCCTTGCACCGGCGTTCGTTCACCACGCGCGCCCACCAGACGGTGGTCGGCCGCCTCACCTATGATTTTCGCCATCGCGAGGCGCTTGTCGAGGACCAGACGCTGGAGCTGCCGCGGCGCGAACGGCTGGTGCTCGAAACGCTCATCCGCAGGCCGGGCCGGACGATTATGCGCGGGACGCTGGAAGAAGCCGTCTATGCTCTCGACGACGAGATCGGCTCCAATGCATTGGATGCGCACATTTCGCGGCTGCGTCGCAAGCTTGACGACGTCGCTGCCGGTATCGAGATCAGGGCGATCCGCAACCTCGGTTATCTCTTGCGGGCCGCCTCGTGAAGAAGCCGCGCACGCGATCGCTGCAATGGGTGCTGGTGCGGCGGATGATCCTGCTGCAGGCGGCGACACTCCTTGTCTTCATCGTGCTGTGCGCGGCCGCGCTATGGATCGCCAATCCGCGGCTTCTTGTCGACAACGAAGCTGCCGTCGCCGCCCTCAAGGATGCCGTCGATCGTGACGGCAACGGCATATTGATCGTCCATGAGACCGACGGGCTGCGTTCGTTTCGTGAGGGTTTCCCCAATGTCTGGTACATCATCCGCGACAACAGCGGCCAGAGCATCCGCTTCGGCAGCATACCCGATGTCTACACCAGGAATTTTGGCGATCTGCTGGGCCAGGCCGATCACGCCACCATCGGATTTTCCGAAGATGATTTGAGGCCGGAGGCCTATCTCGAAAGGGTTTCGACCAAGGCCGGCACGGTTCAGATCATCGCCGCGACAAGGTCATCGCGGGAAGAGACCGAGGGCCTCGAGGTCACCATTTCGGCCAGCATCGACGTCGCCAAGAACCCGGATGGCAGCAGGAACTGGGAGAAGGCGCTTCCCGCTCTCGTGGCCATCATCGTCATCCTGCTGTTGCCGATTGTCCTCGTCATGGGAGCCACGACCCTGGTGACGACGCCAGCCGTCGTGCGCCGGTCGTTTGCCGGACTTGTCGACACCGTCCAGCAGGCCGCGCGCATCGACATCGGCACCCGTGCGATGCAACTGCCGGTCAAGAATGTGCCGCAGGAGATCGCGCCGCTTGTGCATGCCTTCAACCAGACGCTGGCGCGCCTCGCCCAGGGCTATGACCGGCACGATCGCTTCCTCACCGACGCCGCGCACGAACTGCGCACGCCGATCGCCATCCTGCGCACGCGCGCCGAATTGCTGAAGCAGGAACCGCAAAGCGCGCGCCTGCTGCATGACATCGAGCGCCTGTCGCATCTTGCGCAACAGCTGCTCGACCACCAGTTGCTCGACCGCCCGGCGGACCAGCGCCAAATCATCGACCTCTGCGATCTTGTCAGCCGGGTCGCGGCCGACTTTGCCCCGCTCGCCATCGAAGCAGGCTACGATCTTGCCTTCGAGCCGACAGCCAACAAGGTCCATGTCGAGATCAACGTGCCGCAGATCGAGCGGGCGCTGGCAAATCTCGTGCGCAATGCCATCGATCATGGCGGCGGTTCCGGCACGATCACCATAGCGATCTATGAAACCGGCGGCGTCGAAATCCGCGACGAAGGCCCAGGCATTCCGGCCGATGAGCACGAGAATGTTTTCGAGCCCTTCTACCGCCTGCAGCCGCAATCGCGCGGCGCCGGTCTGGGATTGAACCTTGCCCGGCAGATCGCACTGCTGCACGACGGCTCCATCCGGATATTGGCGGGCTCCTGGCAAGGCGCCCGCATCCGCATGGAGTTGCCGGTTCGGTCGGTGGCCGCGTGCGGCAGAAATGATGGCCGGCCGACGGTTGCGGCCGATCCCATTGGCTTATCTGTTTTCTAACCAATTGCCGCTATTCCCAATCGAATAGCGGGAGCAAGGCTTTGGTGGAGACGGAGAGAAACACCGCGCGACGCGGCGTCATGCTGTCGGTGGTCATCCCATGCTACAACGAGCTGGATGGCGTGGCCGAACTGCACCGGCGGGTCACGGCCGCATGCCTTGAACAAGGCCCTTCCTACGAGATCGTCCTTGTCATCGATGGCGCGACCGACGGTACGCGCGAGGCCATTCTACAACTGGCCGAAAAGGACGAACATGTCGTCGCCATCGACCTCGCCCGCAATTACGGCCACCAGATCGCGTTGAGCGCCGGGCTCGAATTCTGTCGCGGCCAGCGCATTCTCATTCTCGATGCCGACCTGCAGGATCCACCTGAACTGCTCGGCGCGATGATGACGAAGATGAACGAAGGCTTCGATGTGGTCTACGGCCAGAGGCTGACGCGCGATGGCGAAAGCTGGTTCAAGCTCGCCTCCGCGTCCATGTTCTATCGCTTGCTGCGCCGGATGGTCGACGTCGACATAGCCCCGAATACCGGTGATTTCCGGCTGATGAACCGTCGTGCGCTCGACCATCTGAACGCGATGCCAGAACGTTACAGGTTCATTCGCGGCATGGTTAGCTGGATCGGGCTGAAACAGGTGGCTTTCCCCTATGAGCGGCACCGCCGCTTTGCCGGCACCACCCATTATCCGCTGAAGAAAATGCTTCTTCTGGCGGTCGACGCGATGACCAGCTTCTCCATCGTGCCCTTGCGCTTCGCTTCGCTGCTCGGAATGATGTTCGGGCTTCTGGGGCTGGTCGTGCTCGGCTACACGCTGTTCGAATGGTCGGTCGGAAACGTGTTGCCCGGCTGGACCAGCCTTGCCGCGATCGTGCTGATCCTCGGCAGCGTCCAGCTTATGGTGCTCGGAATCTTCGGCGAGTATCTCGGGCGCATGTACATGGAGACAAAGCGGCGGCCGCTCTACTTCGTCAACGAGATCGTTTCGCGCAGCCAGGCGGTGGAGGACGGCGAATTGCCGGTCCATCGCCTGCAGGAGATGGCAAAGAGGGCCGCACGTGCTTGAGGCGGAGTTCGACCAGTTTGCGCGGGAATATCAGGAGCAGCATGCCGCAAGCATAAGGCTGAGCGGCGAAAACCCGGATTTCTTCGCCAGGTACAAGATCGACGACGTCGCCGCGACGCTGCGGCGGGCCGGTGTCAAACCCCGACGAGTACTGGATTTCGGCGCCGGCGTCGGCAATTCGCTCGGCCATATGCGCAACGCGTTTCCCGACGCGGAGATCACCTTGCTCGATCCTTCGCGGGAATCGCTCGACATCGCCAGCAAGCGCTTTCCCGGCCAGGCCGCCTTCACGCATTTCGACGGCAAGACAATTCCTTTTGCCGACGGCAGCTTCGACCTGGCCTTCGCGGCCTGTGTATTCCACCATATTCCCGAGGACCTGCAGATCGGACTGTTCGCCGAGATCGGCAGGGTGCTGGCCGATGGCGGCAGCTTCTTCGTCTTCGAACACAATCCCTGGAACCCGCTGACCACGCACGCGGTGAGAAACTGTGCCTTCGATGAAAACGCGGTTTTGATAAATTCGCGCGAGATGCGCAGGCGCATGGCCGAGGCGGGCCTTGCCAATACGAGGATCGTCTACCGGATTTTCTTTCCTCGGATGCTTGCGAGACTGAGGCCGTTCGAGCGCTTCCTCACCAAGGTACCTGTCGGAGCCCAATATTTTGCGCATGTGGTCAAGCCTGCCGTTTGACTTCCCGAGGATGCTGCGATTTGGCGCCGTCGGTCTGTTGAACACGGCGCTGGGATACGCTGTCATCCTGGCCGGGCTTGCGCTGGGTCTGGGCGACATCCTTGCCAACGCCACGGGTTATGCCGCCGGCCTTGTCCTCGGCTTCTTCCTCAACCGCCAATGGACCTTCAGCAGAGCCGATGGTTTCCAGCCCGGAACCGCGCTGCGCTACGGGGGTGTCTTTCTGGTCGCCTACAGCGTCAATCTGGCCGTCGTGATCGCCGCCCGTTCAGCAGGCATCGTCGAAAACCCGCTGGTCCACCTCGCGGGAATCTGCGTCTATTCGGTTGTTTTCTATCTTGGCTCGGCTCGCTTCGTGTTTGTGGGGCGCGGGGACGACAGCACCGACCGCACAGTTCGGGTGGCCGACAAGCCTCGGCAGCACCCCGCCAATCCAACACCTTGAACCCAACTGTCACCGGAACCGATCAGAGGCGGCGCAGCATGAACGACGCTCAGGCCAGTGCGGAGGCCGCGACATACAACGAGCGGAACAGGCTGATCTTCTGCCTGTTCGCGGCCTTGGCGATGGCCGGTGCGTTGGGTGCCCAGGCAGGCGCCACCCTGCAGGATCCCGACAGCTGGTGGCAAGTGAAGGTCGGTCTGGATTTCCTGACTAACCGGACATTTCCGACCGTCGATCCCTATTCCTACACGTTTGCCGGCCAGCCCTGGATTGCCAAGGAATGGCTGGGACAGGTCCTGCTGGCTCTTGCCTACCGGGCGGGCGGCTGGAACGGGGTCGTCACCGCGATCATCGCCTCGATCTCCCTGACGGTTTTCCTCATGGGGTGGTTTCTCAGCGCATGGCTGAAACCGATCCTGGCGATTACACTGGCCTTCGCGGCGGTGTTCCTGATCAACCCGATCTTCACGGCGCGTCCGCATGTCTTCACCTTCCCGATCATCGTCATCTGGACGGCGGTGCTCTTCGGTGCGGCGAGGGAAGAACGGGCGCCGCCCTGGTGGCTGCTTGTGCTGGTCGTGTTATGGGCGAACCTGCACGCCACCTTCACCTTGAGCTTCGTCATCGCGGCTTTTGCCGGTCTCGATCTGCTGGCGCGCACGGGCCTGTCGAAACCGTCCCTGCTGGCGAAGTGGATCGCGTTCGGTCTGCTTTGCCCGCTGGTCAGCCTGATCCACCCCTACGGCGTCCAGGCCATCCTGGCGACGCTCGCCGTGGCCTACGGCAATGAGGCGGTGTCGCTGATCATGGAATGGAAACCGTTCAATCAGCCGGACAGTCCCGTCCAGGAAGCGGCGATGCTGCTGGCGCTTTTCGGGCTACTGGTGTCCCGATTGCGAATTGGCTGGGCCAAGGCCTTGTTCGTCGTCTTCACCTTGCATGTCTATCTCGCCCATGTGCGCTTCATGTATCTGTTCTTCCTGCTGATTCCGCTGGTGATGGCGGCCGAGGTCGCCCAGCAATATCCCTCGCTTTCGGCCACCGCATGGCTGGCCGAAAAGCGCGACGGACTGGAGAGATTCTTCGCCAGGCGGTTCTACGCCATCTGCGGCACGGCAGCCGTTCTGCTGATTGGCGGGGTCACTGTGCTCGGCAGCGTCTATCAGGTAGCGCCAAGTCCGAAGACATCGGCCAGCGGGGCGCTGGCATTCGCGCAAAGCCATCATCTATCCGGCAACGTGCTGAATTCCTACAATTTCGGCGGCACGCTGATTTTCCACGGGTTCAAGACCTATATCGACGGACGGACGGACCAGCTGTTCCTGGGAGGTTTCACAAAAGCCGATGACGAGACGGGTCACAGCAACGGCAAGCCACTCCTCGAAGCCCGGTTGAAGAAATACGCAATAGGCTGGGCGCTGCTGTCGGCTGACGACGCCCGCATCCCCTTTTTCGACCAGTTGGGCTGGAAGCGGGCCTATGCGGACGACCATGCAGTGATCTATCTGCCTGGCGCCTGATCCTGGTGCGTTGCTGGCGAATTTCGCGACGGCCAATATATGCCTTGACACGTATGTTGCAGCGCAACAAATTACTGCTTGGGGATAAGCCTGTGAGATCGATGAGCCGGGATTTTCAGCACGACCTGAGGCATCGCCGAATGAGCGTGGCGGGTGCGGCAGCACGGATCCTGGTGGCCGTGTGCGAGCCGGCCGGATGAACTACCGGCGCGACATCGACGGCCTGCGGGCCGTTGCGGTGCTGCCCGTCGTGCTCTTCCATTTCGGCGTGTCCGCCATTCCTGGCGGCTTCACCGGTGTCGACATCTTCTTCGTCATATCGGGCTATCTGATCAGCGGCAGCCTGCTCGATGATCTTGAGCGGGGCCAGTTCTCGATCGGCCGCTTCTACTGGCGCCGCGCACGGCGCATCCTGCCGGCGCTGACCTTCGTCATCCTGCTCGCGAGCATTGCCGCCTGGTTCATCCTTCTGCCTTCGGATCTCCACGAATTCAGCCTTAGCGTGATCGCCGCCTCAACCTTCTGGTCGAACATCTATTTCTGGAAAACGACGAACTATTTCTCCATCGACGCCGAACTACGGCCACTCCTGCACACATGGTCGCTTTCGGTGGAAGAGCAGTATTATATCTTCGCGCCGATCCTCCTTTATCTGATCTACCGATACGTCTCGAAACGCTGGCTGACGGTACTTCTGCCGATGGCCGTCGGCAGCTTTGCCCTGGCAGTCATAGCAACCTCGCTGGCACCGACGGCAGGCTTCTATCTCTTGCCGACGCGCATATGGGAGCTGGCGCTGGGCGCCATGCTGATGTTGCGGAAGCCTCCGGTCCTAGCCAGTCGGCTGGCGGCGGACCTGATCGGCCTCGCCGGCTTTGCCCTGATTGCATTTGGCTTTGTGATGATTTCGGACAGCGATCCGTTCCCCGGCTACAACGCCCTATTCCCCTGCATCGGAACAGCTTTGCTGATCTATGCTGGCCAGGATAACGCCGACAGGCCGGCATCTGTCGCCACTCGCGTGCTTCGGTTGGCGCCGCTGGTCTGGGTCGGCCTCATTTCCTATTCGCTTTACCTCGTCCACTGGCCGATCAACTCGTTCGTCCATTATCTCTCCCTGAAGACTGTCGGTGTGCCAACGATTATCGCGATGACGGTGGCCAGTTTCGCCTTGGCGGCATTCTCCTGGAAATATGTCGAGCAACCCTTCCGCCACAAACGCGCCTATACCGCCCCGCTGCCTATCTTCGCCTTTTCGGCGACGGCAATCGTGCTGCTGTGCGCCGGTGGTTTGGCCGGTGCACTGGGCAACGGTTTCCCGCAACGGTTTCCGGATTTCTCGACCGAACGTATCCGGGTCGGCGACTGGCGCAACGGCATCTGTTTCAACGAAAACGGGACCCGCATCGAAGACTGGAACCTTGCCGACTGCACCCGTACAATGGGCTTTGCCACCAATGTGCTGCTGTGGGGCGATTCTTTCGCTGCCCATTATGTTCCGGGACTTGAGCCCAACGCCCAGAAAATCCAGGCCAATGTCATCCAATACACCTATGCCGGCTGTCCGCCCGACCTGACCTATTTTTCCTATGCTCGGCCCGCCTGCACCCGCTTCAACGAACGGGCCTTGTCGATTATTCGCGACGCCAACATCCAGGCGGTGATCTTGAGCGGCCGATGGACCGACTACCAGGCCAGGGGCTTCGACGGCCTGCAGAAGACGATCGATCGGCTTCGCGAGATGGGGGTCAAGGTCTATACCGTCGGCCAGTCTCCGGAATTCATCGCCGACGTCCAGAAGATCGCTTTCTTGGTGAAACGGGAGCATGCCGGAACCACATCCTGGCCGATGGCTATGGATCCGAACATCAACGCACGGGTTCTGCCGTTCACCAAAGGGGCCGATTTCATAGATCCGCTGACGTATCTGTGCGACTCGGCCGGTTGTTCATACGCCGATGCCACGACCAATGAATTTCTCTACTTCGACTATGGCCACTTCTCTTCCGCCGGCGCGACGCTGGCCATCTCGAAATACTGGCCAAGCTTCGCCCCCGGCAATAAGGTCGCGGAGGCAAAACGGCAATTCACGGCCGCGGGCGCGCCGTGATCCGCAGCACGACCGTCGTGAGAACAGACCGCTTTGCGATTGCCCGAAGCCGGGCCGTCATGGTAACGAGGGCGCACGCGGGTATGATGTAATGGTAGCTTGTCAGCTTCCCAAGCTGAACGCGAGGGTTCGATTCCCTCTACCCGCTCCAGTCTAAGGCGTCAGAACCATTTCAGCGCCTGCCTGTTCGTCGAACACAACCGAGCAGCCTCGCGCAAGCGCCACCGTTGCGAGGGCGTTTGCTGCCACGTCATCCGATGAAACGAAATCGCCGGTCAACACCCGCAATTCTTCCACGCCTTCAGCCATGGAAACGAAATTCCCGACCGATCGATCGTGCTTGCAGGCCTCGATCACGTAAAGCAGATCGATGATTTCGAAGCTGCGCATGTTCAGCCTCCAGAAGAAATCGTCCCTTGCAAGATCATGAACGCATTGGCGGGAAACAATGTTCCCAGTTCGCTTTCGCTAGAGCAATTCCAGGAACGGTTTTCCGTCCGGAATTGCGTCAAAACGAGGAGTTAGAGCGGGTCGCCGTTTCCGTGAAACGGTGAACTGCTCTAGCCTCGGCCTGGCGGTGCTTTCGCCGGACAACCTACCCGGGCCAGCCATCATCCCACTTCCCTCAGAATGAAGTCGTGCAGCATCTTGGCGGCCGGCGACAGCGCGCGATTCCTGACCGTGATCAGGCTGTAGGGCCTGACCTCGATGTCGAATTCGGTCTGGACGACGTCAATGGCGCCGGCCAGCCCGTCAGGGTTCTGGATGAATTTCGCCACCTGGACAGAGACCGGTGCGATGGCATCGGATTGCGCGACCATGACCAGGGTCAGGAGCAGCGAACTGGTGTTCAGGATGCGGTCCGGCAGAGCGATGTTGCGGTTGAGGAAGTTGCTCTCCATCGCCTGGCGCAAGGGCGAGCCGCCAGACTGGAAGACCCAGTCATAGGCGGCGGTCTCTTCCAGCCGCACCGCCTCGCCCTTGGTGAGCGGATGGCCCCGGCGCACGATCAGGCAGGCCTTCTCGACGCCGATGACGCGCGACTCGAACAGCCGCGGATTGAGATCGTCGGGGATGCGCGCGATGATGAAGTCATGGCGCGTGGCGATCAGCTCACGTGCCAGCACATTGGAGGTCTCGACCTGCATGGTGATCTCGATACGCGGGTAAATGCGGCGGATTTCACGAATTGCCGGCACCGCCAACTCGATGGCCGGCGCGGTCACGGCACCCAGGAAAACCGAACCGCCCTTGCCCGCCTTGAGCTCGGAAATCTCGCGGTCGACCTCGCGCATCTCCAGCAGGATCGAGCGCGCGCGCCTGGCCAAAGCCTTGCCGTATGGCGTCAAGGTGATACCGCGCGGCAGCCTCTCGCACAGCTTGACCTCCAGCACCGCCTCCATCTCCGCGATCATGCGCGAGGCCGCCGGCTGCGAAATGTTCAGAACCTGGGCTGCCGCGCTGACCCGGCCATGGTCGTCGAGCGCGACGATCATGCGCATGTGACGCAGACTGAGACCGCTGCGCAGCAGGGTTTCGCCATCGCCCGGTGCTTCTCTGTAACCATTTGAAGCTGTTGTCGGATTCCCGGGCCGCGCCATCGCTTTCCCTGCCTTCTGCTCGTGTTAGGCCGACATCGGGGTCAGCCCGTCACGTCGCAATACATATACCAACCATGATATAGCAACCATCAAAGATCGCATTTGACAGTTATGGCAAAGACCCACACCCTCCGCGCGTTCCAAGACGTGACGGTCGCTGACGAGCAAAATCGTATCGATTGAATCAGCGTCTCGGGGCCATGGGAGGATACCGGAGATCGATATGACGGCAGCAGTGCCTTGGCGCTTCTGCACGATTGCGCGGCCCGCGACCCCCGGGGTGCCGCGTCCATCAACCAGGGAGAGTTAAAGTGAAAATCATCAAGACACTGGCCGCCGTCGCGGCCCTTGGCATCGCTGCCATGACCTATTCGGCGCACGCAGCCGACAAGGGTCTCGTCGGCGTGCTGATGCCGACCAAGACCTCGCAGCGCTGGATCAACGACGGCGACGCCGTCAAGTCCCAGCTCGAGGCTCTCGGCTACACCGTCGATCTGCAATACGCGCAGGACGACATCCCCAACCAGCTCAGCCAGCTGGAAAACGAGATCACCAAAGGCCCGAAGGCGCTGATCATCGCTTCGATCGACGGCACCACCCTGTCGGATGCTCTGCAGAAGGCCGCTGACGCGGGCGTCGTCGTCGTCGCCTATGACCGCCTGATCAAGAAGACCGCCAATGTCGACTACTACACCACCTTCGACAATTTCGGCGTCGGCGTGATCCAGGCGAATTCGCTGGTCAAGGGCCTCAAGGAGCGTTTCCCGAACACCAAGCCGTGGAACGTCGAACTGTTCGGCGGCTCGCCCGACGACAACAACGCCTTCTTCTTCTACAATGGCGCCATCTCCGTCCTGCAGCCGCTGATCGACGACGGCTCGATCAAGATCAAGTCCGGCCAGACCGGCATGGACAAGGTCGGCACGCTGCGTTGGCTCGCCGCCACCGCCCAGGCGCGCATGGACAACCTGCTGTCGGCCAACTATTCGGACGGCAGCCGCGTCGATGGCGTTCTTTCGCCCTATGACGGCCTGTCGCGCGGCATCACCGCCTCGCTGCGCGCCGTCGGCTACGGCACCGAGGCTCAGCCGTGGCCTGTTGTGACCGGCCAGGACGCCGAGACCGCTTCGGTCAAGCTGATCATCACGGGCGAGCAGTATTCGACCGTGTTCAAGGACACCCGCGAACTGGCCAAGGCCACCGTCGAACTCGTCGACAAGGTGCTCTCGGGCGGCAAGCCGGACGGCCTCGATGAAAAGACCTACAACAACGACGTCAAGGTCGTTCCTTCGATCCTGCTGACGCCGCATGAGGTCGACAAGTCGAACTACCAGGCGCTGGTCGTCGACTCCGGCTACATCAAGGCCGACGAGCTGAAGTAACCCCGGTTACAAAGTCAGGGGTCCTGCGCAACGCAGGGCCCCTTTTCGTTCACTAGCGAGCCCGGTATTGTCGCCGACCTCGCCGGCAATGTTTGCCGAGCTCTCAAGGAGCGGTTGTCCCATGGCCTCGACGATTTTGGAGATGCGCGACATCACCAAGACGTTCCCCGGCGTGAAGGCGCTGTCGAACGTCAACCTCAGCGTCGAGGAAGGCGAGATCCATGCCGTGGTCGGCGAAAACGGCGCCGGCAAGTCGACGCTGATGAAGGTGCTGTCGGGCGTCTATCCCTCAGGAACCTATGACGGCCAGATCATCTTTAACGGCGAGGAATGCCAGTTCAAAGGCATCCATGACAGCGAGCGCAAGGGCATCGTCATCATCCACCAGGAACTTGCGCTGGTGCCGATGCTGTCGATCGCCGAAAACATCTTCCTCGGCAACGAGCACGCCAGATACGGCATCATCGACTGGAATGCCAACGAGGCGCGCACCAGCGCCCTGTTGAAGAAGGTGGGCCTCAAGGAGGACCCCAAGACGCTGATCACCAATATCGGCGTCGGCAAGCAGCAGCTGGTCGAGATCGCCAAGGCGTTGAGCAAGGAAGTCAAGCTCCTGATCCTCGACGAGCCGACGGCGTCGCTCAGCGAAAAGGACAGCCAGGCGCTGCTCGACCTTCTGCTCGAATTCAAGCGGCAGGGCATGACCTCGATCCTGATCTCGCACAAGCTCAACGAGGTGAACCGGGTCGCCGACAAGGTCACGGTCATTCGTGACGGGCGCACCATCGAGACGCTGGCCAAGAAGGACATCTCTGAAGACCGCATCATCACTTCGATGGTCGGCCGCTCACTCGACGACCGCTATCCGCCGCGCGAGCCTGATATCGGCGAGATCGTGTTCGAAGTGAAGAACTGGTCGGTCTATCACCCGATCCATGCCGAGCGGCAGGTGATCAAGGGTATCGACATCAACGTGCGCAAGGGCGAAGTGGTGGGTATTGCCGGGCTGATGGGCGCTGGCCGCACCGAATTCGCCATGAGCCTGTTCGGCCGCTCCTACGGCCGCCGCATCTCCGGCGAGGTGCTGCTCAAGGGCAAGCCGGTCGACGTATCCTCGGTGAGCAAGGCGGTCCAACACGGCATCGCCTACGTCACAGAGGACCGCAAGACCTACGGTCTCAACCTTATCGACCATATCAAGCACAACATCACGCTGGCCAATCTTGGCGGCGTCTCGCGCCACAGCGTGATCGACGACATGCGCGAGCTCGCCGTTGCCAACGACTATCGCAAGAAGACCAATATCCGCGCGTCCAGCGTCTATCAGATGACCGGCAATCTCTCCGGCGGCAACCAGCAGAAGGTGGTGCTGTCGAAATGGCTGTTCGCCGACCCGGACGTGCTGATCCTCGACGAGCCGACACGCGGCATCGATGTCGGCGCCAAGTACGAAATCTATACGATCATCGCGCGGCTCGCCTCGGAGGGTAAGGCGATCGTGGTCATCTCGTCGGAAATGCCGGAATTGCTCGGCATCACCGACCGCATCTACGTCATGAACGAAGGGCGCATCGTGGGCGAAATGCCCGCCGCGGAAGCAAGCCAGGAAAAAATAATGCGTGCCATCGTTCGTGGAGAAGGAAAAGCAGCATGAGCACCGAAAGCGCCCCCGCCCCGCAGGGCAACGTCGCCGAAGAGCAGCGCCCACGCATCGCCGTCTCGGCGCTGACGACGAACCTGCGCGAGTACGGCCTGATCCTGGCGCTGATCGCCATCATGGTGTTCTTCCAGTTCACCACGAACGGAACGCTGTTCAAGCCGGTGAACCTGAGCAATCTGGTGCAGCAGAACTCGTTCATCATCGTGATGGCGCTGGGCATGCTGCTGGTGATCGTCTCCGGCCATATCGACCTCAGCGTCGGATCGGTCGCCGGTTTCATCGGCGCGCTGGCGGCGATGATGATGGTCATCTGGCCGCTCGGCCCGTTCAGCAATCCGCTGGTGGTGTCGATCATCTGCCTGATCGTGGGCGGCGCGATCGGCGCCGCGCAAGGCTACTGGATCGCCTATCACCGAATACCGAGCTTCATCGTAACGCTGGCCGGCATGCTGATCTTCCGCGGCATCTGCCAGGCCCTGCTGGGCGGCGGATCCTCGGTGGGGCCGCTACCCGATGGCTTCAAGGCGCTCAGCTCCGGCTTCATTCCGGATGTCATCGGGCCACTGACGCTTATCCCGCCGACGGTGAACGCGGCCGGCAAGACCATCCTGGGCAGCGGCCTGACGCTGCACATGACGACGATTGTGCTGGGCCTGATCGCCGTGCTGGCCTATGCCTATTTCGGGGTGAGGACGCGCCGCAAGCGCGAACGCCATGGCTATGAGGCCGAGCCCTTTGCCCTGTTCGTCGTCAAGACGCTGGTCGGCAGCGCGCTGGCCCTGTTCCTGGTCTACCAGTTCGCCAGCTACAGGGGCCTGCCGGTGGTGCTGCTCGTCATGGGCGTGCTGATCTCGCTGTTCGTCTTCGTCACCAAGCGCATGACCATCGGCCGCCGTATCTACGCCATGGGCGGCAATTCCAAGGCCGCGCAGCTGTCGGGCATCAACACCGAGCGGCTGACGCTGATGGTGTTCATCAATATGGGCGTGCTGTCGGCGCTCGGCGGCCTGATCATCGCGGCGCGACTGGGACAGGCGGTGCCGGCCGCGGGCCTCGGCAGCGAGCTCGACGTCATCGCCGCCGTCTTCATCGGCGGCGCCTCGGCGATGGGCGGCGTCGGTCAGGTCATCGGCGCGGTGGTCGGCGGCTTCATCATGGGCGTGATGAACAACGGCATGTCGATCATGGGCGTCAACGTCGACTGGCAGCAGGTGGTCAAAGGCCTGGTGCTGCTCGGTGCCGTGATCTTCGACGTCTACAACAAGAACAAGGCTTGAACGGGCTTAAGAGCAATTCCAGGAAAAGTGTGAAACGGTTTTCCGCCCGGAATTGCACCAAGACAATGAGTTAGAGCGGTTTGCCGTTTCCGTGAAACGGTGAACTGCTCTAGTCGAGGCAAGCAGGAGGCATACGATCGCGGCGCTGCCGGCAACCCGCCGGTAACAGAAGTCCCTGAGGGACCAGGCCCGCGAGCGCAATCCGAACTGAGAATTTAAACCGTGGCATGGACGAGGTCCCGGCCGCGCCGAGCAAGGTCTGCCGTTTTGGCAGTCCTGCCAAGGCAAATGAGAGAGGATTCATCATGCTGATCTCCCAGATCCTTGACGACGCCGAGACCATCCGCGTCGTCGCCCGCAATGGCGGCAAGACCCGGATCATCAATGGCGCCCGCAGCGTCTATTCGCTGGCGATGGAGGCCGCCCGCACCGGCGTCGGCCTCGTCGCGCTGATCGAACGCAAGGGGCTTGGCGAGACGGTCGATCTCGAGGCCGCTTACAAGAAGGGGCGGCTGCTGTCGCCGATCAATCACCCCGATCCGGCGCATCTGCACCTGACCGGCACCGGGCTGACGCATCTCGGCTCCGCCGCAACGCGCGATTCCATGCACAAGAAGCTGAGCGCCGACGGCGAGGAGCAGCTCACCGATTCCATGAAGATGTTCCGCATGGGGCTGGAGGGCGGCAAGCCGGCGAAAGGCCAGATCGGCGTGCAGCCGGAATGGTTCTACAAGGGCAATGGCACGATGGCGGTGGCGCCAGGCGCCGCACTCCTGTCACCGGCCTTTGCCAAGGACGCCGGCGAAGAGCCCGAGGTGGCCGGCATCTATGTCATCGGCGATGACGGCGCACCTTTCCGCGTCGGCTTCACGCTGTCGAATGAGTTTTCCGACCACGTCACCGAGCGCGTGAACTATCTGTTCCTCGCCCATTCCAAGCTGCGCAACGCCTCGTTCGGTCCGGAAATCCTGATCGGCGACCTGCCGCCCGATATCCGCGGCACCTCGCGCATCGTGCGCGACAGCGAGGTGCTGTGGGAAAAGCCGTTCCTGTCCGGTGAAGCGAACATGTCGCACACCATCGCCAATCTCGAGCATCACCATTTCAAATACGCGGCCTTCCGCCAGCCGGGCGACGTGCATGTGCATATGTTCGGTACGGCGACGCTGTCCTTCGCCGACGGCATCAAGACCGAGGCCGGCGATGTGTTCGAGATCGAGGCCGGGGATTTCGGCCTGCCGCTGCGCAACCCGCTGGAGATCGAGCAGCCGGTGAAGGTGGCTGTGAAGGCGCTGTGAGGCGTCGATGACAGCGTGATCTCCCCCCTCGTGGGGGAGATGGCCGGCAGGCCAGAGGGGGGCGCTGTCCCGCCAACGTCTCCATCCTACTTAGTTTTTCTTTCGAACCAGTCTGCTGGTGCAGAGAGGTCGCGATCCCTCGCGCCCCCCTTCTGCCCTGCCGGGCATCTCCCCCACGAGGGGGGAGATTGGCGGCTTCGACGTCTCAATAAATATCGAAGTCGAAATATTTGGCCTGGATCTTCTTGTAGGTGCCGTCGGCGACGATGGCGTCGATTGCGGCGTTGAGCTTGTCGCGCAGGGCCGTGTCTTCCAGGCGCACGGCAATGCCGGCTTGCGTCTCCGTACCCTTGACGTCTCCAATCATCTTGCAGCAGCCTTCGCTCGCCTTCTTCATCCAGTCCACCAGCACGAACTTGTCCGAAATGACCGCATCGAGGCGGCCATTCTGCAGATCGGTGATCGCCTCTTCCTGGGTCGGGTAAAGCTTTGCCTCAGCGCCCGCCTTGCCATATTCATTCTGGGCATAGTCGGCCTGCGTGGTCGAAGCCTGGGCGCCCACCGTCTTGCCGGCAAGGGCCGCCGGTTCGGTCGAGGTGAGATCGCTGTCCTTAGGCGCCACCAGAGCGAGCGGTGTCGTATAGTATTTGTTGGTGAAGGCGACCTGTTTCTTGCGCTCCTCGGTGATGCTCATCGAGGCGATGATGGCGTCGAACTTCTTGGCCTGCAAAGCGGGAATGATGCCGTCCCAATCCTGGGTGACGATTTCGCATTCGACCTTCATCTGCGCGCACAGCGCATTGGCGATGTCGATGTCGAAGCCCTCCACCTTGCCGTCGGCCGTAATGGTGTTGAACGGCGGATAGGCGCCCTCGGTGCCGATCTTGATTTTCTCCGCCGCCTGCGCCGACAAAGAGCCGGCAGCCATCACCAGCATGGCAGCGCCTGCTGCCGATACGATCCATTTTGAAATCTGCATTTTCTTGGTTCCCCTTGCAGTGTTTCGTTTCAAGGTCAGCGTAACCAAGCATGGCGGGGCAGAGTCAGGCAAGCTGAGTCTGGTCGGGACCGAAGGCCATCAATCGATTAGGTCGATTTCAAATTCAGGTAGCCTTTGCCACTTGGCAAATGGATTTGGATCACGCCGCCAATACTCCAGCACTTTGACTGGCTCAACACTCAGGTCGCCGTTCTCGGCATGCAAACCTGCTGGAGGCTCGCCCATTGCCAAAGTCTTCGACCGGGTCAGATGATCGGCTCTCTCAAACTGGGCGGTGTGCCCGCATATCAACTGCAGATATTCAGGACCACCGCGCGCCCGAGCCAATACAAGGAGGCATTCCGTTGGCCTACCATACGCGCCCATGCCTGGACGAAACGGAGCAAAGCGCGGCACGTCATGGACATCCCACCAAATCGGTTTGCTGTCGGTTAGCGATAAGATGTCGTCATAGGGGTCGTTCATTGAACTCACCGCTCTTCCAGTACGAACCATCTCCTGGCCGAGTTTTCACAAGAGCTCCGCCTGATCAAGTATTCAGCGCGCGGCGCGGAAATGCTTGGACAGCTTCAGGCCCTGCGCCTGGTAGTTGGAGCCGAGATCGGTGCCGTAGAGCGCCTGCGGCCGCTTCAGCATATGTTCGTAGACCAGCCGGCCGACGATCTGGCCGTGGTCAAGGATGAACGGCACTTCATGGCTGCGCACTTCCAGCACCGCCCGGCTGCCGGTGCCGCCGGACGCCGAATGGCCGAAGCCCGGATCGAAGAAGCCGGCATAGTGGACGCGGAATTCGCCTACCAGCGGATCGAAGGGCGTCATCTCGGCGGCGTAGAGCGGCGGCACGTGCACCGCTTCCTGGCTGACGAGGATGTAGAATTCATCGGGATCGAGCACCAGTTCGCCGGCGCCGCTCTTGTGGATCGGCTCCCAGAAGTCGACGACCTCCTGGGCCGCGCGCTTGTCGACATCGACGAGGCCGGTGTGATGCTTGCCGCGATAGCCGACCAGGCCGTTCTGATCGCCGTTGAGGTCGATCGACAGCGCGATCCCGCCGCCGGAAATGTTCGGCGGCTCGGTGGCGACCAGCATCTCGGTGCGATGCAGGTCGTGCAACTCGGCTTCGGAGAGCAACGCATTGCCGGTGCGGAAACGGATCTGCGACAGGCGTGAGCCGGTGCGGACCACGATCGGGAAGGTGCGCGGGCTGACTTCCAGAAAGAGCGGGCCATGATAGCCGGCGGCGATCTTGTCGAACTCGTGGCCGCGATCGGTCATGACGCGGGTGAAGATGTCGAGCCGTCCGGTCGAACTCTTCGGATTGGCCGAGGCCGAAATGTCCGCCGGCAGCGCCAGGCTTTCAAGCAAGGGCACGATGTAGACGCAGCCGGTCTCCAGCACCGCGCCCTCGGCAAGATTGATCTCGTGCAGTTGCAGCCGGTCGAGCTTTTCCGAAACCTTGTGGTTGGGGCCGGGCAGAAAGGAGGCGCGCACCCGCCAGGCCTTGTCGCCGAGCCTGAGATCGAGGCTGGCCGGCTGGATCTGGTCGGCGTCGAGCGCACGCGCCGACTTCAGCGCGCCGGACTGGAACAGCGCTGAAATGTCCTGATCGGGAAGAATGCCTGTCTGCCGCAAGGCTCCACTCCTAGGTCAGACGTTTTTCTTGTCGCAGGTTCTTGTCGCAAAACCGTGGAACACTTTTGCGGAACCTGCTTGGTACAAACCTCTTAATGAAGCCGGCAATTGACGCAAGCGCGGTGCGGGTCTAAAGGGTCGTTATCCCGTGGTGATTTGGCCGGTCGGCTTGCAGCCACGTTAAACAAGTCGCTAAAGGACCGTCGGGCCGCAAGGCCGTATGGACCGGTTGCGACTTTCGCGGCCGGTTTTTTTGTGTCTGGAAGAAGAGCGATGAGCACCAAGAAGCACAACTGGAAGCCTCAGACGGCACTCGTGCACAGCGGAACACTGCGTTCCGGTTTCGGCGAAACGTCGGAAGCGATCTACCTCACCCAGGGCTATGTCTACGAAACGGCGCAGGCCGCCGAGGCCCGTTTCAAGGGTGAGGAACCGGGCTTCATCTATTCGCGCTACGCTAATCCGACCGTCGACATGTTCGAAAAACGCATGTGCGCGCTCGAAGGCGCCGAAGACGCCCGCGCCACCGCGTCCGGCATGGCTGCGGTGACGGCCGCCCTTCTGTGCAGCGCCAAGGCCGGCGACCATATCGTGGCGGCGCGTGCGCTGTTCGGCTCCTGCCGCTGGGTGGTCGAGACGCTGGCGCCGAGATACGGCATCGAGGCGACGCTGGTCGACGGCACCGACATCGCCAATTGGGAAAAGGCGATCAAGCCGAACACCAAGCTGTTCTTCCTGGAAAGCCCGACCAATCCGACGCTGGAAGTGGTCGATATCGCCGCTGTCGCTTCGCTTGCCAATTCGATCGGCGCCAGGCTGATCGTCGACAATGTCTTCGCCACGCCCCTGCAGCAGAAGCCCTTGCAGCTCGGTGCCCATATCGTCGTCTATTCGGCGACCAAGCACATAGACGGCCAGGGGCGCTGTCTCGGCGGGGTGATCCTGTCGGACAAGAAGTGGATCGACGAGAACCTGCACGACTATTTCCGCCATACCGGCCCAAGCCTGTCACCCTTCAACGCCTGGACGCTGCTGAAAGGCCTGGAAACGCTGCCGCTGCGCGTGCGCCAGCAGACGGAAAGTGCCGGCCGGATCGCGGATTTCCTGGCCGAGCGGCCGGAGATCGCCCGCGTCATCTATCCCGGCCGCGCCGACCACCCGCAGGCTGATATCGTCAAGAAGCAGATGGCGGGCGGCTCGACGCTGATCTGCCTCGACGTCAAGGGCGGCAAGCAGGCGGCCTTTGCCTTGCAGAACGCGCTCGACATCGTCTTGATCTCCAACAATCTCGGTGACGCCAAGAGCCTGATCACCCACCCGGCGACGACGACGCACAAGAATCTGAGCGACGAGGCGCGCGCCGAGCTCGGCATCGGGCCGGGCACGCTCCGGCTGTCGGTCGGGCTGGAAGACACCGACGATCTGCTTGAGGACATCGCGCAGGCGCTGAAGGCCAGGTAGGGCCTTCAGGCGCCGGACGGCGTCTCCTCCAGCTCGGCCGTCTTGGTGCCGATGGTCATCGCATTGCCGCGCCAGTCGACGGCGCCGCCGAGCCAGCCGCGCCCCCACATCGCCGGAAGGATCAGGTCGCGCGCCATGATCGCCGTGACCATGCGTGGCGACAGGTACCAGCCCTTGGACCAGGCCAGCGCGCACTCGGGAAGGTAGAAGGCTACCAGCACTGCAAGGGCGGTTGCCCAGAGGCTGAAGCCGGCACTGGCCGCGGCAATCAGCGCAAGCACCAGCGGCACCACGGCGCCGGTCAGGATTTCGGGTGCGAAGAACAGAGGGAAAGTGACGCGGCGCAGGCGCGCCCAACGGGCCTGACGCGACCAGATCTCGTCAAAAGAGCGCCGGCCAAGCGGCTGCTCGAAGGGGGCGGCGACGAGATTGACGCGCAGGCCGAGACTGTTCACCAGCTTGGTCGCGGCGGCATCCTCCGCGATCTCGGCGGCCAGCGCGCGGATGCCGCCATTGGCGTCGAGCATCGGCTTGTTCCAGAGCATGCTCTTGCCCTGGGCAAAGCCCAGGCCGAGCGCCTCGCCGGCATATTGCCAGCGCGCCTGCAGCGTGTTGAGGAAAGCGCATTCGACCTCGGCCCAGAAGCCGGCCGGCCGCGAGCCAATCGGCGTCGAGCAGACAAGGCCGGTGCCGGGCCGCCAGGCAGCCATCAGATGCTGGACGTAGTCCCTCGGCATCAGCACGTTGGAATCGGCCAGGACGACCCAGTCGTGCCGCGCCGCCTCCCAGCCCTTGACGCAATTATTGAGTTTCGGATTGGCGCTGATGCGGTCGTCGCCGACAAGCAGCCGGGCCGGCACTTTCGAAAACCGGACGATCGTCCTGTTTATCAATTTGACCACCGGATCGTCGGCATGGGCGACGCAGAAAATCAACTCGTAGCACGGCCAGTCGAGCGAGAAGGCGCGCTCCAGCGTCTCCTGCGTGAACGGCTCGACGCCGCGCGACGGCACGACGATCGACACCGGCCGTGGCTTGCCGGCCGGCGCGGCAATGGCGCGGCGCCGTTTCAGACGCGAAGCGGCGAGCACGATGCTGGCGAGATTTGAGAGAATGAGGGCAGTTGAAAGCGTGGCGGCTATGAGAGTGAGTTCCATCGAGATCCGGTCACTCCAGGAAAACCGGTCCGCCAGAACAATCTGGCTGGCATGACGACCGATTCAACAATTCGACAGAGCGCCCGAGTCGCGCGGCACTGGTCGGCGCACACCATCATTGTCATGTGTCACTTAAATGACATTCTTTGCCGCCACCTGCGGTTCCGTCCGCAATGACAGGACGCGCACCGTTGACCAGCCCGCGTGGAGCGCCGAAAGTTCGACCTAGAGCCTGTTCCATCCCGATTGAACCGGGATGGGGCTCTATCTCTGTTTCTTTGAGCATGATCTTTTCTGAAAACCGGTTCCCACTTTTCAGGATCATGCTCTAGATTGTTTTGGAGCCGCTTATGTATAGCGCCGTCACGCGCAACATCGAAGTGCAGGTCAGGCCGTTCTATCTGGAGGACCGTTCGGATCCCTCGGAGAACCGCTATGTCTGGGGCTATCAGATAACGATCGACAATCAGTCGGACGATTTCGTGCAGCTTCTGTCGCGCTATTGGCACATCACCGACGGCACCGGCCGGGTCGAGGAAGTGCGTGGCCCCGGCGTGGTCGGCGACCAGCCCGAACTCAATCCCGGCGACAGCTACCAGTACACGTCCGGTTGCCCGCTCTCGACACCATCCGGCATCATGGTCGGGCACTACACGATGCGCAACAAGCGGGGCGAGACGTTCGACATCGCCATTCCGGCGTTTTCGCTGGATCTGCCGGGGACGCGGCGGACGGTGAATTGATTTCGCCTCACCGGCCGCGGAGCGGCCGGTGAGGCGTGGTTTTTTTCTCTACTGGGCCGCAAATTCCGCCGGATCGAAATCATATTGCTTCGAGCAGAATTCGCAGGCGACGTGGATGCCGCCGTCTTCGGTGCTGTCCTTGATCTCCTGGGCGGAAAAACCCTCGAGGATGCCGCGGATCTTGTCCTTGGAGCACGAGCACTGGTCGGCGACCGGAACGCCGCCGAAGACGCGCACGCCATGCTCGTGGAACAGCCTGTAGAGCAGCCGCTCGGCGCCGATCGTCGGGTCGATCAGTTCGGTCGGCTCGATCGTACCGAGCAGCGCCAGCAACTCCTGCCAGGAATTGTCGGCCGGATCGTGGATCTCCTCGCGCGGATCGCCATCGCCACCCGGCAGGTCCGGGACGCGCATGCGCTCGGGCGACTGCGGCAGGAACTGCGCCAGGATACCACCGGCGCGCCACTGCTCGCGGGCGCCGCTGGGACCGGGCGTCAAAAGCTTGGCCACCGACAGCCTGAGATCCGTCGGGATCTGCTCCGACTGACGAAAATAGGTGCGCGCAGCATCCTCCAGCGTCTCGCCGTCGAGCTGGACGATGCCCTGATAGCGCTGCGTGTGAGCGCCCTGGTCGATGGTCAGCGCCAGCACGCCGCTGCCGAGCAGCGTCTGCTGGGAGGTTTCGCCGGCCGCGACCAGCGCTTCCAGCCGGTCGGCATCGAAACGCGCATAGGCGCGCAATGCCGAGGGCGTGGAAAAATCGGCGACCAGCATGTCGACAGGCCCGTCGGTGCGGGTCTGCAGGATGAACTTGCCCTCGAACTTCAGCGAAGTGCCGAGCAGCACGGTCAGCACACAGGCCTCCGCCAGCAGGCGGGCGACCGGCTCGGGATAATCGTGGCGGCCGAGGATGGCGTCCAGCATCGGCCCGAGTTGGACCGTGCGGCCCCGCACATCGAGCGGGCCGACCTCGAACGGCACGACGTGATCGTCGCCGGCATAGCCAAATTCGCCGAGTTTGGGGTGATGTTCAGTCACTTGATAGGTTTCCAACATGACAAAGCTCCAGGGCGCGGCCATGCCGCCCTCCGGGGCGCATGCGTCGAAACGCGCTTGATTTGCGTGATGCGGCGCAAATAGGCATCACACCCCCGCAGATCAAGCTCCTGGGGATCAAGCGCCGAGACACTTCAAGCGCCGAGACACCAGGCCAGCACGGCCTTCTGGGCATGGAGCCGGTTCTCGGCCTCGTCGAAGACCACCGAATGCGGTCCGTCGATGACCTCGTCGGTCACCTCCTCGCCGCGATGCGCCGGCAGGCAGTGCATGAACAGCGCGTCCGGCTTGGCCCTGGCCATCAGCTTGGCATTGACCTGGTAGGGCGAGAACACATTGTGGCCGCGGGCGCGATGCTCCTGGCCCATCGACACCCAGCAATCGGTGACGATGCAGTCGGCCTGGTCGACGGCTTCCTCGGGCGAGCGGGTGAAGTGCAGCTTGCCGCCATGCGCCTGCGACCAGTCAATGTGCTTCTGCGCCGGCTCGCTGCCTTCGGGCACGGCAACGTTGAGGTTGAAGCGGAACCGGGCCGAGGCCTCGATCAGCGAATGCAGCACATTGTTGCCGTCGCCGGTCCAGGCGATGGTCTTGCCGGCGACCGGACCGCGATGCTCCTCGAAGGTCATGATATCGGCCATCAGCTGGCAGGGATGGGTGTCGTCGGTCAGTCCGTTGATCACTGGCACGGTGGCGTTCTCGGTCAGCTCCAGCAGTCGCTCATGCGAGGTGGTGCGGATCATGATCGCATCGACATAGCGCGACAGCACCTTGGCGGTGTCGGCGATGGTCTCGGAACGGCCGAGCTGCATCTCGGTGCCGGTCAGCATGATGGTCTCGCCGCCGAGCTGCCGCATGCCGACGTCGAAGGAGACGCGTGTGCGCGTCGACGGCTTGTCGAAGATCATCGCCAGCACCTTGCCTTCGAGCGGTTTGGTGCGCTCGCCGGCCTTGAGGCGCGCCTTTCGCACCACCGCATCGTCCAGCATGAAGCGCAAATCGCCTTCGGAAACGGCGGAAAGATCGGTGAAATGGCGAACTGACATCAGCAATGGTTCCGGGATTACTTCGCCGCGGCGGAAGCGATCGCCTCCGCCAGGCCCTTGGCGCCGGCGCGAATGCGGTTGAGCGCGTCATGGATCTCGGCGTCGGTGACGGTGAGCGGCGGCAACAGGCGAATGACGTTGTCGCCGGCCGGAACCGCCAGCAGGTGCTGGTCGCGCAAGGCCATGTTCACCTTGGTGTTGGGCATGGCGCATTTGAGGCCGAGCATCAGCCCGGCACCCCTGATGTCCTCGATGATTTCGGGAAACTCGTCGGCGACCGACGCCAGCCCCTGCTTCATGAGCAGCGCCTTGCGCTGGACATCTTCGAGGAAGCCGTCTTCCAGCACGACGTCGAGCACGGCGTTGCCGACTGCCATGGCCAGCGGGTTGCCGCCGAACGTGGTGCCATGCACGCCAGCGGTCATGCCGACGGCCGCTTCATCCGTGGCAAGGCAGGCACCCATCGGGAAGCCGCCGCCAATGCCCTTGGCGATCGCCATGATGTCTGGCGTTACACCTGACCATTCATGCGCAAACAGCTTGCCGGTGCGGCCGATGCCGCACTGGACCTCGTCGAAGATCAACAGCAGGCCGTGCTGTTCGCACAATTGCCTGAGCCGCTTCAGCGATTGCGTCGGCACCGGACGGATACCGCCCTCGCCCTGCACCGGCTCGATCAGGATGGCGGCCGTCTCCGGCGTGATCGCCTTTTCGGCGGCGTCGATGTCGTCGAAACTGACCTGATCGAAACCTTCGACCTTGGGGCCGAAGCCCTCGAGATATTTGTACTGGCCGCCGGCCGCGATGGTCGCCAGCGTGCGGCCATGGAAGGCACCTTCGAAGGTGATGACGCGGAAGCGCTCGGGGTGTCCGTTGACGAACTGGCAGCGGCGCGCCGTCTTGATCGCGCATTCCAGCGCCTCGGCGCCGGAATTGGTGAAGAACACCTTGTCGGCGAAGGTGGCGTCGGCCAGCCGCTCGCCAAGCCGGCTCTGCCCGGGGATCTCGTAGAGGTTGGAGACATGCCACAGCTTGGCTGCCTGCTCGGTGAGTGCGGCGACCAGATGCGGATGGCTGTGGCCCAGCGAATTGACGGCGATGCCGCCGGCAAAGTCGAGATATCGCTCGCCCTTGTCGGTAATCAGCCATGTGCCTTCCCCGTGGTCGAAGGCCAGGGGTGCGCGAGCAAAGGTCTCGTAAAGCGCCGAACCGCTCATTATATGCGTCTCCGGTACCGGAAAATCAAAAAAGCCGCCAAAGCGGCGGCCTGTGCGGCTTATCCCGTTTTTCGGCCATGAAGTCAACGAAAACGTCGCGTAGTGGCGCGCGGCAAGCCCCCTGACGGGACGCCGGCTCATAAGCGACCGGGCAAGTTGGGGAAAACCGAAAAAACCGATTCGTGTTGCACTTGGGACTCTTGTCACCGAGTCAGCGCATAGAGTAGTTGTAGTCGAGAAATAACTAGATTTCGTGCGGCGGACCTAATCACCAGATATATGTGGTGTCTGCCCCGGCAAATGTTGCCGGGTCGGGAGAAGGATTCCGATTGCCGCACGCTTAGAGGAGCGCGGTCTCATGAACTGGACTGACGAGCGGGTAGAACTCTTGAGAAAACTGTGGTCGGAGGGTCTGAGCGCAAGCCAGATTGCTGCGCAGCTTGGAGGGGTCAGCCGCAATGCGGTCATCGGGAAGGTGCATCGGCTGAAACTCTCGGGCCGCGGTCGCTCGACCGCCACGCCGGCACGCCAGAAAAAGGCGGCACAAGGATCGACCGTCCAGAAATCGGTATCACGCGCTGCAACCACGGCACGCCATGTCACGACATCGATCGGCGCGACGGCCTTGCAGACACAGTTCGACGCCGAACCGGTGGCGCGCCATTATATCCGTCCGGTTGAGAATGTCGTGCTGCCGATCTCGCGGCATCTGCAGCTGGTCGAGCTGACCGAGCGGACCTGCAAATGGCCGAACGGCGATCCGCTTTCAGAGGACTTCCATTTCTGCGGCAACGATGCCGCCGAAACCGGTCCGTACTGCAAGTACCACGCCCGCGTGGCATTCCAGCCGGCATCGGAGCGGCGGCGGAGCCGATAGTTAGGGATTGGGCAGTAGGCAGTAGGCAGTAGGGGCAATATGCTCTGAATTTCTTGCCCTACTGCCTACTGCCTACTGCCTACTGCCTACTGCCTACTGCCTACTGCCTACTGCCTACTGCCTACCCTCACAGCCACCCGTTCTTCCTGAACCGCCAGTAGAGAAACGTGCAGATCAGCACGATAGCGCCCAGCACCACCGGATAGCCGTATTCCATCTTCAGTTCCGGCATGTCGCTGAAGTTCATGCCGTAGATGCCGGCGAGCGCCGTCGGCACCGCCAGGATTGCGGCCCAGGAGGCGAGCTTCTTGGTGTTCGCGGTTTCCTGACTCTGGCCGACCAGCAAGCTCGCCTCGAAAGCGAACGCCAGCACCTCGCGCAGACTGTCGATCTTCTCCTGGACGGTGCGGATGTGATCGGTGACGTCGCGGAACAGCGGATGCATGGCGGTGTGTATCTGCGGCAGCTCGGCGCTGGTCAGCCGTCGGCAGACTTCGACCAGCGGAAGCGCGGCATTGCGCAGGCGTAGGAGATCGCGGCGCAGCATATAGAGCCGTTCGATGTCGGGAGCGGTCATCGGCTTCAGCAGAACCTTGTCCTCGATCGCCTCGACCTCGTCCTCGATCTGCTCGAGCACCGGCATGTAATTGTCGACGATGAAATCGAGAATGGCGTAAAGGACGAAATCCTCACCCTTGGCCAGCGAGTGCGGGCAGCTTTCCCAGTGCTGCCGAACGGCGGCATAGGACGTCGAAGGACCGTGCCTGACGCTGACGATGTAGCCTGAGCCAACAAACAAATGGGTCTCGCCGAAGGTGACCCGACCGTCGATCAGCTGCGCGGTGCGAGCGACGATGAACAAGGCGTCGCCATATTGCTCGATCTTCGGCCGCTGGTGCGGGTGCTCGGCATCCTCGATTGCCAGCTCATGCAGGTGAAATTGCGCCTGGACGCGCAGCAACAGGTTACGGTCGGGCTCCAATAGGCCGATCCAGACGACATGACCGGATTTCTTTGCCCATTCGCCGGCTTCCTCGATGGGAATGTCGGCGATGCGGCGCCCGGCCGTGTAGACGCCGCAAGCGATAATGCCGGATGTCGGCCCAGGCGCCGGGGTCAGGTTCCGAACATTTTCCATCACGACCTCCCGGAGCAAATCCACGGACGAGGATAGAGGCAAAGCCCGGAAAGCTTAGCGTAAATCGGATTACGGTTCGAGAGGCGCGTTCACTTCAGCGGCTGCGTCCCGGAAAGGCTGATTTTGTCGGTCTTGTCGCCCTTGGGCCGCTCAGCCGGCAACTGATCGCCGGTGACGATGTAGTAGATGGTCTCGGCTATGTTGGTGGCGTGATCACCGATACGCTCGATGTTCTTGGCGCAAAACAGCAGATGCGTGCAGGGCGTGATGTTGCGCGGATCTTCCATCATGTAGGTCAGCAATTCGCGAAACAGCGATGTGTACATGGCGTCGATCTGGTCGTCACGATCGCGCACGAAGCCGATTTTCTCCACCGAGCGAGACGCGTAGACGTCGAGCACTTCCTTGAGCTGGGTCAACGCCAGGTTGGACAGAGCCTCGAGGCCGCGGAACAGGCTGGTTGGCTGGCGTCCGTCGGTGACGGCGACCACCCGCTTGGCAACGTTCTTGGCGAGATCGCCAACCCGTTCGAGGTCGGCGGAGATGCGAATGGTCCCGACGATCTCGCGCAAATCCCCCGCCATCGGCTGACGCTTGGCAATGATGATGATCGCCTTGTCGTCGATTTCGCGCTGGCCCTCGTCCAGTACGGTATCGTCGCGGACGACCTTCTGGGCAAGGCCTGGGTCGGCATTGACGAGAGCGGCGACCGCCTGTTCGACCATGCGCTCGGCATGGCCGCCCATCGCGGCGATGCGCTTCGACAGATATTTCAACTCCTCGTCATAGGCGCTGACGATGTGCACGGACTGCATGGCAAAATGCCTTCCCACGGGATGTTTTGATTTTGAGTCGTTTCCTCGAATCCCCGCTGATACGCTAGCCGGATGACAGAAAAAAGAAACAGTCCCCTTGAATTAGGGCGATATCAGTGCGTCGGCAAATGAACCGAGAATGCCGCGCCGTTGCCGACTTCGGACTTGATCGAAAGCCGGGCGTTGTGGCGCGTCAGTATATGCTTGACGATCGACAGGCCGAGGCCGGTGCCTTTCTGGGTCCGGCTGGTCTCGACGTCGACGCGGTAGAAGCGCTCGGTAATGCGCGGAATGTGCTCCTCGGGAATGCCGGGGCCAAAGTCCCTGATCGTCACGTCGATGCCCGGCTCTGATCCGGCATCGCCATGCGCTATGGATACAACCACGCGCCCACCAGACTGCCCGTATTTGCAGGCGTTTTCCAGGAGGTTCTCGAAAACCTGGAAAAGCTCATCTCGATCGCCAGGCACATGAAGCGGCCCATCGGCGTAGTGCCGCTCGATGGCAACGGCGTTTTCGCTGGCCAGCGGTCCGAGCGAATCGATGACGCTGTCGACTGTCTGCCGCAGGTCCACCTCGGTTCCCGGCTTCAGATAGGGTTTCATCTCGAGCCGCGACAGCGACAACAAATCGTCGATCAGACGCGCCATGCGACCGGTCTGGCTCTGCATGATCTGCAGAAACTGGTCGCGCGCCGCCGCGTCGTTGCGGGCTGGCCCGCGCAGCGTTTCGATAAAGCCGGCGATTGAGGCGAGCGGCGTGCGCAGTTCATGGCTGGCATTGGCGATGAAGTCGGCGCGCATGCGGTCGATCCTGCGTGCTTCGCTCTGGTCCTTGAACACCAGCACATAGAGATCGGTGGCGTGACCGACCGAGGACACGCTCACCCGGTAGGCCCGTTCGACCGGCAGCTTCTCCATGTAGTCGACGACATCCGAGGCAACATCGCCGGATAGCACGCCGTCCAGCAGGGTCTGCATCTCCGGCGCCCGGAATTTCAGCGACAGCGACATGCCTGGCGCGATGCCACCGAAAGCGGCGAAGGCGGCGGCGTTGGCATGCACGATGGTGGCAGCCCGGTCGAAGATGATCAGCGGATCGGCGACGGCGGCGGCCAGATATTCACCCGAGAGCCGCTGCAGGCCGATGGCCTCGATGGCAGCGCCGCTGTCGGTGGATTGGCGCGCGGCGGCGGTCGGCAGTATAGCCGCTGCAAGCAGCAACAGCAGCGCCGCGGGGACGACATAGGCTGAAATCCCGGCCAAGGCATAAACAGCGAGAACCGCAACAATACCGGCCGCAAGCAGCCAGCGGCTATTCCACAGCCGTGCGGCCATGGTTTGCGTGACGCCTCTCTGCTCTGTGTCCAGGTCAGCCATTCGCTCGTGACCTGCCCCCCAATGTCTTCGCACCCGGTCGCACGGTGGCGGAAAACTTCCACCAGATCGCTTGCCGCATGACCCCGAAAATCGGGAATCGATTTTCGGAAAGGATCATGCGCAAATTAAAAGTGCTACAGCGTCCTTTGCGCATCCAAACGGACGCGCGGCGCTGTAGTGGCTCCCCATAGCATGAGTCCGGAAGCTGGAAAGGGTTCGTCTCGATGAAAAAAGCCAAGGAAAGTCCCGCCGCGCCAACTTCGGGGCCGCTGAAGATCAGGATCGGCGGCAAGGAGAGGGAGTTCGACATCGATAATCCCGTGCTTCCCGACTGGGTCGAGGACAACAAGCTGACCGCCGGCGGCTATCCCTACGACAAGAAGATGAAAAGCGACGAGTATGACGAGATGCTCGAGAAGCTGCAGATCGAGCTGGTCAAGGCGCAGGCCTGGCTGCAGTCGACCGGCAAACGGGTGATGGCGCTGTTCGAGGGCCGCGACGCTGCCGGCAAGGGCGGCACGATCTTCGTGGTGCGCCAGTACCTCAATCCGCGCACGGCACGCAACGTGGCGCTGACCAAGCCGACCCCGACCGAGCTTGGTCAATGGTACTACCAGCGCTATGTCGACCACTTCCCGACTTCAGGCGAATTCGTCACTTTCGACCGGTCCTGGTACAACCGCGCCGGTGTCGAGCCGGTGATGGGTTTTTGCACCCCGCAGCAGCACGAGCAGTTTCTCGACGAGACGCCGCATTTCGAACGGATGATCTCCAACGAGGGCATCCACTTCTTCAAATTCTGGCTGAACATCGGCCGGGAAACGCAGCTCGAGCGCTTCCACGACCGCCGCTACAGCCCGCTGAAGAGCTGGAAGTTTTCCCCCATCGACGTTGCAGGCATCACCAAGTGGGACGACTACACCAAGGTGCGCGACACAATGTTCGAGCGCACCCACAAGGAATTCGCGCCGTGGATCATCGTACGGGCCAATGACAAGCGGCGCGCGCGGCTGGCGATCATGCGGCGCATCCTGTCGTCTCTGCCCTATGAGGGGCGCGATCTCGAAATCATCGGCAAGGAAGACAAGAAGATCATCGGCGAAGGGCCGTCATTCCTCGGCAAGCAGGATTGACGCTTCCGCGCCCCGCGGGCCTTGGCCCCCGGGGGGGTACAATTATGATTAGGCCCAGCCCCCGGCCCGGGGAGTTGCCGGAAAACGCCCGGACGGGGGTGG